>NZ_JBHYXN010000062.1:0-38035 GCF_042752335.1 Streptomyces sp. NPDC059355 | reverse complement strand
GGCGGGGACACACCCCGCCGGCCCGCCGCTTTGTCAGTGCCACCGGTTAGCCTGCACGCACTGGCTGTCGAAGGAGAGTGGGAGGCGTGCGCGTACTCGGCGTGGACCCGGGGCTGACCCGGTGCGGTGTCGGCGTGGTCGAGGGTGTCGCCGGCCGCCCGCTGACCATGCTCGCGGTGGGGGTCGTACGGACGCCCGCGGACGCGGAGTTGGGGAACCGGCTCGTCGCGATCGAGCAGGGCATCGAGGAGTGGCTCGATGAGCACCGGCCCGAAGTCGTCGCCGTGGAGCGGGTGTTCAGCCAGCACAACGTCAGCACCGTGATGGGCACCGCCCAGGCGAGCGCCGTCGCCATGCTGTGCGCCGCGCGCCGCGGGATACCGGTCGCCCTGCACACTCCCAGTGAGGTCAAGGCCGCCGTCACCGGCTCCGGCCGGGCCGACAAGGCGCAGGTCGGTGCGATGGTGACCCGGCTGCTGCGGCTGTCCGCCCCGCCCAAGCCGGCCGACGCCGCGGACGCCCTCGCCCTCGCCATCTGCCACATCTGGCGGGCCCCCGCCCAGAACCGCCTCCAGCAGGCGGTCGCCCTGCACGCCTCGAAAGGCCGCCCCTCATGATCGCCTTCGTCAGCGGCCCCGTCGCCGCGCTCGCCCCCACCCTGGCCGTGATCGAGGTCGCGGGGGTGGGCATGGCCGTGCACTGCACGCCGAACACCATCGCCGGCCTGCGGATGGGGGAGAAGGCACGGCTGGCCACGTCCCTGGTCGTACGGGAGGACTCGCTGACGCTGTACGGCTTCGCCGACGACGACGAACGGCAGGTCTTCGAACTGCTGCAGACGGCGAGCGGGGTGGGGCCGCGCCTGGCGCAGGCGATGCTCGGGGTGCACAGCCCGGACGCGCTGCGCCTGGCGGTCTCGACCGGGGACGAGAAATCCCTCACGGCGGTCCCGGGCATCGGCAAGAAGGGCGCCCAGAAGCTGCTGCTCGAACTGAAGGACAAGCTGGGCGCACCGCTGGTGGGCGCGCAGCGCGCCCCCGTGGCGGCGGGTCCGGCGCCGTGGACGGAACAACTGGCGGCGGCCCTCATCGGCCTGGGCTACGCCTCCCGGGAGGCCGAGGAGGCCGTCACGGCGGTCACCCCCCAGGCGGAGGCGGCCATCGCCTCCGGCGGCTCGGCCCCGGTCCCGCAGCTCCTGCGGGCGGCCCTCCAGACCCTGAACCGCACCCGCTGACCGGTGCGCCGCCGCGCCGGGTCCGGCAGCAACCACCGCACGACCGAGAAGGCAGACTGACAGCGTGAACTGGGATGACGAGAGCGACGACCGGATCGTGGCGGCGGCCGCGGACGGCGAGGACACGGCCGTCGAGGCCGCCCTGCGGCCCAAGGACCTCGGCGAGTTCGTCGGCCAGGAGAAGGTCCGCCAGCAGCTCGACCTGGTGCTGAAGGCGGCCCGCCAGCGCGGCGCCACCGCCGATCACGTGCTGCTCTCCGGCGCACCCGGTCTCGGCAAGACCACCCTCTCCATGATCATCGCCGCCGAGATGGGCGCGCCCATCCGGATCACCTCCGGCCCCGCCATCCAGCACGCCGGCGATCTCGCCGCGATCCTCTCCTCCCTCCAGGAGGGCGAGGTCCTCTTCCTCGACGAGATCCACCGCATGTCCCGGCCCGCCGAGGAGATGCTCTACATGGCCATGGAGGACTTCCGCGTCGACGTGATCGTCGGCAAGGGGCCCGGGGCCACCGCCATCCCGCTGGAGCTGCCGCCGTTCACCCTCGTCGGGGCGACGACCCGGGCCGGCCTGCTCCCGCCCCCGCTGCGCGACCGCTTCGGCTTCACCGGGCACATGGAGTTCTACGCCCCCGAGGAGCTGGAACGCGTCATCCACCGCTCCGCCCGCCTCCTCGACGTGGAGATCGACACGGCCGGCGCCGCCGAGATCGCCGGCCGCTCCCGCGGCACCCCGCGCATCGCCAACCGGCTGCTGCGCCGTGTCCGCGACTACGCGCAGGTCAGGGCGGACGGGGTGATCACCCGCGAGGTGGCCTGCACGGCCCTGCAGGTGTACGAGGTGGACGCGCGCGGCCTCGACCGCCTCGACCGCGCGGTGCTCGAAGCCCTGCTCAAGCTGTTCGGCGGCGGCCCCGTGGGGCTGTCGACCCTCGCCGTCGCCGTCGGCGAGGAGCGGGAGACCGTCGAGGAGGTCGCCGAGCCGTTCCTCGTACGGGAAGGCCTGCTGGCCCGTACCCCGCGCGGCCGGGTCGCGACCCCCGCCGCATGGGCTCACCTGGGGCTTGTCCCGCCGGCGCCGCACGGGAGTGGATCAAGCGGACAACAGGGCTTGTTCGGGGCCTGACGGCGCGGAGGTTCGCCCGGTCAGGAACTGCGGTGCCATGCTGGGCGTTGTTCCATCGGTGCGGACTCGCCTAGACTCCGCCGATGCCGACCCTTCAGGTCGGCATGCCCACCCCCGTAGAAATTGACCGTCTCCCGTGCGGTCGTGCGAAGGATCTCCGTCCCGTGAATCTCGTGACACTCCTCCCGTTCATCGTGCTCATCGGGGCGATGTTCCTGATGACCCGCTCCGCGAAGAAGAAGCAGCAGGCGGCCGCGCAGATGCGTGACCACTTGGTGCCCGGCACCGGTGTCCGCACCATTGGCGGCATGTACGCCACCGTGAAGGAGATCGGCGAGGACACCATCACCCTCGAAGTGGCCCCCGGTGTTCACGCGATCTACGCGAAGAACTCCATCGGCGCCGTCCTCGATGACGCGGAGTACAACCGCATCGTCCACGGCATCGGTGATGATCTGACGATCGACACGCCGGTCGTCCCGGACGACGCCTCCTCGCTCACCCTGGACAAGGACGCGGACAAGACCGCGGACGAGGCCGGGACCGACGCGCCGAAGCTCGACCTGGGCAAGAAGGACGAGCCCAAGGCCGACGAGCCGAAGGACGGCGAGACCAAGGGCGAGGAGCCCAAGGACGGCAAGGCCGACGGCGAGGCCGGCGCGAAGTAGCGCGCGGCCGGGGACCGAGGAGGCGCCTGACCGGCGGCCGCCGCGGTCCCCGTCAGTGACACTTCTGCGGGGGGCAGGGGTCCCCACTACACATTTCGTGGCCGTCCGCGCGCTGACCCGGCGCGGGGCGGTTGGACAGGGAGATACGACAAGGTGGCAGCACCGAAGAAGGGCCGGCGGCCCACGGGGGCTCAGGGGAGGCCGGGGCGTGCCCTGGCGATCATCCTGATCGCGATGGTGGCGCTCACCGCGGGGATGTTCCTCACGAAGCAGACGACTCCCCGCCTCGGCATCGACCTCGCGGGCGGTACGAGCATCACGCTCAAGGCCAAGAGCGAGCCCGGCAAGCCGGACGCGATCAACGAGACCAACATGACCACGGCGGTCGGCATCATCGAACGCCGCGTCAACGGTCTCGGCGTGTCGGAGGCCGAGGTCCAGACGCAGGGCCGCGACCACATCATCGTGAACATCCCCAAGGGGACGAACGAGAAGCAGGCCCGCGAGCAGGTCGGTACCACCGCCCAGCTGTACTTCCGCCCGGTCCTGGCCTTCGCCGACGGCGCCCCCGCGGCCCCCCAGGCCACGCCGAGCCCGTCCGCGAGCAGCTCCGGCGCCCCGAAGGCCGAGGGCAGCGGCAAGCCCGGCACCCCGGCCACCCCGTCGTCCAGCGCCACTTCCCAGGGCCGTGTGCTCAGCGAGGCCCTCAAGGCCCCGGCCGCCACCGCCTCTCCCTCGCCCTCGGCGAGCGAGTCGAAGAAGGCAGACGACAAGGCTCCGGCCCCCACCCCGGCCCCGACGGGCGTGGAGGCGGCCGCCGCCGACCTCCAGGCGAAGTTCGCGGCGCTGGACTGCACCAACGAGACGCAGCGCGCCGCGGCCGGCAAGGGCGTCAAGCCCGAGGACGCGACGGTCGCCTGTGGCAAGCGCGGAGACACCTGGGGCAAGTGGATCCTCGGCCCGGTCGGTGTGTCCGGTACGGACGTGAAGGACGCCAAGGGACAGATCAACCCCCAGACGGGGCAGTGGATCGTCACCATACAGTTCACCGACAAGGGCGCCGACAAGTTCGCCAAGATCACCGGTGAGCTCGCCACCAAGCAGATGCCGCAGAACCAGTTCGCGATCGTGCTCGACGGCGAGGTCGTCTCCGACCCGTCCGTCAGCCAGGCGCTGACCGGCGGCAACGCCGAGATCTCCGGCGGCTTCACGCAGCAGTCCGCGATGGACCTGGGCAACATGCTCTCGTACGGCGCCCTGCCGCTGACCTTCCAGGAGGACAGCGTCACCACCGTGACCGCCGCGCTCGGCAGCGAGCAGCTGAAGGCCGGCCTCATCGCCGGTGCCATCGGCCTCATCCTCGTGGTGATCTACCTGCTCGCGTACTACCGGGGCCTGGCCTTCATCGCCATCATCAGCCTCCTGGTGTCCGCGATCCTCACCTACACGATCATGGCGCTGCTCGGAAAGGGCATCGGCTTCGCGCTGAACCTGCCCGCCGTCTGCGGTGCGATCGTCGCGATCGGCATCACGGCGGACTCGTTCATCGTCTACTTCGAACGCATCCGCGACGAGATCCGCGAGGGCCGCACCCTGCGTCCCGCCGTGGAGCGGGCCTGGCCGCGCGCCCGGCGCACCATCCTGGTCTCCGACTTCGTGTCGTTCCTGGCCGCCGCGGTGCTGTTCATCGTCACCGTCGGCAAGGTGCAGGGCTTCGCCTTCACCCTGGGTCTGACCACCCTGCTCGACGTGGTCGTGGTGTTCCTCTTCACCAAGCCGATCATGACGCTGCTCGCCCGTACGAAGTTCTTCTCCAGCGGCCACCCCTGGTCCGGCCTGGACCCGAAGCGGCTCGGCGCCAAGCCGCCGCTGCGCCGGTCCTGCCGCACCGGCTCCGGTACCGGTTCCGGTTCCGTCACCGCTCCCGTCGACGTAAAGGAGGCGTGAGAGATGTCGAAGCTGGGAGATCTCGGCGCCAAGCTGTACCGCGGTGAGGTCGGCTACGACTTCGTCGGCAAGCGTTTCGTCTGGTACGGCGTTTCCATCCTGATCACCATCACGGCGATCGTGGCCCTGGCCGTTCAGGGCCTCAACATGGGCATCGAGTTCAAGGGCGGTGCCGTCTTCACCACCCCGAAGACCGCGGTGTCGGTGACCCAGGCCACCGACGACGCCGAGAAGGCCGCCGGCCACCAGGCGATCGTCCAGAAGCTCGGCAACGGCACCCTGCGCATCCAGATCTCCAGCCTGGACCCCGCTCAGGCCAACGCCGTCAAGACCAAGCTCGCGGCCGACCTCAAGGTGCCCGAGACCGACATCAACGCGGACCTGGTCGGCCCCAGCTGGGGTGACCAGATCGCGAACAAGGCGTGGACCGGCCTCGGCATCTTCATGGTCCTCGTGGTGATCTACCTCGCCATCGCCTTCGAGTGGCGGATGGCGGTCGCCGCGCTGATCGCCCTGATCCACGACCTCACCATCACCGTCGGCGTGTACGCGCTGGTCGGCTTCGAGGTCACGCCGGGCACCGTGATCGGTCTGCTGACGATCCTCGGTTACTCCCTCTACGACACCGTCGTCGTCTTCGACGGTCTGAAGGAGGGCTCGAAGGACATCACCAAGCAGACCCGCTACACGTTCAGCGAGGTCGCCAACCGCAGCATCAACGGCACCCTGGTCCGCTCGATCAACACCACCGTCGTGGCGCTGCTCCCGGTCGGCGCGCTGCTCTTCATCGGCGGCGGCCTCCTGGACGCCGGCATGCTGAACGACATCTCGCTGTCGCTGTTCGTCGGCCTCGCGGCCGGTGCGTACTCCTCGATCTTCATCGCGACCCCGCTGGTCGTGGACCTCAAGGAGCGCGAGCCGGCGATGAAGGCGCTGAAGAAGCGGGTGCTCGCCAAGCGGGCGGCCGCGGCGGCCAAGGGCGAGTCCCCGGAGGACGAGGGCTTCGAGGCCGCCGACGCCCCCCAGGTCGTGGCCCAGGGCCGCGCCGGGCGGCGCCGGTGAGCACGCTGTCCCCCGAGGCGCGCGAGCTGCTGCTCGGCCGGATCAAGGACGTGGCGGACTACCCGAAGCCGGGCGTGATGTTCAAGGACATCACCCCGCTGCTGGCCGACCCGAAGGCCTTCGCGGCCCTGACGGACGCGCTGGTGGAGCTGGCCGGGCAGTACGGCGCGACGAAGATCGTCGGGCTGGAGGCGCGCGGGTTCATCCTCGCGGCGCCCGTGGCGGTCCAGGCGGGCATCGGCTTCGTGCCGGTGCGCAAGGCCGGGAAGCTGCCGGGTGCGACGCTCGCGCAGTCGTACGAGCTGGAGTACGGGACGGCGGAGATCGAGGTCCACGCCGAGGACCTGTCGGCCGGTGACCGGGTCATGGTCATCGACGACGTCCTGGCCACCGGCGGCACCGCCGAAGCCTCGCTCTCGCTGATCCGGCGGGCCGGGGCGGAGGTCGCCGGGGTGGCGGTCCTGATGGAGCTGTCGTTCCTGCCGGGCCGCGAACGACTGGGCGGCGCCCTCGCGGGCGCCCCACTGGACGCCCTGATCGTCGTCTGACCCCAGCTCCGCCGAAGCGGCGGGCATCCGGTCCTTCCGGGTGCCCGCCGCTTTCGTGCGCGCCGCCGCGGCGAGGGCCGGCCGCGAGCCCCGGGCGGGAAGGGGCTCGCGGAACGAGGGGGCCGAACCCTCGCTACCATGGGTTGTCCGGACCGGACACGGGCACCGGATCCTCCCCCGCACTTCGTCCGGGGGGACCCCCAGAGGAGCGCTCTTGCCAGACGAGGTCCAGCCACTCTCCGCCGCGCAGCCCGACCCGCAGGCCGAGCGGGCCGCGACGCCCGCCGCCACGCCCCCGCCGGCCCCGCCCGTGAAGCCCGCGCCCGCGAAGTCGGCGCCCGCGAAGTCGGCCGGTTCCTCCAACCGCGTGCGCGCCCGGCTCGCCCGCCTCGGCGTCCAGCGTTCCAACCCGTACAACCCGGTACTGGAACCCCTGCTCCGCATAGTCCGCAGCAACGACCCGAAGATCGAGACGGCCACGCTGCGCCAGATCGAGCAGGCGTACCAGGTCGCCGAGCGCTGGCACCGAGGTCAGAAGCGCAAGAGCGGCGACCCGTACATCACCCACCCGCTCGCCGTGACCACCATCCTCGCCGAGCTCGGCATGGACCCGGCCACCCTGATGGCCGGTCTGCTGCACGACACCGTCGAGGACACCGAGTACGGGCTGGAGGACCTGCGCCGCGACTTCGGCGACGCCGTGGCCCTGCTCGTGGACGGCGTCACCAAGCTCGACCGGGTCAAGTTCGGCGAGGCCGCACAGGCCGAGACCGTACGCAAAATGGTCGTCGCCATGGCCAAGGACCCCCGCGTCCTGGTCATCAAGCTCGCCGACCGCCTGCACAACATGCGCACCATGCGCTACCTCAAGCGGGAGAAGCAGGAGAAGAAGGCCCGCGAGACCCTCGAGATCTACGCCCCGCTCGCGCACCGGCTGGGCATGAACACGATCAAGTGGGAGCTCGAGGACCTCTCCTTCGCGATCCTCTACCCGAAGATGTACGACGAGATCGTCCGCCTCGTCGCCGAGCGCGCGCCCAAGCGCGACGAGTACCTCACCGTCGTCACCGACGAGGTCCAGACCGACCTCCGCGCCGCCCGCATCAAGGCCACCGTCACCGGCCGCCCCAAGCACTACTACAGCGTCTACCAGAAGATGATCGTCCGAGGCCGTGACTTCGCGGAGATCTACGACCTGGTGGGCATCCGCGTCCTCGTCGACACCGTCCGGGACTGCTACGCGGCCCTCGGCACGGTGCACGCGCGCTGGAACCCGGTCCCCGGCCGGTTCAAGGACTACATCGCGATGCCCAAGTTCAACATGTACCAGTCGCTCCACACGACGGTCATCGGACCCAGCGGCAAGCCCGTCGAGCTGCAGATCCGCACCTTCGACATGCACCGCCGCGCCGAGTACGGCATCGCCGCGCACTGGAAGTACAAGCAGCAGACCGTCGCCGGCACCTCCAAGGTCCGCACCGACGTCCCGCAGGCCGCCAAGGGCAGCGCCGGCCAGGACACGGTCAACGACATGGCCTGGCTGCGCCAGCTGCTGGACTGGCAGAAGGAGACCGAGGACCCGGGCGAGTTCCTCGACTCGCTGCGCTTCGACCTCTCCCGCAACGAGGTCTTCGTCTTCACGCCCAAGGGCGACGTCATCGCGCTGCCCGCCGGAGCCACCCCGGTGGACTTCGCGTACGCCGTCCACACCGAGGTCGGCCACCGGACCATAGGCGCCCGCGTCAACGGCCGCCTCGTCCCGCTCGAATCGACCCTGGACAACGGCGACCTCGTCGAGGTCTTCACCTCCAAGGCCGAGGGCGCGGGCCCCTCGCGCGACTGGCTGGGCTTCGTCAAGTCCCCGCGGGCCCGCAACAAGATCCGCGCCTGGTTCTCCAAGGAGCGCCGCGAGGAGGCCATCGAGCACGGCAAGGACGCCATCGCGCGGGCCATGCGCAAGCAGAACCTGCCGATCCAGCGCATCCTGACCGGCGACTCGCTCGTCACGCTCGCGCACGAGATGCGCTACCCCGACATCTCCTCCCTGTACGCGGCGATCGGCGAGGGCCACGTGGCCGCGCAGGGCGTCGTGCAGAAGCTGGTGCAGGCCCTCGGCGGCGAGGAAGCGGCCAACGAGGACATCGAGGAGAGCGTCCCGCCCTCCCGGACCCGGGGCACGCGCCGCAAGAACGCCGACCCGGGTGTGGTCGTCAAGGGCGTCGACGACGTGTGGGTCAAGCTGGCCCGCTGCTGCACCCCGGTCCCGGGCGACCCGATCGTCGGCTTCGTCACGCGCGGCAGCGGCGTATCGGTCCACCGGGCGGACTGCGTCAACGTGGACTCCCTCTCCCAGGAGCCCGAGCGGATGCTGGAAGTCGAATGGGCGCCCACCCAGTCCTCGGTCTTCCTGGTCGCCATCCAGGTCGAGGCGCTGGACCGGTCCCGGCTGCTGTCCGACGTCACGCGGGTCCTGTCGGACCAGCACGTGAACATCCTCTCGGCGGCCGTCCAGACCTCGCGCGACCGTGTGGCCACCTCCCGCTTCACCTTCGAGATGGGCGACCCCAAGCACCTGGGCCACGTCCTGAAGGCCGTACGGGGCGTCGAGGGCGTCTACGACGTCTACCGCGTCACCTCGGCCCGGCGGCCGTAGCCGGCCGCCCGAGCGCGCGCAGCGCACGTACGAGGGCCCCGGTACGCAATCGCGTACCGGGGCCCTCGGGCACGTACGGGCCGTGACTAGCCGCCGAACTCCTCCAAGCCCTTCAGGGCCTGGTCCAGCAGGGCCTGGCGGCCCTCCAGCTCGCGCGAGAGCTTGTCGGCCTTCGCGTTGTTGCCCGCGGCCCGGGCCGCGTCGACCTGCTCACGCAGCTTGTCGACCGCCGCCTGGAGCTGGCCCGTCAGACCGGCCGCACGGGCCCGCGCCTCCGGGTTCGTACGACGCCACTCGCCCTCCTCGGTCTCCTGGATCGCCCGCTCCACCGCGTGCATCCGGCCCTCGACCTTCGGCCGGGCGTCGCGCGGTACGTGGCCGATGCCCTCCCAGCGCTCGTTGAGGGAGCGGAACGCGGCGCGGGCCGCCTTCAGGTCCGTGATCGGGACGAGCTTCTCGGCCTCGTCGGCCAGCTCCTCCTTCAGCTTCAGGTTCTCCACCTGCTCGGCGTCGCGCTCCGCGAACACCTCGCCGCGCGCCTCGAAGAACACGTCCTGCGCACCGCGGAAACGGTTCCACAGATCGTCCTCGGACTCGCGCTGCGCCCGGCCCGCCGCCTTCCAGTCAGCCATCAGCTCGCGGTAGCGGGCGGCCGTCGGACCCCAGTCGGTCGACTTCGACAGCGACTCGGCCTCCGCGACCAGCTTCTCCTTGACCTTGCGGGCGTCCTCGCGCTGCGCGTCGAGCGAGGCGAAGTGCGCCTTGCGGCGCTTGGAGAAGGCGGAACGGGCGTGCGAGAAGCGGTGCCACAGCTCGTCGTCCGACTTGCGGTCCAGGCGCGGCAGACCCTTCCAGGTGTCCACCAGGGCCCGCAGCCGCTCGCCCGCACTGCGCCACTGGTCGCTCTGCGCCAGCTGCTCGGCCTCGGCCACCAGCGCGTCCTTGGCCGCACGGGCCTCGTCCGTCTGCTTGGCCTTCTGGACCTTGCGCTCCTCGCGCCGCGAGTCCACGGTCGCGACCAGCTTGTCCAGCCGGACGCGCAGGGCGTCGAGGTCGCCCACGGCGTGGTGCTCCTCCACCTGCGTGCGCAGGTGGTCGATGGCCGTCTGCGCGTCCTTGGCGGACAGATCGGTGGTCCGTACCCGCCGTTCGAGGAGGCCGATCTCGACCACCAGGCCCTCGTACTTGCGCTCGAAGTAGGCCAGGGCCTCCTCGGGGGTGCCCGCCTGCCAGGAGCCGACGACCATCTCGCCCTCGGCAGTACGCACGTACACGGTGCCCGTCTCGTCGACGCGGCCCCACGGGTCGCTGCTCACAGCGCCTCCTCCACCTGATGCCTGCGAGGGGTTCACCCCCTGGGCATCGTCCACAGTTTCCTGGGGCGGGCAGCGCCCGCCCTGCACAACGCAAACATAGGCGACCGCCGGGCCGGCTGTCCGCATCCCGCACGACGGAATATCGCCGTACGGGCCGGACGCCGGCCGGGCCCCAGGCCGCCGGAGCCCGTCAGTTCCGGGTGACGGCGCCCTTCTGGACGGTCACCGGGGTCTTCGGGGCCCCGTCCTGGCCGCCGTCGGCCGTACCGGCCTTGGCCACCTCCTCCAGCGCCTTCAGACCCGCCGCGTCGATCTTGCCGAACGGCGTGTACGACGGAGCCAGCGGGCTGTCCTTGTAGACCAGGAAGAACTGGCTGCCGCCGCTGTGCGGCTGACCGGTATTGGCCATCGCCACCGTGCCCGCCGGGTAGATCACCTGGCCCTGCTCGTTCGGCTTGCCCAGCGAGTCGAGGTTCTCGTCCGCGATGGTGTAGCCGGGGCCGCCCATGCCGGTGCCCTCCGGGTCGCCGCACTGCAGCACGAAGATCCCGGAGGTGGTCAGGCGGTGGCACTTGGTGTTGTCGAAGAAGCCCTTGTCCGCGAGCGCCTTGAACGAGTTGACGGTCTCAGGCGTCTTCGCCGCGTCCATCTCGAACTTGATCTCACCCGCGGTGGTCTTCAGGTCGAACGTGTACTTCGCGTTCTTGTCGATCGCCATCGCCGGGGCGGGCGACTGCTTCGCCGACGGCGAGGCCGACGGGTTCGCCGCCGGATCCGCCGCGCTGTCCTTCTTGTCCTTGTCGAAGACACCGCCCACGACGAGGCCCACCAGCGTCGCGACCACCACGGCCACCGCCGCGCCGATCACCGCCGCCCGCTGCCGCCCCTTGCGGCGGGCCTCGGCCCGGCGCTTCTGCTGGCGCTCGTACTTCTCCCTGGCGAGCTGTCGCCGCCGCTGATCGCTCGTGACCACCGGGTCGTCTCCTTGTACGTGTATGGCACCGCTGTCCGGGCTCGGTTAGGCCGTACCGTATATGGGTTCGCTGTGGAACGAGCGGCGCCGGTAGGCTCTGAGCAGCGGCATTCCGATCTCGGCCGCTGCCGAAGCTCCCGCCGGACGACGATTGAGGACGAACGTGCTGATTGCCGGGTTCCCCGCCGGGGCCTGGGGGACCAACTGTTACGTGGTCGCCCCCGCCGCCGGTGAGGAGTGCGTCATCATCGACCCGGGCCACCAGGCCACCCAGGGTGTCGAGGAGACGCTGAGGAAGCATCGGCTCAAGCCCGTCGCGGTCGTCCTCACCCACGGCCACATCGATCATGTGGCCTCGGTGGTCCCGGTGTGCGGAGCCCACGACGTACCGGCCTGGATCCACCCCGAGGACCGCTTCATGATGAGCGACCCGGAGAAGGCGCTGGGCCGCTCACTCGGAGCGCAGCTGATGGGCGAGCTCACGGTGGGGGAGCCCTCCGACGTGAAGGAGCTCACCGACGGAGCGAAGCTGGCGCTGGCGGGCATGGAGCTCACCGTGTCGCACGCGCCCGGGCATACCAGGGGGTCGGTGACCTTCGGGATGTCCGAGGCGGGGGACATCCCCCCGCTGCTGTTCTCGGGCGACCTGCTCTTCGCCGGCTCCATCGGACGTACCGACTTCCCGGGCGGCAGCCACGCCGACATGCTCGAGTCGCTGGCCCGCGTGTGCCTGCCGCTCGACGACTCGACCGTGGTGCTGCCCGGTCACAACGAGCACACGACCATTGGCCGTGAGCGCGCCACCAACCCGTACCTGCGGCAGGTGGCCGCCGGCCTGGGAGACGGCTTCACGTCTCCACGACGAGGAATGTGACGAGAGTTTCGTGAGCACCTTCAAGGCCCCCAAGGGCACGTACGACCTGATCCCGCCGTACTCGGCGAAGTACCTGGCCGTCCGCGACGCCATCTCCGGGCCCCTGCGGCTGTCCGGCTACGGGTACGTCGAGACGCCGGGCTTCGAGGACGTCGACCTGTTCGCGCGCGGTGTCGGCGAGTCCACCGACATCGTGACCAAGGAGATGTACACCCTCACGACGAAGGGCGGGGCCAACCTCGCGCTGCGCCCCGAGGGCACCGCCTCCGTGCTGCGCGCGGCGCTGGAGGCGAACCTGCACAAGGCCGGCGGCCTGCCGGTGAAGCTCTGGTACTCGGGCTCGTACTACCGCTACGAGCGCCCGCAGAAGGGCCGCTACCGCCACTTCTCGCAGGTCGGCGCAGAGGCGATCGGCGCCGAGGACCCGGCGCTGGACGCCGAGCTGATCATCCTGGCCGACCAGGCGTACCGCACGCTGGGCCTGCGCAACTTCCGAATCCTGTTGAACTCGCTGGGCGACAAGGAGTGCCGCCCGGTGTACCGGGAGGCGCTCCAGGCCTTCCTGCGCGGGCTGGACCTGGACGAGGAGACCGTCCGCCGGGCCGAGATCAACCCGCTGCGCGTCCTCGACGACAAGCGGCCCGAGGTGCAGAAGCAGCTCGTCGGCGCGCCGATGCTGCGGGACTACCTGTGCGACGCGTGCAAGGCGTACCACGAGGAGGTCCGGGCGCTGATCACGGCGGCCGGGGTCGCCTTCGAGGACGACGAGAAGCTGGTGCGCGGGCTGGACTACTACACGCGGACCACTTTCGAATTCGTCCACGACGGTCTGGGCTCGCAGTCCGCAGTGGGTGGCGGCGGCCGCTACGACGGCCTGTCCGAGATGATCGGCGGACCGGCACTGCCGTCGGTGGGCTGGGCGCTGGGCGTGGACCGTACGGTGCTGGCGCTCGAAGCCGAGGGTGTCGAACTGGACATCCCGCCGGCGACGTCGGTGTTCGCGGTGGCGCTGGGCGAGGCGAAGCCGGTGCTGTTCGGGTTGGTCACGGAGCTCCGCAAGGCCGGAGTCGCGGCGGACATCTCGTACGGGGGCAAGGGCCTCAAGGGCGCGATGAAGGACGCGAACCGGTCGGGTGCGCGCTTCGCCGTGGTCGCGGGCGACCGCGACCTCGCCGAGGGCGTCGTCCAGCTGAAGCACATGGAGTCCGGGGAGCAGGGGCCGGTCGCCGTGGCGGACGTGGTCGAGGTCCTGCGGACCAGGCTGGCCTGACGGCCGTCGTGCCCGACGGGGCCGCAGTGGCCGGGAGCGCCGCTGCGGCCCCGCAGCATTGCGTCAGAGCAGGTCGTGCCGCATGGCTGTGGTCACCGCAGCCGTGCGGTCCGTGACCTCCAGCTTTCCGAAGACGCGCAGCAGGTGCGTCTTGACGGTGGATTCCGCGACGAACAGGCGGCGGCCGATCTCCGCGTTCGTCGCGCCCTCCGCGACCAGGCGCAGGACCGCCACCTCCCGGTCGGAGAGGCGGGGGCGCTCGGGGCGGGTGCGCAGGCGGTCCACCAGGCGGCCCGCCACCGACGGGGCCAGGACCGTCTCGCCCCGTACGGCCGCGCGGACGGCGTCGGCCAGTTCGGCCCGCGCCATGTCCTTCAGCAGGTAGCCCGCCGCCCCCGCCTCGACCGCCCGCAGGATGTCCCGGTCGTTCTCGTACGTCGTCAGGACCACCACCCGGACCGGCAGCCCGGCAGCGCTGATCCGGGCGATCGACTCGACCCCGTCGCCGCCCGGCATCCGCAGGTCCATCAGGATCAGGTCCAGGCCGGGGACCAGTTCCGCGGCCAGCGCCTCCGCCTGCGGGCCGTTCGCCGCCTCCCCGACGACCTCCAGGTCCGGCTCCGCGCTCAGCATGCCGCGCAGGCCCTCCCGTACCACCGGATGGTCGTCGGCCAGCAGGATGCGGATCATGTTCTGTGGCTCCTCAGAGCGAAGTCGGTGAGATCGGGGGAGCGGTCGTCGGAAGGGTGACGGTGACCGTCGTGCCGGTCCCCGGTGCGGCCTCGACCGCCGCCGTGCCGCCGACCTCCGCCGCGCGGGCGCGCAGTCCCCGCAGGCCGTAGCCCGACACCGGGACCGCCGGGTCGAAGCCGCGGCCGGTGTCCCGGACAGTGACGGTCAGTCCGTCGTCACCGTAGGCCAGGGACACCGAGCAGCGCGCCCCCGCCCCCGCGTGCTTCGCCGCGTTCGACAGCGACTCCTGGCAGGACCGCAGAGCCACCACCTCCAGCGCCGCGGCCAGCGGCCGCACCTCCCCGGTCACCGACACGTCCGCACGCGGGACCTGCCGGGCCACGAGGCGGCGTACGGCGTCCGGCAAGGAGCCGGCGTCCAGGTCGGCCGGTGCGCCGCCCGCGACCAGGGCCCGGGCCTCGGCCAGGTTCTGCCGCGCCGTGGCGGCCATCAGCTCCAGGTGCCGGTGGGCCTGCTCCGGGTCGGTGTCCAGCTCCGACTGCACGGCCTGGACCAGCATCAGCAGGCTGGTGAAGCCCTGGGCGAGGGTGTCGTGGATCTCGCGGGACATGCGTTCCCTTTCGGCATGGGCGCCCTGGGCGGCGGAGAGCCGGGCCACCTCCTCCCGGCTGGCGTCGAGTTCGGCGATCAGCGAGGCCCGCTCCTGGCTCTGCCCGATGATCCGGAGGATCCAGGCACCGAAGAAGGAGGAGAAGGCCAGGGTGACGAGGGAGCCGACCGCGTTGATGAACACGATGTGGCCCTCCGGCCGCCACAGCAGCGCCCATCCGGCCACCGGCAGCAGCGACACCACCGCCATCGCCCCGATCGCCCGGCGCAGCGGCAGCAGCATGAAGCAGTGCGGGGCGAGCGCGAAGGTGATCAGCCGGGTCTCGCCGACCAGGAAGGCGGCGGGCAGGAACAGGGCCGTCAGCACGCCCAGGTAGCGCAGGGAGAGCGCGGGTTCGGCGCCCGGATCCTTCAGCAGCAGGGGCCGGCCGGCCCACGCGTACCAGGGGATCAGCAGCGTGAGCAGGGCGGCGGCGGGGAGCCGGTACGACAGCGCGGGGAAGTCCGCGCCCAGGACGAAGGCGACGGTCGCGGCCCACACGACGCCGAAGTAGAGGTCCCACGGCCCGAACGCGCGGTCCCAGACGTGGGATTCGCGCGCTCCGGCCGTACCGGTGAAGCTGTTCAGCCGTCGCGGCGGTTCTTCCACTTGAAGGTCAGCAGACACAGCACCAATCCTCCGACGACCCAGGCCCCCAGGACCAGGGCGACCTTTCCGTACTCCCAGCTGCCCGCCTGCTCCAGGACGGCCGCGGACTCGGGCAGGAACACCCCGCGCAGACCCTGGCACATCCACTTGAGCGGGAACAGCGCACCGATGTTCAGCAGCCAGTCCGGGATCGTGTTGACCGGGATGAAGACGCCGGAGATGAACTGGAGGATCAGGAACGGCAGGACGACCACCGAGCTCGCGCTCTTGCCGGACTTCGGCAGGCTGCTGATGGCGATGCCGAGCAGGGCGCAGCCGGTCAGGCCGAGGGCGAAGATCCAGCCGAAGGTCAGCCACTTCGCGGCCGAGGACGGCAGGTCGAGGTCGAACAGGGTGGAGCCGACGAGCAGCAGGATCGCGGTCTCGGCGAGTCCGGTGGCGAGCACCATCCAGACCTTGCCGAGGAAGTACGCGGCCGGGGGCATCGGGGTCCCGCGCAGTCGGCGCAGCACCTTCTCGTCCCGTTCGACGGCGATCGAGATGCCGAGCGACTGGAAGCTGGTGGACATGAGGCCCGCGGCGACCATCCCTGCCGCGTACAGCTGGGAGGCGGTGACCCCGGTGTTCTCCACGCTGTCGCTGAAGATCGAGGCGAAGAGGGCGAGGAAGACGATCGGGAAGGCGAAAGTGAAGATCATCGCGTCGCGCTGGCGGACGAACTGCTTGATCTCCAGGGCCCCGCGGCTCAGGCCCAGGGTCCATGCGCCGGGCAGCGCCTTCGCGGCCGCGGCGGCCCGGCCGCCCGTCGTCGCGGTCGTGGCGGTGGTGCTCATCGGGCGTCCTCCGGCTGCTGCGCGGTCGTGGGTACGAGCTGGCCGGTGAGGCGCAGGTACACGTCTTCCAGGGTGGGCCGGCCGATCTTCAGCCCCGGGATCTCCCCGTCGAAGCGGGCCATGAGCTCGGCGACCGTACGGGTGGGGGTCTCGGTGGCGACGCTGCGCGGGGTGCCGTCGGCCTCGGTCCACTCGACGGTGGCGCCGGTGCCGAAGCGCGAGCGGAGCGCGGCCGGTTCGCCCTCGGCGACCACCTTGCCGCTCGCGATGACCGCGAGCCGGTCGGCGAGGGCCTCGGCCTCCTCCAGGTAGTGCGTGGTGAGCACGATGGTGGTGCCCTCGCCGGCGAGCAGCCGGATCAGGTCCCAGAACTGGCGGCGGGCCGCCGGGTCGAAGCCGGTCGTCGGCTCGTCGAGGAGCAGCAGCTCGGGATCGCCGATGACGCCGAGCGCCACGTCCAGGCGCCGCCGCTGCCCGCCCGAGAGCCCCTTCACACGCTGGTCGCGCTTCTGCTCCAGGCCCACCAGGGCGATGACCTCGGCCGGGTCCCGCGGGGCCGGGTAGTAGCGGGCGAAGTGCTCGACCGTCTCCCGTACCGTCAGTTCCGCGGGCGCCGACTCGTCCTGCCAGACGATCCCGACGCGCGAGCGCCAGGCCCGCCCGGCCGTGGCCGGGTCCGCGCCGAGCACGCCGACCTCGCCCCCGTCCCGCTCCCGGTGGCCCTGCAGGATCTCCACCGTCGTGCTCTTGCCGGCACCGTTGGGCCCGAGGAGGCCGAAGACCTCGCCCTGCCGGATCGTCAGATCGAGTCCGTCCACCGCGGTGACCTCGCCGTACTGCTTGCGAAGCCCCCGTACTTCCACCGCGTTTCGTGTCATGCCTCACATGGTGTGGCGGAACTCGGGCCACCGGTCCCCCCGTGCGTACGTCCTTATGTCCACCGAACGGTGGACACACAGCTCCGTACGGCACAATGGCCGGTGCTTGTTGACCTTGCAGATGTGGAGCGGGCGGTATGACGACACGAGGTACGGACGCAGACACCGCCCCGCGGACGGTCGGCGCCGGCCGGGCACTGGCCCTCCTGCTGGTGATCACGGGCGCCCTGGGACTGCTCGCCGCCTGGGTGATCACGATCGACAAGTTCAAGCTGCTGGAGGACCCGAACTTCACGCCGGGCTGCAGCCTGAACCCGATCGTCTCCTGCGGCAACATCATGAAGAGCGATCAGGCGTCCGTCTTCGGCTTCCCGAACCCGATGCTGGGGCTGGTCGCGTACGGCATCGTCGTCTGCGTCGGCATGAGCGTGCTGGCCGGGGCGCGGTTCCGGCCCTGGTACTGGCTGACCCTCAACGCGGGCATGCTGTTCGGCGTCGGGTTCTGCACCTGGCTGATGTACCAGTCGCTGTACAACATCAACTCGCTGTGCCTGTGGTGCTGCCTGGCCTGGGTCGCCACGATCTTCATGTTCTGGTACGTCACCGCGTTCAACGTCCGCGAGGGGCTGCTGCCCGCCCCGGGCTGGCTGCGCGCCTTCCTCGACGAGTTCACCTGGGTGCTGCCGGTGCTGCACGTCGGGATCATCGGCATGCTGATCCTGACGCGCTGGTGGGACTTCTGGACCTCCTGAGGCGGCCCGGGGGCGCTTGATTGCGCCACCCGCTGTCGGTGGGCTGTCAGTACGCTCGCTTAGGCTTCCTGTGTGGAACCAGACCTGTTCACCGCCGCTGCCGAAGACCGCCGGGAGAAGGACCCGGCGAGCTCCCCGCTCGCCGTCCGGATGCGCCCGCGCACCCTGGACGAGGTCGTCGGCCAGCAGCACCTGCTGAAGCCCGGATCACCGCTGCGGCGGCTGGTCGGGGACGGGGCGGGCGGTCCGGCCGGGGCCTCGTCGGTGATCCTGTGGGGCCCTCCGGGCATCGGCAAGACCACCCTCGCGTACGTGGTGAGCCAGGCGACACGGAAGCGGTTCGTCGAGCTGTCGGCCATCACCGCGGGCGTGAAGGAAGTACGCGCCGTCATCGAGGGCGCCAAGCGGGCGGCCGGCGGGTACGGCAAGGACACGGTCCTCTTCCTCGACGAGATCCACCGCTTCAGCAAGGCCCAGCAGGACTCGCTGCTCCCGGCCGTCGAGAACCGCTGGGTGACGCTGATCGCCGCGACCACGGAGAACCCGTACTTCTCGATCATCTCCCCGCTGCTGTCGCGCTCACTGCTGCTCACGCTGGAGCCGCTGACGGACGAGGACCTCAGCGCGCTGATGCGGCGCGCGCTGACGGAGGAGCGGGGGCTGGGCGGGGCGGTGACCCTGTCGGCGGACGCGGAAGCGCATCTGCTGCGGATCGCGGGCGGGGACGCCCGGCGGGCGCTGACGGCCCTCGAAGCGGGCGCCGGGTCGGCGATCGCCAAGGGGGAGTCCGAGATCAGCCTCCAGACGGTGGAGGAGGCCGTCGACAGGGCGGCGGTGAAGTACGACCGGGACGGCGACCAGCACTACGACGTGGCGAGCGCGCTGATCAAGTCGATCCGCGGTTCGGACGTGGACGCCGCGCTGCACTACCTGGCGCGGATGATCGAGGCCGGGGAGGACCCGCGGTTCATCGCCCGCCGGCTGATGATCTCGGCGAGCGAGGACATCGGCCTGGCAGACCCGACGGCGCTGCCGCTCGCGGTGGCGGCGGCGCAGGCGGTGGCGATGATCGGCTTCCCGGAGGCGGCGCTGACCCTCTCGCACGCGACGATCGCCCTGGCCCTGGCCCCCAAGTCGAACACGGCGACGACCGCGATCGGCGCGGCCCTTGCGGACGTCAGGGCGGGTCTGGCGGGCCCGGTGCCGACGCATCTGCGGGACGGGCACTACAAGGGCGCGGCCAAGCTGGGCCACGCGGTCGGATACGTGTACCCGCACGACGTCCCGGGCGCGATCGCCGCCCAGCAGTACGCCCCCGACGCGGTGCACGGGAAGCGGTACTACGAACCGACCCGCTACGGCGCCGAGGCGCGATACGCGGACGTGGTGGAAAAGGTCCGCGAGCGGCTGCGAGGCGGTCATTCCGGCCCGTCCGGCGTGTGAGGACCGCGCAGCCGTCACGGCGTGCGGGGGATCCGCCGCGACCTTAGGCTCCGCACATGGGAGCCAGGGCTTCGTTGCCGGCCGTCGCGGCGGCGCTGCTGCTCAGCGGGTGCCACCACGGCGGCGGCGACGCGGCTCGGCCAAGCGCCGCCCGGCTCGTGGCGCAGGTGCCGCTCGCCGGCCCCGGATTCCCCCCGAACGCGGCCACCGCCAGGGAGCAGTTGGCCCGGCTCACCGTCGAGTGGGGCAAGACTGTCCGTGACCCCGCTGGAGAAGACGGCGCTGAGCGGCATGCTCGCGACCTGTGCCCAGCCGGCTGTACCTCCGGCCCCCTGGCCCCTAGGGAGTGTCGTCAAAGTGGCGTCGGCCGCCCGAGAGGGCGGGGCCGGCGGGGTCTGGTGCGTGCGATCGCAAGGCGGAGGAGGGAATCGACGCGGTGGGGGCACCTCCCAGCGGTAGCTGGGGGACGTCGGTGACCGACGACAACGCGGCGAGCGTGCGTGCCAGGCCCCGCCGGCCAGACGGGACTTTGACGACACGACCTAGCCACCCGCCGCCGCGAACAGCGTGTGCATCGCCCGGCGCAGCTCGCAGACGTCGCGTACCGGCGCCGGGAAGTCGAAGCGGGCGTCGAAGGAGGACTCCTCGCCCGTGAAGCGGACCCGCAGGCCCAGCCGGTCCAGGGCCAGCGGGACCGCGGTCGTGCCGGCGCTCTCCCGCGGGCCCAGCAGCGCGCACAGGTCCGCGATCCGGTCGCGGTGCGCGGCGGCCAGGTGCTGGAGGAGCTCCGTCTCGTGGTTCACCATCGGGTCGGGCTCCGCCGCGGCCAGTTCCTCCGGGTCCACGTGCTCGGCGCCCCACAGGTCGTCCACCGAGATCTCGCCGACCTCCAGGCGCAGCATCACGAAGGACGGCCCGCCGTGCAGCCCGAGGAGCTCGCTCACCGGCCGGCGCTCCGCCAGCAGTGCGGCGCAGGCCGCGCGGTCGTCCCCGCGCACCCGGGTCAGCCACCCGGCCAGCCACGCACGGCCTCGGATACGATGGGGAACGGACACCGGCGCCACGTCCGTGATCTCGATCACGGCGGTGAGGTCGTCGTCCTGGGCGTATGCGGCTGCCCTGGCAGCCGCGGATTCCCCTGGCACCAGGAGAATCACGTCCCCGTCCGGGGTGACGGTCCGCGCGGCCGGCACCCCTGCCCCGAGCTCTGCCTGGTCAAGAGGCCGCACCTGGTCGAAAGCACCCGGCAGCATGAGGGATACTGAGGCGTTGGACTCTACGAGGGTTCGTACGCGTTCGGCTCCGGTGAGCTGCCGAACGCCTTCCCTGGGACGCGGCTGACCTTGCTTATCGTCGGCGCAAGCGGATTCTGTTTCGTCTGAATCCGGACTGCGTTGCGCACTGGGCAGGGGGATCCCATGTGGTCGAGACATTACGTCCTCCTCGATAAGGTAAGCCTCACCTAACTTACATGGAGGTAGGTTCCCCGTGAACCAGAAGCGACCCAAGGTCAAGAAGTCGCGTGCCCTCGGCATTGCGCTGACCCCGAAGGCCGTCAAGTACTTCGAGGCCCGCCCCTACCCGCCGGGCGAGCACGGCCGTGGCCGCAAGCAGAACTCGGACTACAAGGTTCGTCTGCTCGAGAAGCAGCGTCTGCGCGCCCAGTACGACATCTCTGAGCGTCAGATGGCCCGCGCCTACGACCGCGCCAAGAAGGCCGAAGGCAAGACGGGCGAGGCGCTCGTCGTCGAGCTCGAGCGTCGCCTCGACGCCCTGGTCCTGCGTTCGGGCATCGCCCGCACCATCTACCAGGCCCGCCAGATGGTCGTTCACGGCCACATCGAGGTCAACGGTGACAAGGTCGACAAGCCGTCGTTCCGTGTCCGCCCGGACGACGTCATCACCGTGCGCGAGCGCAGCCGCGAGAAGGTTCCGTTCCAGGTTGCCCGTGAGGGTGGCTACGCAGGCGAGGGCGAGACCCCGCGCTACCTGCAGGTCAACCTGAAGGCCCTGGCCTTCCGCCTGGACCGTGACCCGAACCGCAAGGAAATCCCGGTCATCTGCGACGAGCAGCTCGTCGTCGAGTACTACGCCCGCTGATCCAGCGGCCGTAGCCTCACAGGCTGGTCAGCCCGCCGGTTCCCCTCTGGGGGAGCCGGCGGGCTTCCTGTTTCCGGCGGACCCCGAATTCCGGTACGGCGGCGGATCTCCGGCGCGATAAGGTCGGAGAAAGACCTGTCTGGTGATCAACATGCAGAGACTTGCAGAGAGCGGTGCAACGTGTCCGGTGGAGAGGTGGCCGGGATCCTCGTGGCCGTCTTCTGGGCCATCCTGGTCTCCTTCCTCGCCGTGGTGCTGGTGAGGCTGGCCCAGGTGCTCAAGGCGACCACCAAGCTGGTGGCCGACGTGACCGAGCAGGCCGTCCCGCTGCTCGCGGACGCCTCCACCACCGTCCGCTCCGCACGCACCCAGCTCGACCGGGTCGACGCGATCGCGAGCGACGTCCAGGAAGTCACCTCGAACGCCTCCGCGCTCTCCTCCACCGTGGCCTCCACCTTCGGCGGACCGCTGGTCAAGGTCGCGGCCTTCGGCTACGGCGTCCGCAAGGCACTGGGCAAATCCACCGAAGCCGCGCCGCCGAAGGCGTCCCGACGTACTGTGATCGTCGGTCGTACGGTGCCGGCGGCCCGGCGCCGGAAGCA
Source organism: Streptomyces sp. NPDC059355 (assembly GCF_042752335.1). Lineage (NCBI taxonomy): Bacteria > Bacillati > Actinomycetota > Actinomycetes > Kitasatosporales > Streptomycetaceae > Streptomyces > Streptomyces sp. NPDC059355. Next base: position 15,805 of record NZ_JBHYXN010000062.1, on the reverse strand, counting down.
GAAGGGCTGAAACCTCCGATGTTCCGCCGAGCCTTCTGGTTCACCGCAGGCGCAGCCGCCGGCGTATGGGCCACCACCAAGGTCAACCGCCAGCTCAAGAAGCTGACGCCGGAGAGCCTCGCCGCCCAGGCCGCCGACAAGGCCGTGGAGGCGGGCCACCGCCTCAAGGACTTCGCCCTCGACGTCAAGGCGGGAATGTCCCAGCGCGAGGACGAGCTGAACGACGCACTGGGGCTCCACCAGGACCCCGATCGGCCCGACAACGTCACCGCCCTTCCCGGGCCGCGGCGGCTCCGGGCCATCCAGAACGACAAGACCACCCACTCGAAGTTTTCGTACGACCGGAATGAGGACCACTGATGGAGTCGGCTGAAATCCGCCGCCGCTGGCTGAGCTTCTTCGAGGAGCGCGGTCACGCCGTTGTCCCTTCGGCGTCGCTCATCGCGGACGACCCGACTCTGCTGCTGGTCAACGCGGGCATGGTCCCGTTCAAGCCGTACTTCCTCGGTGAGACCAAGCCGCCGGCCCCCCGGGCCACCAGCGTGCAGAAGTGCGTCCGTACGCCGGACATCGAAGAGGTCGGCAAGACCACCCGCCACGGCACGTTCTTCCAGATGTGCGGCAACTTCTCCTTCGGCGACTACTTCAAGGAAGGCGCCATCAAGTACGCCTGGGAGCTGCTCACCAGCTCCGTGGCGGACGGCGGCTACGGCCTGGAGCCGGAGAAGCTCTGGATCACCGTCTACCTCGACGACGACGAGGCCGAGACGATCTGGCGCGAGAAGATCGGCGTGCCCGCCGAGCGCATCCAGCGCCTGGGCAAGAAGGACAACTTCTGGTCCATGGGCGTCCCGGGTCCCTGCGGCCCCTGCTCCGAGATCAACTACGACCGCGGCCCCGAGTTCGGCGTCGAGGGCGGCCCGGCCGTCAACGACGAGCGCTACGTGGAGATCTGGAACCTCGTCTTCATGCAGTACGAGCGCGGCGCCGGCGACGGGAAGGAAGACTTCCCGATCCTCGGCGACCTGCCCTCGAAGAACATCGACACCGGTCTCGGCCTCGAGCGCCTCGCGATGATCCTGCAGGGCGTACAGAACATGTACGAGACCGACACCCTGCGCGTGGTCATGGACAAGGCCACCGAGCTGACCGGCGTGCAGTACGGCGCCGCCCAGAACACCGACGTCTCGATGCGCGTGGTCGCCGACCACATCCGCACCTCCGTCATGCTCATCGGCGACGGCGTCACCCCCGGCAACGAGGGCCGCGGCTACGTGCTGCGCCGCATCATGCGCCGCGCCATCCGCAACATGCGCCTCATGGGCGCCACCGGCCCCGTCGTCCAGGACCTGGTCGACGTCGTGATCAACACGATGGGCCGGCAGTACCCGGAGCTCGTCACCGACCGCAAGCGCATCGAGACCGTCGCGCTCGCCGAAGAGGCCGCCTTCCTCAAGGCCGTCAAGGGTGGCACCAACATCCTCGACACCGCCGTGAGCGAGACCAAGGCCGCCGGCGGCACGATCCTCTCCGGCGACAAGGCGTTCCTGCTCCACGACACCTGGGGCTTCCCGATCGACCTCACCCTGGAGATGGCCGCCGAGCAGGGCCTCTCCGTGGACGAGCCCGGCTTCCGCCGCCTGATGCAGGAGCAGCGCGACCGGGCCAAGGCCGACGCCAAGGCCAAGAAGACCGGCCACGCGGACATGTCCGCCTACCGGGAGATCGCCGACGGCTCCGGCGCCACCGAGTTCACCGGCTACGCCACCACCCAGGGCGAGTCCACCATCGTCGGCCTGCTGGTCAACGGAGTCTCCGCGCCCGCCGCCTCCGAGGGCGACGAGGTCGAGGTCGTCCTCGACCGCACCCCCTTCTACGCCGAGGGCGGCGGCCAGCTCGCCGACCAGGGCCGCATCAAGCTCGACTCCGGCGCCGTCATCGTCGTCCGCGACGTGCAGCAGCCGGTCCCGGGCGTCTCCGTGCACAAGGGCTCCGTCCAGGTCGGCGAGGTGACGGTGGGCGCCTCCGCGTACGCCGCCATCGACGTGAACCGCCGCCGGGCCATCGCCCGCGCCCACTCGGCCACGCACCTGACCCACCAGGCGCTGCGCGACGCCCTCGGCCCGACGGCCGCCCAGGCCGGTTCCGAGAACTCGCCCGGCCGCTTCCGCTTCGACTTCGGCTCGCCGAACGCCGTCCCCGGCACGGTCCTCACCGACGTCGAGCAGAAGATCAACGACGTGCTCTCGCGCGAGCTCGACGTCACCGCCGAGATCATGAGCATCGACGAGGCGAAGAAGCAGGGCGCCATCGCCGAGTTCGGCGAGAAGTACGGCGAGCGCGTGCGCGTCGTGACCATCGGCGACTTCTCCAAGGAGCTGTGCGGCGGTACGCACGTCGGCAACACCGCCCAGCTGGGTCTGGTGAAGCTGCTCGGCGAGTCTTCCATCGGCTCCGGTGTGCGCCGTGTCGAGGCCCTCGTCGGTGTGGACGCGTACAACTTCCTCGCCAAGGAGCACACGGTCGTCGCCCAGCTCCAGGAGCTGGTCAAGGGCCGTCCGGAAGAGCTGCCGGAGAAGATCGCCTCCATGCTCGGCAAGCTGAAGGACGCCGAGAAGGAGATCGAGAAGTTCCGCGCGGAGAAGGTCCTCCAGGCCGCCGCCGGTCTCGCCGCGGGCGCCCAGGACATCCGCGGTGTCGCCCTCGTCGTCGGCACCGTCCCGGACGGCACCGGCGCCGACGACCTGCGCAAGCTGGTCCTCGACGTCCGCGGCCGCATCCAGGGCGACCGCCCGGCCGTCGTGGCCCTCTTCACCACGGCGAACGGCCGCCCGCTGACCGTCATCGCCACCAACGAGGCCGCCCGCGAGCGCGGTCTCAAGGCCGGTGACCTGGTCCGCACCGCCGCCAAGACCCTCGGCGGCGGCGGTGGCGGCAAGCCGGACGTGGCCCAGGGCGGCGGCCAGAATCCGGCCGCCGTCCCCGAGGCCATCGCCGCGGTCGAGCGCCTCGTCGTCGAGACGGTCTGACGATGACGCTGCGCCGTGGCCGCCGTCTCGCCATCGACGTCGGGGACGCCCGGATCGGGGTCGCCTCGTGCGACCCCGACGGGGTGCTCGCCACTCCGGTGGAAACCGTTCCGGGCCGGGACATCCCCTTCGCCCACCGGCGGCTGCGGCAGCTCGTCGAGGAGTACGAACCCCTTGAAGTCGTGGTCGGCCTGCCCCGCTCGCTCAGCGGGCGGGAGGGGCCGGCCGCGGCCAAGGTGCGCGCCTTCGCGAACGAACTCGCCAAGGGCATCAAGCCGGTGACGGTCCGTCTGGTGGACGAGCGGATGACCACGGTCACCGCCGCCCAGGGGCTGCGGGCCTCGGGAAGGAACGCGAAGAAGGGCCGCTCGGTGATCGACCAGGCGGCCGCGGTGGTCATCCTTCAGAACGCTCTTGAGACCGAACGTGTATCAGGTAATCCGCCCGGTGAGTGCGTCGAAGTGGTTGTCTGATCGCGGTACGGTAACGTTCCGCGCGATGCGGCGGCATTCGAACAAGTCGTCGCCCACCACTTCAGAGGCGGAACCGGGTGCCGCGGCGGACAGGGCCGTTGCCTCCGTCTCGCGGCTCTAGGGGACCGATGACTGAGTATGGCCGGGGCCGTGGCCCCGAACCGTGGCACCCGGAGGACCCCCTGTACGGGGACCAAGGGTGGACCGGGCACGAGGCCCAGCAGGCTCAGATGCCCTATGCCGGTGGTCCCCAGCAGCAGTACCCGCAGGAGCCGCAGTACCAGCAGGACCCTCAGTACGCGCAGGGCCGGCAGTACCCGCAGGGTCCGCAGTACCCGCAGGACCCCCAGTACCAGCAGCAGTACGTGGATCAGGGCCAGTACCCGGACCAGCAGCAGGGCTATGCCCCGCAGCAGCCCCACCAGGGCGCCCACCAGCAGGTCTACCAGCAGCAGCCGCAGCAGCCGGTGTACGACGGCCAGGGCCAGGGCTGGGACACCGGCCAGGTCCAGGCGCAGGCCCAGGGCCAGTACGCCGCCGTCCCGCAGGCCGACCCGTACCTCGGAGCGGACCCGTACGCCCAGCAGTCCGTGGGCGGCTACCCGGGCGAGGCCCCCGACCTCTACGGCACGCCCGAGGCCTACCCGCCGCCGCAGCCCCCGGGCAGGCGCCACCTGGTCACGGAGCAGGAGGCGGAGCCGGAGTACGCCGACGAGACGGCGGAGGCGGCCGACGAGGCCGACGAGGCTGCCGCGTCCTCTCCGGGCCTGCCCGGCGACGGCGACGACTCCGAAACCCCGGGCGGCGGCGGACGCCGCGGCCGCTCGAAGGACAAGAAGCCCAAGGGCCGCAACGGCGCGGCCTGCCTGATCGCCGCCGTCGTGATCATCGGCGTCCTCGGCGGTGGCGGCTACTACGGCCTGGACTACATCAAGTCCAAGTTCAGCACCGGCGAGGACTACGCCGGCGAGGGCGAGGGCTCCGTCACCATCGACATCCCCAAGGGCACCGGCATGGGGGAGATGGGCCGCATCCTGAAGGCGCACGGCGTCGTCAAGAGCGCCGACGCCTTCGTCGCCGCCGCCAAGGCCAACCCCAAGGGCGGCGCCCTCCAGGCAGGCTCCTACACGATGAAGGAGCACATGTCGGGCAAGGCGGCCGTCGACCTGATGGTGGGCGGCGCCGGCGTCAACGCCCTCGACGTCATCCCCGGCTGGAAGACCGGCCAGGTCTACAAGGCCATCGACGAGCGGCTCAAGCTCAAGGAGGGCACGACCAAGGACGTCGCCACCAAGGAGGCGAAGAACTTCGGTCTGCCCGACTGGGCCGCCAACAAGGACCTCAAGGACCCGCTGGAGGGCTTCCTCTACCCGGCCCGCTACGACCTCAGCAAGGACGCGACCCCGCAGTCGATGCTCAAGCAGATGGTCGCCAAGTCCAACGAGGCCTACGAGAGCGCGGACGTCAAGGGCCAGGCCTCCAAGCTGGGCCTCTCGAGCCCGCTGCAGCTCATCACCGTCGCGAGCCTCGTCCAGGCCGAGGGCAAGTACCAGCATGACTTCGACAAGATCTCCCGGGTCGTATACAACCGGCTCAAGCCGGGCAACACGGAGACCTACGGTCTGCTCGACTTCGACTCCACGGTCAACTACATGAGGGGCCAGAGCACCCTGGACGTCGGTTCGGTCAACGACCTCCGCCAGATCGACGACCCGTACAACACGTACAAGATCAAGGGTCTGCCTCCCGGTCCGATCGGCAGCCCGGGCCCCGACGCGCTCAAGTCGGCGATCAACCCGGCCACCGGTCCCTGGTATTACTTCGTGTCGGTGAACGAGAACGAGACCCTGTTCGCCGCGACGAACGCCGAGCACAACAGGAACCGCCAGAAGTACGAAGAGGCGAGGAAGAAGGAAGGGCAGTGATACGCGCAGCCGTGCTCGGTTCACCGATCGAGCACTCCCTTTCACCGGTGCTGCACCGCGCCGCGTACCAGGAGCTCGGCCTCGACGACTGGTCGTACGACCGCTTCGAGATAGACGAGGACGCGCTCCCGCAGTTCGTCGCCGGCCTCGGCCCCGAGTGGGCCGGGCTGTCCCTGACGATGCCGCTCAAGCGTGCGGTCATCCCGCTGCTCGACGGCATCAGCGACACCGCCGCGTCGGTCGAGGCGGTCAACACGGTCGTCCTGACCGAGGACGGCCGGCGCCTCGGCGACAACACCGACATCCCCGGGATCGTCTCCGCGCTCCACGAGCGCGGCGTCGACAAGGTGGAGCGCGCCACCATCCTCGGCGCGGGGGCCACCGCCTCCTCGGCCCTGGCCGCGCTCGCCCGGATCTGCTCCGGCGAGGTGACCGTGTACGTGCGCTCCAGGGCCCGCGCCGACGAGATGCAGGAGTGGGGCGAGCGTCTCGACGTGGCGGTCCGTACGGCCGACTGGGCGGACGCCGCCGAGGGGCTGGGGGCGCCGCTGGTCATCGCGACGACCCCGGCACGGGCCACGGACTGGCTCGCCGACCACGTACCGGCCGGAGCGGGAACCCTCTTCGACGTCCTGTACGACCCCTGGCCCACCGCGCTCGCGGCGGCCTGGTCGCGGCACGGCGGACGGCTCCTCGGCGGCCTGGACCTCCTCGTCCACCAGGCGGTGCTCCAGGTCGAGCAGATGACCGGCCGGCACACGGCGCCGCTGGCGGCCATGCGGGCGGCCGGGGAGGCCGCGCTGCGCGCCCGCCACTGATCCGCCGCCTCGGTGGCACCCGCCGCCACCGCACCTGATGCACTGCTCGGGCCGATCTTGCCCGGGTACGGCAGCACTCGCCAGGGTGAGCCCGGGTGCACCGCCGTCCGCCAGCTGGACCGGAGGGCGGCGCACCGGCCCGGACGTGGGAGGATCGGGTGTGGCGGGTCCGGGCCGAGCACCCGGCCGCGCCGCCGCAGTACCCAGGCGCGAGCATGAGGAGCATCGTTGAGCAGGTTGCGTTGGCTGACCGCAGGAGAGTCGCACGGACCGGCACTGGTCGCGACGCTGGAGGGCCTTCCCGCCGGCGTTCCGGTCACCACCGAGCTGGTGGCGGACCACCTGGCCCGGCGCCGGCTCGGCTATGGCCGCGGTGCCCGGATGAAGTTCGAGCAGGACGAGATCACCTTCCTCGGCGGCGTCCGCCACGGCCTGTCCCAGGGCTCCCCGATCGCCGTCATGATCGGCAACACGGAGTGGCCCAAGTGGGAGACCGTCATGTCGGCCGACCCGGTCGACCCGTCGCTGCTCAAGGACACCGGCCGCAACGCGCCGCTGACCCGCCCGCGCCCGGGCCACGCCGACCTGGCGGGCATGCAGAAGTACGGCTTCGACGAGGCCCGGCCGATCCTGGAGCGCGCGAGCGCCCGTGAGACCGCCGCCCGCGTCGCCCTCGGCGCCGTCGCCCGCTCCTTCATCAAGGAGGTCGCGGGCATCGAGATCGTCTCGCACGTGGTGGAGCTGGCCTCGGCCAAGGCCCCGTACGGCGTCTACCCGACCCCCGCCGATGTCGAGAAGCTCGACGCGGACCCGGTGCGCTGCCTCGACGCCGACACGTCGAAGGCGATGGTCGCGGAGATCGACCAGGCCCACAAGGACGGCGACACCCTCGGCGGCGTCGTCGAGGTACTCGCGTACGGGGTGCCGGTCGGCCTCGGCTCGCACGTGCACTGGGACCGCCGCCTGGACGCGCGCCTCGCGGCCGCGCTGATGGGCATCCAGGCGATCAAGGGCGTCGAGGTCGGCGACGGCTTCGACCTGGCCCGCGTACCCGGCTCGCAGGCGCACGACGAGATCGTGGCCACCCCCGAGGGCATCAAGCGCACCTCCGGCCGCTCCGGCGGCACCGAGGGCGGTCTGACCACCGGTGAGCTGCTGCGCGTACGGGCCGCCATGAAGCCGATCGCGACGGTGCCGAAGGCGCTCGCCACGATCGACGTCGCCACCGGCGAGGCCGCTGCCGCCCACCACCAGCGCTCCGACGTCTGCGCCGTCCCCGCGGCGGGCATCGTCGCCGAGGCGATGGTCGCCCTCGTCCTCGCGGACGCGGTCGTGGAGAAGTTCGGCGGAGACTCCGTGCCCGAGACCCGGCGCAACGTGCAGTCGTACCTCGACAACCTGCAGATCCGGTGAAGGGCGGACCACTGGTCGTCCTCGTCGGCCCCATGGGGTCCGGCAAGTCCACGGTGGGGGCGCTGCTCGCCGAGCGGCTCGGCGTCCCCTACCGGGACACCGACGCCGACATCGTCGCGGCCCAGGGCCGCGCGATCTCCGACCTCTTCGTCGACGAGGGCGAGCCGTACTTCCGTGAGCTGGAGCGGCAGGCGGTCGCCGCCGCCGTCGCCGGTCACACCGGAGTCCTCGCCCTCGGCGGCGGCGCCGTCCTCGACGCGGGCACCCGGGAGCTGCTGGCCGGCCTGCCCGTCGCCTATCTGTCGATGGACGTCGAGGAGGCCGTCCGGCGCGTCGGCCTGGGCGCCGCCCGCCCGCTGCTCGCCGTCAACCCGCGCCGCCAGTGGCGCGAGCTGATGGAGGCCCGCCGCCCCCTGTACACCGAAGTCGCGCGCGTCGTGGTGGCCACCGACGACCGCACCCCCGAAGAGGTCGCCCAGGCGGTCCTCGACGCTCTGGAGTTGAAGGACGTATGACAGACCAGGTGACGCGCATCCAGGTCGGCGCCAGCGCCGGACACGACGCGTACGACGTGCTGGTGGGCCGGCAGCTGCTCGGCGAGCTGGGCGGCCTGATCGGTACGAAGGCCCAGCGGGTCGCCGTGATCCACCCCGAGGCGCTGGCCTCGACCGGTGAGGCACTGCGCGACGATCTGGCCGCGCAGGGCTACGAGGCGGTCGCCATCCAGGTGCCGAACGCCGAGGAGGCCAAGACCATCGAGGTCGCGGCGTACTGCTGGAAGGCGCTCGGCCAGTCCGGGTTCACCCGCACCGACGTGATCGTCGGCGTCGGCGGCGGGGCCACGACCGACCTCGCGGGCTTCGTCGCGGCCTCCTGGCTGCGCGGGGTGCGCTGGATCGCCGTACCGACCACCGTCCTGGCGATGGTGGACGCGGCCGTCGGCGGCAAGACCGGCATCAACACCGCCGAGGGCAAGAACCTGGTCGGCGCCTTCCACCCGCCGGCCGGCGTGCTGTGCGACCTGGCGGCGCTGGACTCCCTGCCGGTCAACGACTACGTCAGCGGCCTCGCCGAGATCATCAAGGCCGGATTCATCTCCGACCCGGCGATCCTCGACCTGATCGAGGCGGACCCGGCCGCGGCCCGCACGCCCGACGGTCCGCACACCGCGGAGCTCATCGTCCGCTCGATCCGGGTCAAGGCGGACGTCGTCTCCAGCGACCTGAAGGAATCGGGCCTGCGGGAGATCCTCAACTACGGGCACACGCTCGCGCACGCCATCGAGAAGAACGAGCGCTACAAGTGGCGGCACGGCGCGGCCGTGTCGGTCGGCATGGTCTTCGCGGCCGAGCTCGGCCGGCTCGCGGGCCGCCTCGACGACGCGACGGCCGACCGGCACCGGGAGATCCTGGCCGCGGTCGGGCTGCCGCTGACGTACCGCGGTGACCAGTGGCCCAAGCTGCTCCAGACCATGCAGGTCGACAAGAAGTCCCGCGGCAACCTGCTGCGCTTCATCGTCCTCGACGGCCTGGCCAAGCCCACCGTCCTGGAGGGCCCCGACCCGGCGCACCTGATCGCGGCGTACGGCGAGGTGTCGGCGTGAGCCGCAAGGTGCTCGTGCTGAACGGGCCGAACCTGGGCCGGCTGGGCTCGCGCGAGCCCGACGTGTACGGGGCCACCTCGTACGCCGGGCTCGTCGAGAGCTGCCGCACGCTGGGCGAGGAGCTCGGCTTCGACGTCGAGGTCCGCGAGACCAACGACGAGGGCGCGATCGTGCGCTGGCTGCACGAGGCGGCGGACGGCAAGATCCCGGTCGTGATCAACCCGGGTGCCTTCACGCACTACTCGTACGCCATGCGGGACGCGGCGGCGCAGCGCACCGCGCCGCTGATCGAGGTGCACATCTCCAACCCGTACGCCCGGGAGGAGTTCCGGCACACGTCGGTCATCGCCTCGGTGGCGACCGGGACGGTGGCGGGCTTCGGCATCGGCTCGTACCGGCTGGCGCTGCGCGCGCTGGCGGACGAAGTCGCACTCTGACGGTGCTGGTGGGCGGCTTCCGCCCCGCGGTCATATAACGTTCTCGCATCAGTCGGCAGAGCGGGACGGAGTGGCAGCGGATGCAGCAAGGAGTGGGGGGCGGCGGCGCGGGCTGGGGGCAGCCGGGACATCATCAGGCCGTGCCCCCGCAGCCGCCGATACCCCCTGCGCACGGGTGGCCGGTGCCGGTGCCGCCGCACGCGCCCCCGCAGGCGCAGGCCCCGCACGCGCCGCCGCACTCGGCGCCGCCCCCCGTGCCCGAGGCCACGGGGCACATTCCGCTGCCTCCCGCGGCGACCGGGACCGGCGGGGCCACGCTGGCCGTGCTGCTGATCGGCCCGGCGGGCGCCGGCAAGACCACCGTGGCCCGGCACTGGGCGAGCACCCGGCCGGTGCCGACCGCCCACGTGAGCCTGGACGACGTCCGGGAGTGGGTGTGCTCGGGCTTCGCGGACCCGCAGGCCGGCTGGAACGACCACTCCGAGGCCCAGTACCGGCTGGCCCGCCGCACCTGCGGCTTCGCCGCCCGCAACTTCCTGGCCAACGGGATCTCCTGCATCCTCGACGACGCCGTCTTCCCCGACCGGCCGGTGGTGGGCCTGGGCGGCTGGAAGCGGCACGTGGGGCCGGCCCTGCTGCCCGTCGTCCTCCTGCCCGGCCTGGAGATCGTCCTGGAGCGCAACGCCGCCCGCTCGGGCAACCGGCGCCTCTCGGACGAGGAGGTCGCCCGCATCCACGGCCGCATGGCGGGCTGGTACGGCTCGGGCCTGCCGATCATCGACAACTCGGACCTGGACGTGGAGGCCACCTCCCGGGCCCTCGACGAGGCCCTGGCCCGGACCCTCGGCACGCCCGCCTTCTGACCGGTCACGTTTGGAGAAGCGTGGAGCCGCACCCCGCGGCTAGCGTGAATTCCACGCCGACCCACCGCTTCAGGAGTGATCATGACCACCTCTCCCACCCAGGGAATCAAGACCGTCCTGCACCCCGTCTCCGACCTGGCCGCGGCCAAGGACGTCTACACCGCGCTGCTCGGCGTCGCCCCGACGGTCGACGAGCCGTACTACGTCGGCTACGAGGCCGGCGGCCAGCAGATCGGGCTGGTGCCCGGCGGCGCCCAGCAGGGCATGGCCGCGCCCGTGGCGCACTGGCACGTGCCGGACATCGAGGCCAAGCTCGCCGAGGTGACCGCCGCCGGGGGCAAGCTCAAGGACCCCGTGCGCGACGTCGGCGGCGGCCGCCTCGTGGCCACTTTCACCGACCCCGACGGCAACGTCCTCGGGCTGCTCCAAGACCAGTGAGCGCGCCCCGCACAGCTGGTTGGATCGAGCCAGGCTGCCCGAACCGACGTACGGAGACACGATGAGCATGGCCAGGTCCGCACCGCACGATGCCGACAGCCACGACTTGATCCGCGTGCACGGTGCGCGCGTGAACAACCTCAAGGACGTCAGCATCGAGATCCCGAAGCGCCGCCTGACGGTGTTCACCGGTGTCTCCGGCTCGGGCAAGAGCTCGCTGGTGTTCGACACGATCGCCGCCGAGTCGCAGCGGCTGATCAACGAGACCTACAGCGCCTTCGTCCAGGGCTTCATGCCGACGCTGGCCCGGCCCGAGGTCGACGTGCTCGACGGCCTCACCACCGCGATCACCGTCGACCAGCAGCGGATGGGCGGAGACCCGCGCTCCACGGTCGGCACCGCCACCGACGTCAACGCCATGCTGCGCATCCTGTTCAGCAGACTCGGCAAGCCGCACATCGGCTCCGCCAAGGCGTTCTCCTTCAACGTCGCCTCCATCAGCGGGGCCGGCGCGGTCACCGTCCGGCGCGGCGGGCAGGAGGTCAAGGAGAAGCGCAGCTTCAGCATCACCGGCGGCATGTGCCCGCGCTGCGAGGGCCGGGGCGCGGTCACCGACATCGACCTCACGCAGCTCTACGACGACACCAAGTCCCTCAACGAGGGCGCGTTCACGATCCCGGGCTACACCGGGGGCGGCTGGAACAGCCGCCTCTACATCGAGTCGGGATTCTTCGACCCGGACAAGCCGATCCGCAAGTACACCAAGAAGGAACTGCAGGACCTCCTGCACCGCGAGCCGACCCGCATGAAGATCGCGGGCATCAACATGACGTACGAGGGCCTGGTCCCGCGCGTGCAGAAGTCGATGCTGTCCAAGGACACCGAGTCCATGCAGCCGCACATCCGGGCCTTCGTGGAACGGGCGGTCACCTTCACCACCTGCCCCGACTGCGCGGGAACCCGGCTGGGCGAGGGCGCGCGGTCCTCGAAGATCAAGCGGAAGAGCATCGCGGACCTGTGCGCGATGGAGATCCGGGACCTGGCCGAATGGGTCCGCGCGCTCGACGAGCCCTCCGTGGCGCCCCTACTCGCCACCCTGCTGGGGACCCTCGACTCGTTCGTGGAGATCGGCCTCGGCTACCTCTCGCTCGACCGCGCGTCGGGCACGCTGTCCGGCGGCGAGGCGCAGCGCGTCAAGATGATCCGCCACCTCGGCTCCTCGCTCACCGACGTCACGTACGTATTCGACGAGCCCACCACCGGCCTGCACCCGCACGACATCCAGCGGATGAACCAGCTGCTGCTGCGCCTGCGGGACAAGGGCAACACGGTCCTCGTCGTGGAACACAAGCCGGAGACGATCGCGATCGCCGACCACGTCGTCGACCTCGGCCCCGGCGCCGGCTCGGGCGGCGGCACCGTCTGCTTCGAGGGCACCGTCGAAGGGCTGCGTACCGGCGGCACCATCACCGGCCGGCACTTCGACGACCGGGCCTCGGTCAAGGAGAGCGTGCGCAAGCCCACCGGCACGCTGGAGATCCGCGGGGCCGGTGCCCACAACCTCCGCGACGTCGACGTCGACATCCCGCTCGGGGTGCTCACCGTCGTCACCGGCGTCGCCGGCTCGGGCAAGAGCTCGCTCGTGCACGGCTCGATCCCCGCCCGTGACGGGGTGGTCTCGGTCGACCAGGGCGCCATCAAGGGATCCCGGCGCAGCAACCCGGCCACGTACACCGGGCTGCTCGACCCGATCCGCAAGGCGTTCGCCAAGGCCAACGACGTGAAGCCGGCCCTGTTCAGCGCCAACTCCGAGGGGGCCTGCCCGACCTGCAACGGCGCCGGCGTCATCTACACCGACCTGGCGATGATGGCCGGGGTCGCCACCACCTGCGAGGAGTGCGAGGGCAGGCGGTTCGACTCCTCGGTCCTCGACTACCACTTCGGCGGCCGCGACATCAGCGAGGTGCTCGCGATGTCGGTGACCGAGGCCGAGGCGTTCTTCGGGGCGGGGGAGGGGCACCTCCCGGCCGCGCACCGCATCGTCGCGCGCCTCGCCGACGTCGGCCTCGGGTACCTCACCATCGGCCAGCCGCTCACCACCCTCTCCGGCGGCGAGCGCCAGCGGCTCAAGCTGGCGACCCACATGGCCGACAAGGGCGGGGTCTACGTCCTCGACGAGCCGACGGCCGGCCTGCACCTCGCCGACGTCGCGCACCTGCTGGGGCTGCTCGACCGGCTCGTGGACTCAGGCAAGTCGGTGATCGTCGTCGAGCACCACCAGGCCGTCATGGCGCACGCCGACTGGATCATCGACCTCGGGCCCGGCGCGGGCCACGACGGCGGCCGCGTCGTCTTCGAGGGCACCCCCGCCGAGCTCGTCGCCGAGCGCGCCACCCTCACCGGCGAGCACCTCGCGGCCTACGTGGGCGGCTGACCGGGCGGGGTCCGGCCCGGGCCCGGGGGCCGGGGCGGCCGCCCCGGCCCCCGTCGGGGCCGCCGAAGGGCCCCGGCCCCGTACGGGTGCGCTCACCAGGCCGGATGCGCGGGCCGCTCGTACGCTCGAAGACATGTCAGACGTGTACGCGGCCCGCCGGGGCCTGCTTCGCGACCGATGTGCCGCCGCGGGGAACGCCGCCGCACTGATCACGCGTCCGGCGAACGTCCGCTACCTCGCCGGGGCGTCCCCGCCGTCCGCAGTCCTGCTCGTCGGGCCGGACGGCGAGGACATGCTGTTCACCGTCGGCCCGCCCACCGGCGAAGCCGACGAGGGCCGCCTCGACGAGCGGCTCAGGCTCTCCGTACTGGCCGGCCCCGGGAGCGACGCGGCCGTGGCGGCCGGGGACATGGCCGGTTCGCTGCGCGTCGAGTCGCTGGCCGTCGAGGAGCACCACCTCACCGTCGCCCGCCACCGCGCCCTGCGCTCCGTCGCCCCCAAGCTGCGGCTCGTGGACCTGGGGGCCGCCGTGGAGCAGCAGCGCCTCGTCAAGGACGAGGAGGAGATCGCCTGCCTGCGGATCGCCGCCGAGATCGCCGACCAGGCCCTCGGCGAGCTGCTGGAGTCGATCCTGGTGGGCCGGACCGAACGCCACCTCGCCCTGGAGCTGGAGCGCCGCCTCGTCGACCACGGCGCCGACGGGCCCGCCTTCCCGACCTCCGTCGGCACCGGGCCGAACTCCGGCCGCTCCCGGCACCGGCCCTCCGACCGCCGGGTCGAGGAGGGGGACTTCCTCTCCGTCTGCCTCGGCGCCAACTACCGCGGCTACCGCTGCGAGATCGGCCGGACCTTCGTGATCGGCACCAGCCCGGCCGACTGGCAGATCGAGCTCTACGATCTTGTTTTCGCGGCCCAGCGGGCCGGCCGCGAGGCACTCCTGCCCGGCGCCGCGTACCGCGAAGTCGACCGCGCGGCGCGCTCCGTACTGGACTCCGGGGGCCATGCCGAAGCCCTCGCTCCGTCGACCGGACACGGTGTCGGCCTCGAAATCGACGAGGACCCGCAGCTTGCACCTACGGCAATGGGTAAACTGGACGCTTGCGTGCCGGTCACCGTCGAACCGGGGGTTCACCTCCCGGGCCGGGGAGGTGTCCGGATCGATGACACGCTCGTCGTGCGCCCCGAGGCGGACGGCGGTCCCGAGCTACTCACCATTACGACCAAGGAGCTGCTCGCGCTCTAGCCCGCCGCGGCGGGCTGTGCGCGCACCCGTGGTCTTCCAGTGCAGGAGATTCCGCAACCGTGGCTTCCACGAACGACCTCAAGAACGGCATGGTGCTCAAGCTCGATGGCGGCCAGCTCTGGTCCGTCGTCGAGTTCCAGCACGTCAAGCCCGGCAAGGGCCCGGCCTTCGTGCGCACCAAGCTCAAGCACGTGCTCTCCGGCAAGGTCGTCGACAAGACGTTCAACGCCGGCACGAAGGTCGAAACGGCCACCATCGACCGCCGCGACATGCAGTTCTCGTACATGGACGGCGACTACTTCGTCTTCATGGACATGAGCACCTTCGACCAGCTGATGGTCGACAAGAAGGCCGTCGGCGACGCCGCCAACTTCCTCATCGAGGGCTTCACCGCCTCCGTGGCCCAGCACGACGGCGAGGTGCTCTACGTCGAGCTCCCGGCCGCGGTCGAGCTGACCATCGAGCACACCGACCCGGGCGTCCAGGGCGACCGCTCCACGGGCGGCACCAAGCCGGCCAAGCTGGAGACCGGTCACGAGATCCAGGTCCCGCTGTTCGTGAACACGGGCGAGAAGGTCAAGGTCGACACCCGTACCTCCGACTACCTCGGCCGGGTGAACAGCTAACCGTGGCTGCCCGCAGCAACGCGCGCAAGCGCGCCTTCCAGATCCTGTTCGAGGCCGACCAGCGCGGGGTGCCCGTGCGCGAGGTCCTCGCGGACTGGATCCGCCACGCGCGCTCGGACGACCGGCAGCCGCCCGTCAGCGCCTTCACGATGGATCTCGTCGAGGGGTACGCCGACAAGGTGAACCGCATCGACGACCTGATCGTCACCTACGCCGTGGACTGGGAGCTCGACCGCATGCCGGTCGTCGACCGGAACATCCTGCGGCTCGGTGCCTACGAGCTGATCTGGGTGGACGACACCCCGGACGCCGTGGCCATCGACGAGGCCGTCCAGCTGGCCAAGGAGTTCTCGACGGACGAGTCCCCCTCGTTCGTGAACGGGCTGCTGGCCCGCTTCAAGGACCTGAAGCCGAGCCTGCGCCGGGGCGAGTAGCCCAGGCGGTTCGGCGAGTACGGAGGGCCCGCAGCGCCCCCGCGCGGCGGGGCCACCCGCCGGTAGTGC
>NZ_JBHYXN010000061.1:0-39520 GCF_042752335.1 Streptomyces sp. NPDC059355 | reverse complement strand
AAACTCCGCCCGCTGCGGCGCCGGCGGGCGGGCCCGAGGCACATGCTGCCCGGGCCCGGCCCTGCGCCGTACGCCCCGCGTGCGTGCCCTCCGCGTCAGACGTGCTCGCGCATGTGCGTGCGCGAGGACGACCCGCCGTCATAGTCGTACTCGGAGCCGGAGCCGCTCCCCGGATCCCCGAGCAGGACACCGGCGATGACGAGCCCGATCATCAGCAGGCTGAGCAGGATGCCGATCGCGCCCAGGATGATGCCGGCCAGGGCCATCGGGCCGTTGTCGGCCTCGCCGCGCTGGGCCTTGCCCCGGCCCAGGACACCGAAGATGACCGCCGGGACGCCGAACAGGAGCCCCAGGTAGCAGGTGACGACGCCGATGATGCCGAGCACGAGGGCGGTGACCCCGAAGCCGTTGCTCTTCTGCGGATACCCGGGGTATCCCGGGTATCCCGCGTAGCCCGGGTACCCCTGCTGGCCCGGGTGGCCGGGATGGCCGTACGTCGGCTGCGCCGGCGGCGGTCCGGGGTACGCGTAACCCCCCGGGTCCGGCTGCGCCGGGTAACCGTACGCGGGCGGCAGCGCCGGACCGGGTATCTGCGCCGGCGGGGTGTCGCCCCCCGGCATCCCCGCGATCGTCGGCTGGTCGTGCACGGGCGGCGGACCCGACGCCCCCGGTGTGGCCTGCGGTTTCCCGAGCTCCACCGCCGGCCGCTCCGGCGGCGCCCACGGGTCGTTCGGCTCGGGGCTCTGATCGGTCATGCGGCGCCCCCCTCTCGTACGCCCATGCTAAGTGCTGTCACCGACAGTCCCGGAGCTGCCTACGATGAAGCCCGATCCGTCCGCACCCGTCCTCCCGGAGGCTCTCTGATGCCCGACCTGACCCCCTTCATCGCGGGGCTGCCCAAGGCCGAACTCCATGTCCACCACGTCGGCTCGGCCTCCCCCCGCATCGTGGCCGAACTCGCCTCCCGCCACCCCGACTCCGCGGTCCCCACCGACCCCGAGGCGCTGGCCGACTACTTCACCTTCACCGACTTCGCGCACTTCATCGAGGTCTACCTCTCGGTCGTGGACCTGGTCCGCACCCCCGACGACGTACGCACCCTGACCTACGAAGTCGCCCGCGACATGGCCCGGCAGAACATCCGCTACGCCGAGCTGACCATCACCCCGTACTCCTCCACCCGCCGCGGCATCCACGAGAAGGCCTTCATGGAGGCCATCGAGGACGCCCGCAAGGCCGCCGAGACCGAGCTCGGCGTCATCCTGCGCTGGTGCTTCGACATCCCCGGCGAGGCCGGTCTGGAGGCCGCCGCCGAGACCGCGCGCCTCGCCGTCGAACTGCGCCCCGAGGGCCTGGTCTCCTTCGGCCTCGGCGGTCCGGAAATCGGCGTCCCGCGCCCCCAGTTCAAGCCGTACTTCGACGCCGCCCGCGCGGCCGGCCTGCACAGCGTGCCGCACGCCGGCGAGACCACCGGCCCCGAGACCATCTGGGACTCCATCCGGGAGCTGGGCGCCGAGCGCATCGGCCACGGCACCAGCGCCACCCGGGACCCGGAGCTGCTCGCCTACCTCGCCGAGCACCGGATCGCGCTGGAGGTCTGCCCGACCTCCAACATCGCCACGCGCGCCGTGACCGACCTGGACCGCCACCCCGTCAAGGAGATGGTCCGGGCGGGCGTGCTCGTCACCATCAACAGCGACGACCCGCCGATGTTCGGCTCCGACCTCAACAACGAGTACGCGGTGGCCGCGCGCCTCCTCGAACTCGACGAGCGCGGGCTCGCGCAGCTGGCGAAGAACGCCGTCGAGGCCTCCTTCCTGGACGAGGCCGGCAAGGCGAGGCTCAGCGCGGAGATCGACACGTACACCGCCGCCTGGCTGGCGCGCTGACGGACCGCCGGGAACGCCGACAATGGCAGCCATGCGCACCCTGACGGCCGTGGGCCACCGCGGCGATCCCTACCGTGCCCGTGAGAACACCCTGCCCTCGATCCGCTCCGCCTTCGCGTGCGGAGCGGACGCGGTGGAGATCGACGTACGGCTGACCCGCGACGGGCAGCCGGTCCTGCTCCACGACGAGGCGCTCCAGCGGCTGTGGGGCCATGACGTGCGGCTCGACGCCGTCACGGCCCCGCAGCTGAAGGAGCTGACGGACGGCGGGATCCCGACGCTGCGCGAGGCCCTGATGGCGGCCGGCGCGGGCCGGGTGATGATCGACCTGCCCGGAGCCACGGCGGAGGCCGTCCGGACGGTCGTCGGCCAGGTCCGGGAGTGCGGGGCCCGCGACCGTACGTACTACTGCGCGGGACCGGACACGATGCTGGCCGTGCGGGCCGCCGATCCGGGCGCCGAGATCGCGCTGACGTGGACCACGTCGGCGCCACCGCGCCGGGTGCTGATCGACGCGGTGGCGCCGTCCTGGCTCAACTACCGCTTCGGACTGGTGGACCGGGAGCTGACGGACGCCCTCCACCGGGAGGGCCTGCTGGTGTCGGCCTGGACCGCGGACACGACGTGGTCGATGCGCAGGCTGATCGCGGCCGGGGTGGACTCCGTCACCACCAACCGGGTGGACGCGCTGACCCGCGTACGGGCGGAACTCGGCGTGCCCGGCCGGTGATCCGCACGCTCGGGGAGCGGGTCCGGCGGGCGGACCGGCGCTGGCAGGACCTCGGACTGACGCTGCTGGTCCAGGTGGCGACGACGATTCCGTTCGTCGTGCCGCGGGATCCGCTGGATTCGCCTGCCACCTGGCCGGCGTACCTGCTGACCACGCTCGGCAACGTGCCGCTGGTGTGGCGGCGGCGGGCGCCCTTGGCGGCGATCTTCGGGATGGTCGCGGCCGGCTCGGTCTACACGCTGGCGCTGGACGGCCCCGGGCAGCCGCTGCCGTACGCCCCGCTGATCGGCGTGTACACGATGGCGCTGCTGTGCCCGGCCCGGGTGCGGATCTCGATGGGCGTGGTCCTGGCCGGGCTGATCCTCGCCTCCGTGGCGCTCAACACGGGGACTGCCAGGGAGCTGCTGTTCGCGCTGTTCGTCTTCGCGGCGGCGTACGCGCTGGGGCGGCTGCAGTACACCCGGCAGGCGTACACGGAGGCCGTCGAGGCGCGTGCCGCGGAGCTGGAGCGGGCGAACCGCATCGAGGCGGAGCAGGCGGCGGCGCGCGAACGGGCCCGCATAGCACGGGAGATGCACGACATCCTCTCGCACGCGGTCAGCATCATGATCGTGCAGGCGGAGGCCGGTCCGGTGGCGGTGCGCAGGGCCCCGGAGCGGGCGGAGGCGGCCTTCGACGCGATCGCCGAGACGGGGCGGGACGCGATGGCGCAGCTGCGGACCATGCTGGGGGTGCTGCGGACGGACCGGGCGGAGCAGGAGGCGGCTCCGCGGTCGCCGCAGCCCGGGATCGAGGAGCTGCCGGGGCTGCTGGAGCGGGTCCGGGGCAGCGGGGCGCAGGTCTCGTACGAGCGGACGGGCGCGGTGCGCGCGCTGCCGGCGGCGCTGGAGGCGACGGTGCACCGGGTGGTGCAGGAGGCGCTGACGAACGTGGTGAAGCATGCCGGGGCGTCGACGGCCTCCGTACGGCTGGAGTACGGGCCGCGGGCGCTCACGGTGACGGTGACGGACGACGGGCGGGGTCCGGGACGGGCTGCGACTGACGCTGCCGCTGCCGCTGCCACTGCGGGCGGGCACGGGCTGATCGGGATCCGGGAGCGGGCGGCGGCACACGGCGGTACGGCGGAGTACGGTCCCGGGCCCGGTGGCCTCGGGTTCTCGGTCCGCGTCGTCCTAGTAGCCTCGCCGCTGGAGGTGGGGCGTTGACGATCCGTGTGGTGGTGGCGGACGACCAGGAGCTGGTGCGCAGCGGCTTCGTGATGATCCTGGACGCACAGGAGGACATCGAGGTGGTCGCGGAGGTCGGGGACGGCGCGGCGGCGGTGGCGGCGGTGCGGGAACTGCGGCCGGACGTGGCGCTGCTGGACGTCCGGATGCCGGTGCTCGACGGGATCGAGGCGTGCCGGGCGATCTCGGCCGGGACCTCGTGCCGGACGGTGATGCTGACGACCTTCGATTCGGACCAGTACGTGTACGAGGCGCTGCACGCGGGGGCGAGCGGATTCCTGCTGAAGGACGTGCGGCGGGACGATCTGGTGCATGCCGTACGGGTGGTGGCGGCGGGCGATTCGCTGCTGGCGCCTTCGGTGGCGCGGCGGCTGATCGAGGAGTACACGGCGGCGACGGCACGGCCGGCGTCCGCGGGGGCTCTCTGCGCTCAGCGGCTGGAGGTGCTGACGGCGCGGGAGCGGGAGACGCTGCTGCATCTGGGGCGGGGGCTGTCGAACGCGGAGATCGCCGCCGCGCTGGTGGTGAGCGAGCACACCGTGAAGTCGCACGTGGGCAACGTGCTGGCGAAGCTGGGGCTGCGGGACCGGATCCAGGCGGTGATCTGCGCGTACGAGACGGGCCTGATCGGGGTGGGGACCGGGACCGGGGCTCCGGCCGGGACCCGGGCCGGCTCGGAGATATCTCCCTCTGGGGAGTGAGGGGCGGGCGGGCTGATCCCTCGCGCTGGTGAGTTGTCGTACCGGTGAAGACCCCTCTCGGTGGTGATCCGCGGGAACCTCTCTGAACTGCAGCATTGAGTCATCGGGCCGCTGGGGCCCGGATGGCTCGCAGGGGGTTCCGCCATGAAGGTACGTACGCGCACGCTGATCGCCACCGCCTTGGTCCTGGGCATCGCGGCCGGACCGGCCGTCGCCCACGCCGCTCCGGCTCCGGCGCCCGGCGCGGTGACCGCGCCGGCGCCGGCCGGTCCTGCGCAGCCTCCCCTCTACACGACCCCGCCCGATGCGGCGGCGTTGCGGAAGGCGATCGCCGGTGTCGGCCCGGGCAACAAGGACGCGACGGCCGCGCTGGTCCGCGTCGGTGGTACGAGCGGCCGCTGGGTGGGCAGTTCCGGCGTTGCCGATGTCCGCACGGGGCGCAAGGCGTTCGACGATGCCCGGTTCCGGGCGGGTTCGGTGACCAAGACCTTCACCGCGGCGGTGGTCCTCCAGCTGGCCGCCGAGGGCAGGGTCGACCTGGACCGGCCGGTGCAGCAGTACCTGCCGGGGCTGCTGCCGTCCGGACCGCGCGGCTTCGAGCCCATCAGCGTGCGGCAGTTGCTGAACTACACGAGCGGCATCCCGGCGGCCGAGGGCCCGGGGGACTCGTTCGCGGCGCAGTACGCGCACCGGTTCGACGTGGTCGATCCGCACGCGCTGATCGCCGAAGCCGCGGCCAAGGGGCCCGAGTTCCGGCCGGGCGAGCGGCAGCACTACCTCAACATCGACTACACGGTCCTCGGCGTGCTGATCGAGAAGCTGACGGGCACGTCGTACGAGCAGGCCCTGTCCGCCCGGATCCTGGGGCCGCTGGGCCTGCGCCGCACTTCGGTCCCCTCACGTACGGAGAACCGGATGGCGGGCCCGCACCACCACGGCTACCAGGCGGTGGCCGGGCCCGGCGGCGGGAGCGCGCTGGTGGACGTGACGGAGTGGAACTCCTCGTCCAACTGGGCTGCCGGGGACCTGATATCGACCACGGCGGACCTGGAGAGGTTCACCGAGGCCCTGTTCGCCGGCCGGGTGGTGCCGAAGGCACAGCTGGAGGAGATGTTCACGGTGCCGGCAGTGGCGGACTTCGAGTCCGGGGAGGACGCCGTGCAGACCGCGGGGATGAAGCGGTTCGTCCTGGCGGACGGCACGGAGGTCTACGGAAAGACCGGCTCCCGGTACGGCTACAGCACCGTGATCGGTGGGGCGCGCGATCTCTCGCGCACGCTCGTCTACTCGGTCAACTCCACCGACGCCAAGGGCCGGGAAATGAACCAGGTGGCCTACGGGATCGTCGCGGCGGCCTTCGCCCGGTAGCCGTCCGCAGGCAGTGCCTCGAGGCGCTTGATCATGCGGCGGAGCACCAGCAGGGGTATGACCCCGAAGACGCCGAACGAGATGTCGATGAGGCTCCACCCGATGGGGATGCCCCGGATGGGGCCGCAGATCAGGGCCAGGGGGATCACGCCGGCGCAGGCGATCATGCCGGCTTCGACGATCCAGATGTTGCGGACGGGGTCGCGGTGGACCCCGTAGAAGAAGACGGCGATCACCAGGTGGGCGAAGGCGAGCCAGTCGGTGCCGTAGAGGAGGAAGGGGTGGTCCCGGTCGGCCTGGTCCAGTCCGTCCCCCACCCGCCGCAGCCACGCGTGGGAGACCAGGGAGTTGGCCCAGTGGAGTTCGCTGACGAGGGGGAAAGCGGTGAGGCCGCTGAGCACGAGGCAGACGATGAACAGGACCAGCCAGGCACGGATACGCCGCTGAAGGGCGCTTCTCTCGCTCATGGAAGGAAGCCTACGCCTGTTTCTGAACGCGTTCAGCCACATTGATGAACACGTTCAGTTCGGCGACGAGGCCGTGATCGTTCCGGTGCCGGCCGGCGCTCAGAGGCCGACGATGGCGTTCCAGCGCTGGGCGAGGGAGCGGCGCTCGGCCGAGGAGATGTCCCGGGCCACGACGAGCCGCTTGCGCATCTCCTCGTCGGGGAAGATCAGCGGGTTCTCGGCGAGTTCGGCGGTCTCCTTGTCCTCCGAGGCGGCCAGGACCTCGCGGGCGGCCGGGACCGGGCAGACGTAGTTGACGGCGGCGGCGAGCTCGGCGGCCACCTCGGGGTCGTAGTAGTAGTCGACCAGGGCCTCGGCGTTGGCCTTGTGCCGGGCCAGGTTGGGGACGAGCAGGCTCTCCGCCCAGAGCTCGGCGCCCTCCTCCGGGACCACGAACCGGATGTCCGGGTTGTCGGCCTGGAGCTGGATGGCGTCGCCGGAGTACGCCTGACAGGCCAGGACGTCGCCCTTGCTCAGATCGGAGGTGTAGTCGTTGCCGGTGAAGCGGCGGATGTGCTTCTTCTTCACCATGCTCTCCACCCGGTCGCACATGCGGTGGAAGTCGGACTCGGTCCACCGGGTCACGTCCACGCCGTCGCCCTGCATCAGCAGGGCGAAGGACTCGTCCAGGCCGGAGAAGAGGGTGACCTTGCCGGCCAGGTCCGGGTGCCACAGGTCCTTGACGGACTTGATCTCCCGGCCCAGCGCCTTGTGGTTGTAGGCGATGCCGGTGATACCCGACTGCCACGGGACCGTGTGCAGGCGGCCCTCGTCGAAGGCGGGGGACCGCAGCTGCGGGTCGAGGTGGGCCGCCACGTTCGGCTGCGCCGAGCGGTCCATCTTCTGGGCCCAGCCCAGGTGGACGAAGCGGGCGGCCATCCAGTCGCTGACCACCACCAGGTCGTGGCCTGTCTCCTGGTGGTTCATCAGCGCCGGGCTGACCTTGCCGAAGAACTCGTCGTTGTCGTTGATCTCCTCGGTGTACCGAACCTCGATGCCGGTCTTCTCCGAGAAGGCGTCCAGCGTGGGCCGGCGCTCCTCGTCCTCGTCGTCGGTGTCGATGTAGAGCGGCCAGTTCGAGAAGGCGACCCGCTTGTCCCGGTCGGAGCGGTCCGGGCCTTCCCGCCGGTCCTCGGGGACGAAGGCGGCGGGCACACCGCAGCCGGTCAGGGCCGCGAACAGGCCGGCGGCACCGAGGCCGCGCAGCGCCGCGCGGCGGGAGAAGGCGAGTTCAGGCATGGGCAAAGCCTCGGCGAACGGAGGAGGGCGGGCAATAGACATGTTGTCTACTGCCCGCCCTCTCAAGCCCCTTCGGTGATCGATGCGATCCCCGCGGAGACCGATCAGCCGTCGAGCGAGGTCATCACGTGCTTGATGCGGGTGTAGTCCTCGAAGCCGTAGGCGGAGAGGTCCTTGCCGTAGCCGGACTTCTTGAAGCCGCCGTGGGGCATCTCGGCGACGAGCGGGATGTGGGTGTTGATCCACACGCAGCCGAAGTCGAGGTTCTTGGACATGCGCATCGCGCGGCCGTGGTCCTTGGTCCACACCGAGGAGGCGAGGGCGAACTCGACGCCGTTCGCGTACTCCAGGGCCTGGGCCTCGTCCGTGAAGGACTGGACGGTGATGACGGGGCCGAAGACCTCGTTCTGGATGATCTCGTCGTCCTGCTTGAGGCCCGAGACCACGGTCGGGGCGTAGAAGTAGCCCTTGTCGCCGACCTGGTGGCCGCCGGCCTCGACCTTGGCGTGCGCCGGGAGGCGCTCGATGAAGCCCGCGACCTGCTTGAGCTGGTTCGGGTTGTTCAGCGGGCCGTAGAGCACGTCCTCGTCGTCCGGCTGGCCGGTCTTCGTGTCGGCGGCGGCCTTGGCGAGGGCGGTCACGAACTCGTCGTGGATGGAGGCGTGCACGAGCACGCGGGTCGCGGCGGTGCAGTCCTGGCCGGCGTTGAAGTAGCCGGCGACCGCGATGTCCTCGACGGCCTTGGCGATGTCGGCGTCCTCGAAGACGACGACCGGGGCCTTGCCGCCGAGCTCCAGGTGGACGCGCTTGACGTCCTTCGAGGCGCTCTCGGCGACCTGCATGCCGGCGCGCACCGAGCCGGTGATGGAGGCCATCGCCGGGGTGGAGTGCTCGACCATGGCCTTGCCGGTCTCGCGGTCACCGCAGACGACGTTGAAGACGCCCTTGGGCAGGACCGAGTCGATGATCTCGGCCATCAGGACGGTCGAGGCCGGGGTGGTGTCCGAGGGCTTGAGCACCACGGTGTTGCCCGCGGCGATGGCCGGGGCGAACTTCCACACGGCCATCATCATCGGGTAGTTCCACGGCGCGACCTGGGCGCACACGCCGACCGGCTCACGGCGGATGATCGAGGTCATCCCTTCCATGTACTCGCCGGCCGAGCGGCCCTCCAGGAGGCGGGCCGCACCCGCGAAGAAGCGGATCTGGTCCACCATCGGCGGCAGCTCCTCGCTGGCCGTGAGGCCCAGCGGCTTGCCGGTGTTCTCCGATTCGGCGGCCACGAGCTCGTCCGCGCGCGCCTCGAAGGCGTCCGCGATCTTGAGCAGGGCCTTCTGGCGCTCCGACGGGGTGGTGTCGCGCCAGCCCGGGAACGCGGCCGCGGCGGCGGCCATGGCGGCGTCGACATCGGCCTGGCCGGAGAGCGGGGCGGTGGCGTACACCTCGCCGGTGGCGGGGTTGACCACCTCGGTGGTCCGCCCGTCGGCGGCGTCCTTGAACTCTCCGCCGATGTAGTTGCGCAGACGACGCAGTTCGGTGGTCACTCCAGCCACACTCCTGATCACATGTCCAACGATTGAGACGAATCCCAATCCTAGCCCCTAGGCGGACGCTTTCGGCAGGGCCGGATGCCACCAACTACGAAATCAGTGAGATCGAGGACGCCAAACAACGGATTTCATCGATTCCGTCTTGCGGAACAGACGACTCCTCGTGCACAGTGAGGTCGTGGTCAGTCGAAGCGCAGATTCCAGGAACAGACAACCGTCCCCTTCGGTCGATGCTGTGTCCCTGGCGATCATCGAGCAACTGCAGGAGGACGGTCGCCGTCCCTACGCAGCGATCGGCAAGGCCGTCGGCCTGTCGGAGGCAGCCGTGCGCCAGCGCGTGCAGAAGCTGCTCGACCAGGGCGTCATGCAGATCGTCGCCGTCACCGACCCGCTCACCGTGGGCCTGCGACGCCAGGCCATGGTCGGCATCAACGTCGAGGGAGACCTCGACCCGGTGGCCGACGCACTGACCCAGATGGCCGAGTGCGAGTACGTGGTCATGACCGCGGGCTCGTTCGACCTGATGGTGGAGATCGTCTGCGAGGACGACGACCACCTGCTGGAGACGATCAACAAGAAGATCCGCGCGCTCCCCGGCGTGCGATCAACCGAAAGCTTCGTTTACCTGAAGCTGAAGAAGCAGACCTACATGTGGGGAACTCGATAGCCCGTGAGCCAGGACCTCTCCAAGACCGCGTACGACCACCTGTGGATGCACTTCACCCGCATGTCGTCGTACGAGAACTCCCCCGTCCCCACCATCGTGCGGGGTGAGGGCACCTACATCTTCGACGACAAGGGCAAGCGCTACCTGGACGGTCTCGCCGGACTGTTCGTGGTCAACGCCGGTCACGGCCGCAAGGAACTGGCCGAGGTCGCCTACAAGCAGGCGCAGGAACTCGCGTTCTTCCCCATCTGGTCGTACGCGCACCCCAAGGCCGTGGAGCTCGCGGAGCGCCTCGCCGACTACGCCCCGGGCGACCTGAACAAGGTCTTCTTCACCACCGGTGGCGGCGAGGCCGTCGAGACCGCGTGGAAGCTGGCGAAGCAGTACTTCAAGCTGCAGGGCAAGCACACCAAGTACAAGGTCATCTCCCGTGCGGTCGCCTACCACGGCACCCCGCAGGGCGCCCTGTCCATCACCGGCCTGCCGGCCCTGAAGGCCCCCTTCGAGCCGCTGGTGCCCGGCGCGCACAAGGTGCCGAACACCAACATCTACCGTGCCCCGATCTATGGCGACGACCCCGAGGCCTTCGGCCGCTGGTGCGCCGACCAGATCGAGCAGGAGATCCTGTTCGAGGGCGCCGACACCGTCGCCGCCGTCTTCCTGGAGCCGGTGCAGAACGCCGGCGGCTGCTTCCCGCCGCCGCCCGGGTACTTCCAGCGGGTCCGCGAGATCTGCGACGAGTACGACGTGCTCCTCGTCTCCGACGAGACGATCTGCGCCTTCGGCCGCCTCGGCACGATGTTCGCCTGTGACAAGTTCGACTACGTGCCGGACATGATCACCTGTGCCAAGGGCATGACCTCGGGCTACTCCCCGATCGGTGCCTGCATCGTCTCGGACCGCATCGCCGAGCCGTTCTACAAGGGCGACAACACCTTCCTGCACGGCTACACCTTCGGCGGACACCCGGTGTCCTCCGCGGTGGCGCTCGCCAACCTCGACATCTTCGACAAGGAAGGCCTCAACCAGCACGTGCTGGACAACGAGGACGCCTTCTTCTCGACGCTGAAGAAGCTGCACGACCTGCCCATCGTCGGCGACGTCCGCGGCAACGGCTTCTTCTACGGCATCGAGCTCGTCAAGGACAAGGTCACCAAGGAGTCCTTCACGGACGAGGAGACGGAGCGCGTGCTCTACGGCTTCCTCTCCAAGGCTCTCTTCGAGAACGGCCTGTACTGCCGGGCCGACGACCGCGGCGACCCGGTCATCCAGCTGGCCCCGCCGCTGATCGCGGACCAGGGCACCTTCGACGAGATCGAGGGCATCCTGCGCTCGGTGCTCACCGAGGCGTGGACCAAGCTGTAAAGAGCGGTGCCGACGCGCAGCAGATAGTCCGAACCACACGGCCCGGATCCCCCGTTCGAGTGAGAACGCGGAGGTCCGGGCCGTGTGCTGTCACCATCCAAGACGTTCATCTCTTTACATCTCAGTGCGGCGCCAGTGACCGAACAGGTTCCGCTTCGTTCCCCCGGACGGAGGTGTACGCCATGGTGGCTCCACCGGACAACGCCCCACCGGACAATGACGTCCTCTGGGCAAGGTCCGTTCACTACTCCCACAGCGGTTCGCCCGGCCTCATCGGGGTCTCGGTGGGCGTCCGCCAGGGCGAGGTCCTCGCCCTGACCGGCCCGCGCGGCAGCGGGAAGACCACACTGCTGCGCTGCCTGTCCGGACACCTGGTGCCCGAGCAGGGCGAGATCTGGTTCAACAGCGTGCCCGTCCACACCATGGGGGCCCTGGCCCGCGAACGGCTGCGCCGCGACCGGTTCGGCTGGATCGGCCCCGATCCCCAGCTGCTGCCCGAGCTCAAGGTCTGGGAGAACGCGGCCCTGCCGCTGCTGGTCTCCGGCGCCTCCCACCGCTCCGCCAAGGCCGCCGCCTGCGAATGGCTGGACCGGCTCGACATCGGCGCCTTCGCCCGCAAGCGCCCCGGAGCGCTGACCCGCGCCGAGTCCCAGCGGGTCGCCCTCGCCCGGGCCCTGGTCAAGGAGCCCGCGGTCGTCTTCGCCGACGAACCCACCGCCCCGCTGCACCGCGCCGAGCGCGCCCTGCTGCTCCGTACGCTCACCACCGCGGCCCGCTCGCACGGGATCACCGTGCTGCTGGCCACCCACGAGGAGGAGAGCGCGGCCGTCGCCGACCGCCGGGTCGAACTGCTCGACGGGAGGCCCGCCGGGACCGCGGCCGCCGTCAGCGGCGCCATCGGCGTGGGCGGTGTCGGCGGTCCGTCCGACGAGACCCCGGAGGGCCAGGCCGCGTGCTCGCTCTCCGCCTAGTCCGCGGCTCCCGCCCGCTCGTCCAGCTGCGCCGGCTGCTGGTCGCCGCCGCGAGCGCCGGTACCGGATTCGTCCTGCTGTACGTACTCGCCGGAGCCACCGCCCGCCCTGCCGGATCGTTCCCGCGCCTGCTGTGGGCCCTGGTCCCGCTCGCCGTCACCGTGCAGTTCGCGGTCGCCGTCGCCAAGACCGACCCCGCGACCCGGCCCCGGGAAGGACTGGACGCGGCAGGGCTCGGCCCCGTACAGCGCGTGCTCGTCGCGGCGGTCTCCACCGCCGTCGCGTGCACCCTGGGCAGCGCCCTGGCCTTGGCCGCCTTCCTGCACCTGCGGGGCGAGCTGACGGGGCTGCCCTTCGACGGAGCCGGGGCCGGACTGCTGCACGCCGGCCGGCCGCTGCCCGTGGCGGCAGCCCTCACCCTGCTGGCCCTGATCCCGCTGAGCGCCTGCACCGCCACGGCTCTCGCCCTGCGCCCGCACCCGCCTCTGGCCCCGCAGACCGCCCTGCCCTGGGGCATCGCCCTGACCGCCTGCGGACTGGCCGTCGAGGCGTACGCGGGCCCCGGCGGCGCCGGGATGCCGGCCGGCTGGGCGCTCACCGCCGTCGGGCTCTCCCTCGCGGGACCGGGAATCGCCTACGCCTGCGGGGCCCTGGTCCAGGCGGTCCGCCCCGGCGCCATGCGGCTGCTGGCCGGGCGGACCCTCCAGGAGGAGGCGCCCCGGCTGGGCCGACCCCTCGGGGTGCTGTGCGCGGTCGGCGCGGGCGCCCTCACCGCGGTGGCCCTGCGCGAGCGGGGCGGCTTCGGCGACCCGCTGGGCCCGCTGACCGGACCGGCCTGCGCCCTGGTCGTGCTGTGCGCGGCCGCGACCCTGCTCACCCGGGCCGTCGAAGTCCGCCAGGACCGCTCGGTCACCCATGCGGCCCTGCGCGACCTGGGCACTCCGGGCGCGGTCCTCCGTACCGCCGCGACACTGCGCGCCACCGCCCTGGTGGCCGTGTGCGGACCGGTCGTGTGGGGTGTGGCACAGCTGACGTCGCTGGCATTGACCCGCTGACGAGGGCAGCCCATAGGGTGGGCCGAATGGTCAACGCAGACAACGCAGACATCGAGATCGAGACGCTCGCCGAATTCGACCGGGTCGTGGCCCGCGGCTCGCTCAGCGGCTACCGGGTCCAGTCGGTCAACCTGCTGGAGCGCACCTTCGCCCTGCTGTCCGCCGACACCTCCGCGGCCGTCTTCCTCGGCTGCCCGATGGAGCCCGACGCCTCGGCGAAGGTGCGCGCGGACGGCGCGCTCGTCTTCCCGCCCGTCCCGGACCTGCCCTTCGACCCCTACCGCGGCCTGCTGTACACCGCCGACGAGCTGTTCACGGGGCTGTCCGCCGGATACGAGGCCACCCCGGACGCCCAGTCGTACGCCTGGTTCCAGGAGACCAAGGCGGACGGTGACGTCTTCTCCTCGATGCTGCGGTCCGTCCACGACGACGCGATCTCCGACGCCCTCGACGAGCACCTCGCCGGCGCCCGGGTGGTGGGCGTCATGGGCGGCCACGCGATGGCCCGCGGCGGCCTCGACTACCAGGGCGCGGCGGAGCTCGGACGGGAGCTGGCCCGGTCGGGACTGACGGTGGCCACCGGCGGCGGCCCCGGCGCGATGGAGGCGGCCAACCTCGGCGCCTACCTGGCGCCCGCCGCGGACGAGGCCCTGCCGGAGGCCCTGGAGATCCTGGCCAAGGCCCCCTCCTTCGCCCCCTCGGTGTCCGACTGGGCCCGGGCGGCCTTCGCCGTACGGGACCGCTGGCCCGGCGGCGGCGACTCGGTGGGCATCCCCACCTGGTTCTACGGGCACGAGCCGCCGAACGCCTTCGCCGGCCACATCGCCAAGTACTTCGCGAACGCCACCCGCGAGGACGGGCTGCTGGCCCGGTCCAACGCGGGGGTGGTCTTCCTGCCGGGCGCGGCGGGCACCCTCCAGGAGATATTCGACAACGCGACGCCGAACTACTACGAGTCGCGGGGCGAGCCGACCCCGATGGTCCTGGTCGGACGTACGCACTGGACCGAGCACCTGCCGGCGTGGCCGCTGCTGCGGGCGCTGGCGCGCGGCCGGGCGATGGAGTCGCGGATCGCGCTGGTCGACTCGGTGGAGGAGGTCCCCGCCGTACTCGCGGTGATGAACGCGAGGAATGAGACGAAGTAAAGGTCGGCCCGAGGCAACTTCCCGGCCCGATCGCACGTCTGCCATAGGTAATCAAAAAGCAAAACCTGCCAGACGTGAACGGAGCCCTCGGTGCTCATAGGCCTGCTGACCGCGATCGCGGCGTCCATCTGTTACGGCACGGGGTCCGTCCTGCAAGCCGTGGGCTCGCGCAGGGCGGCCCGGATGTCCCCGGCCGCCGCGGGGGTGACCGCGCACGGCGGCCCGAACCTCTCGTCCACCGCGAAGGCGGCGATGACGTGGGAGTTCATCGTCGGCACCATCCTGGACTTCGTGGGCTTCGGGCTGGGCGCGCTGGCCGCCCGGCTGCTGCCGCTTTTCCTCTCCCAGACGGTGATCAGTGCCAACCTGGTGATCACGGCCGTCCTCAGCGTGAAGATGCTGGGCATCCGGCTGACCCGCAGGGAATGGACCTCGATCGGGGTCGTCTGCGCGGCCCTGGTGCTGCTGGCCACGGCGGCGGGCCACGAGGGCGGCCACCATGCCCCGATGTCCACGCACTGGTGGCTGTTCGCGGTGACCCTTCTGATCATCGCGGGCGGCACGGTCGCCGTACGCCTCCTGGGCTCCCGGGCCGCGATCCTGGCGGGGCTGCTGTCGGGCCTGGCCTTCGGCGCGCTGGGCGTAGGCGTCCGGATCCTCGACGGCATCGAACCGTTCGACCTGGGCACGCTGCTCGCCGACCCGGCCCTCTACTCCATCGTGCTGGCCGGCGTCGGCGGCATGTACCTGCACACCGTCGCCCTCCAGATCGGCTCGGTGAACGGCGCGACGGCCGCGCTGGTCGTCGGCGAGACCGTACTGCCCGGCGCGATCGGCGTCCTGTGGCTGGGCGACGCCTCCCGCCCGGGCCTGGCCTGGCTGGCGGTCCTCGGCTTCGTCCTGGCCGTCACGGGTGCGGTGGCGGTTGCCTGGTACGGCAACCACGAGGGAGCGCAGGCCCCGGCGGAAGAACCCGCTCCCGCCGGCGTCTGAGGCGCGGGGTCCGCGGCTCGCCCCGGACTTCCCCGGCCCGTCCGGCGTTCGAGGACCGGGTCCGGGCGGAGCCCGGGGAACGGTGGAGGGGCGGGGCGGGCCGGGGAAGTCCGGGGCGGGGAGGAGGCCTCCCGGTGGCTACGCCGCCGGAAGCACGACCACCTCGGCCGGGGCGAAGGCGACCGCGACCCGCTCCCCCACCGCCGGCGCCCCTGCCAGCCCGCACTCCGCCTCCAGCTCCGGCCCCGCCTCCGGCCGCAACCGCAAGGCGACATGCGTGCCGCGGAACGTCCGCGCGAGCACCTCACAGCGCAGCCCGGCAGCGGCGAGCACCACCCCGGCCGGCCGGATCAGAATGCGCCGCTCCCCTTCCGGCGACCCGGCCGGCACCTGCACCTTCCCCCATGCCGTCGCCGCGGCCCCGCCCGCCACCACCGCCGGGATCAGGTTCTCGAAGCCGAGGAACCGCGCCACGAACTCCGAAGCCGGCCGCTGCCACACCTCCAGCGGGGTCCCGGCCTGCGCGATCCGCCCGTCGCGCATCACCACCACCCGGTCGGCCAGTGCGAAGGCCTCCCCCTGGTCGTGCGTGACGGCCAGCACCGTGGTCCCCAGCCGGGAGAACAGCCCCCGCAGCTCCACCACCAGCCGCTCGCGCAGCCCCCGGTCGAGCTGCCCCAGCGGTTCGTCCAGCATCAGCAGCCGCGGCGACGGGGCCAGCGCCCGGGCCAGGGCGACCCGCTGCTGCTCACCGCCCGACAGCGAAGCCACCGAGCGGCCCTGGGCCCCGGGGAGCCCGACCAGCTCCAGCAACTCCGCGACCCGGGCCTCGTACGCCCCTCGCCCGGGCCCCGGTGCGAACCCGCGCCCGGAGCCCCGCATGCGCAGCCCGAACGCGACGTTTCCGCCCACGTCCCGGTGCGGGAACAGCTGGTGGTCCTGGAACATCAGGCCGACGCCGCGCCGGTGCACCGGCACCCGGGCCTGGTCCGCGCCGCCCAGCAGGACCCGCCCCGCCGAGACGGGCTGGAGTCCGGCCACCACCCGCAGCAGGGTGGACTTGCCGCTTCCGCTGGGCCCGAGCACGCATACGGTCTCGTGCTCAGCGACCTCCAGATCGACCGCGTCGACGACGGCACGCTCGCCGAAGCGGACCGACACCCCGGCCAGTTCGAGCAACGTCATCAGAACTCTCCCGAGGTCTTGTCGGGGCGCAGCCGCTCCAGCACCAGCAGGGACACCGCGCACACCAGCATCAGAATCGTGCTCAGGGCCATCGCCTGCCCGTAGTTCATCTCACCGGCCCGCCCCAGCAGCCGCGCCACGGCCACCGGCAGCGTCGGCCGGTCGGGCCGGGCGATGAAGACGGTCGCGCCGAACTCCCCCAGGGAGACGGCGAAGGCGAAGCCGGCCGCGATCAGCAGCGCCCGCCGCACCAGCGGCAGGTCCACCTCCCGCCAGGCCCGCAGCGGCGACGCCCCGAGCACGGCGGCGGCCTCGCGCAGCCGCCCGTCCACCGCGCGCAGCACCGGCAGCATCGTCCGTACGACGAACGGCACGCCCACCAGCGCCTGCGCGAGCGGCACCAGGATCCACGAGGTCCGCAGGTCCAGCGGCGGCTCGTCCAGGGTGATCAGGAACCCGAAGCCGACCGTCACCGCCGACACACCGAGCGGGAGCATCAGCAGCGCATCGAACCCGCGCACGAACCGGCCCGCGCGCCGGGTCAGTGCCGCGGCCGCGAGCCCCCCGATCACCAGGGCGATGGCCGTGGCGGCGAGGGCGTACTGCAGGGAGTTCCAGATGGCCTCCAGCGGGGGCACCAGGAACGTTCCGCCGCCCGCGCCCACGTCCTGGAGCGCCCGGTAGAAGCCGAACCCGTACCCGCCGGGCGCATCGAGGGAGCGTTCCACCAGCACCGCCAGCGGGGCCACGATCAGCAGCGCCACCGTCAGCAGCACCCCGCCCAGCAGGGCCCGCTGCCCCGGCCCGTTCGGCCGGTGCGCGGTCCGCGCCGGGTCGACGAGCCGCAGTGCGGTCTCCCGCCGGCGCACGGTCCAGGCGTGGATCCCGAGGATCAGGCCGACCGCCACGAACTGGACCATTGTGAGGACGGCGGCCGTCGGCAGGTCGAGCAGCTGCGCGGTCTGCCGGTAGACCTCCACCTCCAGGGTGGCGTACGAGGGGCCTCCGAGGATCTGCACGACGCCGAAGGAGGTGAACGTGAAGAGGAACACCATCAGCGAGGCAGCGGCCACCGCCGGCCCGAGCGCGGGCAGCGTCACCCGCCGCCACGCGGCGAACCGCCCGGCGCCGAGCACCCGGGCAGCCTCCTCCTGGCGCGGGTCCAGCTGCGCCCAGAGCCCGCCGACCGTCCGTACGACGACGGCGTAGTTGAAGAAGACGTGCGCGAGGAGGATCGCCCACACGGTGGTGTCCAGCCGGACGCCCCACAGCTCGTCCAGCAGTCCGCCCCGCCCGACCAGCGCCAGGAAGGCGGTGCCGACCACCACCGTCGGCAGTACGAACGGGACCGTGACCACCGCCCGCAGCAGCTGTTTGCCGGGGAACTCGAAGCGCGCGAAGACGTACGCGCCCGGGAGTGCGATCAGGAGCGTGAGCACCGTGGAGGCGAACGCCTGCCAGGTGGTGAACCAGAGCACATCGGCGATGTCGGGGCGGGTCAGCACCTCGCCGATCCGCCCGAACTGCCAGCCCTCGTCGGTCTTGATCCCGCGGCCGACGATCGCGGCCACCGGATACGCGAAGAACACCCCGAAGAAGGCGAGCGGCACGGCCATCAGCAGGAGCCGGACGGCCGTACCGCGTGCGCTCTCGCGTCCTACTTCACGACGAGCGAGGACCATGCCTTGACCCACTGCTCACGGTTCTTGGCGATGGTCTCGGGAGCGACGTTCTCGGGCTTCTCGACGACCACGCCGTGCTTCGTGAACAGCTCCGGCAGCTTGGCGTCCTTCACCACCGGGTTCACGAACATCTGGAGCGGCATGTCCTCCTGGAACTTCTTGCTCACCAGGAAGTCGAGGAGCGCCTTGCCGCCCTCCTCGTTCTTCGCGCCCTTGAGCAGGCCCGCGAACTCGACCTGGCGGAAGCAGGTGCCGGTGGCCACGCCCGTGGGCGCCTCGGCCGGCTGCGGCTCGCCGTAAAGGACCTCGACCGGCGGGCTGGAGGCGTACGAGACGACCAGCGGCCGGTCGCCCTTGGCCTTCTTGCCGCCCGCGGAGCCGGAGAAGCGCTCGTTGTAGGCCTGCTCCCAGCCGTCGACGACCTCGACGCCGTTGGCCTTGAGCTTGCTCCAGTAGTCCTTCCAGCCCTCCTCGCCGTACTTGCCGACGGAGGCGAGCAGGAAGCCGAGGCCCGGCGAGGAGGTCGCCGCGTTCTCGGTGACCAGCAGGTTCTTGTACTCCGGCTTGACCAGGTCGTCCAGCGTCTGCGGCGGGGCGATCTTCTTGTCGGCGAAGTACGCCTTGTCGTAGTTGACGCAGATGTCGCCGGAGTCGACGGGCGTGACCCGGTGCTCCTTGTCGAGCACGTACTCGGGCTTCACGTCCGCGAGGCCCTTGACCTCGTACGGCGTGAAGATGCCGTTGTCGAGGGCGCGCGAGAGCAGCGTGTTGTCCACACCGAAGAAGACGTCGCCCCGCGGGGAGCCCTTGGTGAGGATCTCCTGGTTGAGGGCGGCGCCCGCGTCCCCGGACTTCAGGACCTTGACGGTGTAGCCGCTCTGCTGCTCGAACTCCTTGAGGACCGTGTCGGTCACGTTGAAGGAGTCGTGCGAGACGAGCGTGACCGTCTTGGACTTCGGCGCCTCGCCGGAACCGCCCGCGGACTTGTCCTTGGCGTCGCCGCCGCCGCAGGCGCTGAGCGTGGCGACGCCGAGCGCGGCCGCGAGCGCCGCGCCCGCGAACTTCTTGGTGGTGCTCACTGGTGAATTCCTCCTGGGATGACCAGGAGAAGACGCGGCCCTGCCCGGCGCTCAGTGCGAGCGGTCGCCGGGCAGGGCGCAACAGCTTGAGTGATGACCGAACTTCCTACCCCGAATGACCGGGGCGAGGTTCAGAGGGTCTGCGGATGACGGTTACCGCACTCTCAGCGCTGTGGCGCTCCCCTGTCGGAATATGCAATTGGTTCGGCCACAGGGTACCCCGTGGCCGAATCGGGCCCGCGGAAACCGCAGGTTAGCGCTCCGAGGCCGCCAGCTGGCCGCACGCGCCGTCGATCTCCTGGCCACGGGTGTCCCGTACGGTCACCGGCACGCCGTGGCGGGCGATGGCCTCGACGAAGGCCTTCTCGTCCTCGGGACGCGAGGCGGTCCACTTCGAGCCCGGCGTCGGGTTCAGCGGGATCAGGTTGACGTGGACGCGCTTGCCCTTGAGCAGCCTGCCGAGGAGGTCACCGCGCCAGGCCTGGTCGTTGATGTCGCGGATCAGGGCGTACTCGATGGAGATCCGGCGGCCGGACTTCTCGGCGTACTCCCAGGCCGCGTCGAGGACCTCGCGGACCTTCCAGCGGGTGTTCACGGGGACGAGGGTGTCGCGCAGCTCGTCGTCCGGGGCGTGCAGCGAGACCGCGAGGCGGCACTTGAAGCCCTCGTCGGCGAAGCGCAGCATCGCCGGGACCAGGCCGACGGTGGAGACGGTGATGCCGCGCTGCGACAGGCCCAGGCCGTCGGGCTCGGGGTCGGTGAGGCGGCGGATGGCGCCGACGACCCGCTTGTAGTTGGCCAGCGGCTCGCCCATGCCCATGAAGACGATGTTGGACAGCCGGGCCGGGCCGCCGGGGACCTCGCCGTCGCGCAGCGCGCGCATGCCGTCGACGATCTGGTGGACGATCTCGGCGGTGGACAGGTTGCGGTCCAGGCCCGCCTGGCCGGTGGCGCAGAACGGGCAGTTCATGCCGCAGCCGGCCTGCGAGGAGATGCACATGGTGACCCGGTCGGGGTAGCGCATCAGCACGGACTCGACGAGCGTGCCGTCGTGCAGCTTCCACAGGGTCTTGCGCGTGGTGTCGTCGTCGCACGAGATGTGGCGGATGACGCTCATCAGGTCCGGCAGCAGCTCGTCGCGGAGCTTCTCGCGCGAGCCCGCCGGGATGTCGGTCCACTCGGCCGGGTCGTGCGCGTACCGGGCGAAGTAGTGCTGCGAGAGCTGCTTGGCCCGGAAGGGCTTCTCGCCGATCGCGGCGACCGCCTCGCGACGCTCCTCGGGGGTGAGGTCGGCGAGATGCCGGGGCGGCTTCTTGACCCCGCGAGGGGCGACGAAGGTGAGCTCTCCCGGGACAGGGCGGGCCATGGCTGGTACTCCTCGTAAGACGAAAGGCGCGCCGCAGAAGCAGCGCGCCCTTCAAGAGTAACCGCCCGGACCCACCCAAAGCCTTCAGACGTACGTCGTCCCAGCTCAGCGGGGTTGCCCTGGTGAACCGCCCGTCGGCCGGAAGCCGCGGAGCCCGGTTTCAGCCGGTGCCGACGAAGGCGGCGAGCAGCAGCCACACGACCGGGGCGGTCGGCAGCAGGGAGTCGAGGCGGTCCATGATGCCGCCGTGGCCCGGGAGCAGCGTGCCCATGTCCTTGATGCCCAGGTCCCGCTTGATCATCGACTCGCCGAGGTCGCCGAGCGTGGCGCTGACCGCGACCGCGAGACCGAGCAGCAGGCCCTGCCACCAGACGCCGCCGTCGATCAGGAACTCCATGCACAGCGCGCCGGCCGCCATCGCGAAGGCCACCGCGCCAAACAGCCCCTCGCGGGTCTTGCCGGGGCTGATGCGCGGCGCCAGCTTGGTCTTGCCGAAGCGCCAGCCCACCGCGTAGGCACCGGTGTCACTGACCACGGTCAGCAGCAGGAAGGTGACCACGCGCTCCGGACCGTCGTCGGCGGTGAGCAGCATCGCGACGAAGGTGGCCAGGAAGGGCACGTAGAACGCCGCGAAAACGCCGGCCGTGACGTCCTTGAGGTAGTCCTCGGGCGGTTCGGTCATCCGCCAGACCAGGACCGCCAGCGCGGTCAGGGCCATGGCCACCCAGGCGCCCTCGGCACCCCGGACGTATCCGGCGATGACCATGGCGGCGCCGCCGACCGCGAGCGGGACGAGCGGTGCCTTGATGCCCTTCTTCTCCTGGAGCCGGGAGGTGAGCTCCCACAGGCCCACGACGACGGCGACGACGATGACGCCGACGAAGACCGCCTTGACGATGAACAGCGAAGCGAAGATCACCGCACCGAGGCCGACACCGACCCCTATGGCGGCACGCAGGTCTCGCCCGGCCCGCTTCTTCTGCGGCGGGGGCGGGGGGTCCTGCGGTGCCTGCGAGGGCGGGGGCGGGGGGCTGGGCATGGGCTCCTGCGGCGGCGTCTCGGCGCGGAACGGGGGGCCGCCTTCGGCGGCGGCCCCCCGATCGCGTGCTTCCCGGTCGTCGAAGTCACGGCCGGCGGCATCGGGCACGATGGGCATGGGCCGAGTGTGCGGGCCCACCAGCGCATCGTATGCGGGACCCGCCGGAACCGGCTCCGTGGCCCAGGGAGAGTCGTTCATCAGACCTCGAGGAGCTCGGCTTCCTTGTGCTTGAGCAGCTCGTCGACCTGCGCGACGTACTTCGCGGTGGTGTCGTCGAGCTCCTTCTCCGCGCGGCGCACCTCGTCCTCGCCGGACTCCTTGTCCTTGACGAGCTTGTCGAGGGAGTCCTTCGCCTTGCGGCGGACGGCGCGGATCGAGACCTTGGAGTCCTCGCCCTTGGTGCGCGCGACCTTGATGTACTCCTTGCGGCGGTCCTGCGTCAGCTCGGGGAAGGTCACCCGGATGATGTTGCCGTCGTTGCTGGGGTTGACGCCCAGGTCGGAGTCGCGGATGGCCTGCTCGATGTTGCGCAGGGCGCTCTTGTCGAACGGGGTCACGATCGCCATGCGCGGCTCGGGCACCGAGAAGGACGCGAGCTGGTTGATGGGCGTGATGGCACCGTAATAGTCCGCCACGATCTTGTTGAACATCGCCGGGTGCGCACGACCGGTGCGGATCGCCGCGAAGTCTTCCTTGGCGACGACGACGGCCTTCTCCATCTTCTCCTCGGCCTCGAGGAGGATTTCTTCGATCACCACGTGCTCCTGCATGTCAGATATGGATGGTTCAGGCGGGCGGGGCGGGCTCGGCCGAGCGGGGCCGGGCCCGGCGCCCGGACGCTCAGGCCCGGGTGCCCTGGTCGCTCACGAGCGTGCCGATCTTCTCACCCTTGACGGCGCGGGCGATATTGCCCGCGGCGAGCAGCTCGAAGACCAGGATCGGCAGCTTGTTGTCGCGGCACAGCGTGATGGCGGTGGCGTCGGCGACCTTGAGGTCGCGGGACAGCACCTCGCTGTACTCCAGCGCGTCGAACTTCACCGCGTCGGGGTTCTTCTTCGGGTCGGAGTCGTAGACCCCGTCGACACCGTTCTTGCCCATGAGCAGGGCCTCGGCGTCGATCTCCAGGGCCCGCTGGGCGGCCGTGGTGTCGGTGGAGAAGTACGGCATGCCCATGCCGGCGCCGAAGATCACGACGCGGCCCTTCTCCAGGTGCCGTACGGCGCGCAGCGGGATGTACGGCTCCGCGACCTGGCCCATGGTGATGGCGGTCTGCACGCGGGAGTCGATGCCTTCCTTCTCCAGGAAGTCCTGGAGGGCGAGGCAGTTCATGACCGTGCCCAGCATGCCCATGTAGTCGGACCGCGCACGGTCCATGCCGCGCTGCTGGAGTTCGGCGCCGCGGAAGAAGTTTCCGCCGCCGATCACGACGGCGATCTCCGCGCCGTCACGGACCACCGCGGCGATTTCGCGCGCGATGGCATGGACGACGTCGGGGTCGACGCCCAGTCCTCCACCACCGGAGAAGGCTTCGCCCGACAGCTTCAGCATGAAGCGGCGGCCCTTCTTGTCGTGGTCGCTCTTGTCGTCGGAAGCGGTGTGGGGGTCCACGCCCTGATTCATGGAGATCTCCTCGTACACATACGAAGAAGGCCATTGCCGGTGGGTCCTCGCGGTTCCCTCTACGGCAATGGCCTCCTCGTCAGATCTGCGGTCGTTCCGCGCGTACGCGGACGACTGCTTCAGACCCTATCGGGGTCCGGTGTCCGTCGTTGTAAGGACGGACTCAGATGCCGACCTTGATGCGCGAGAAACGCACCAGGGTGACACCGGCCTCGTCCAGAACCTTCTGGACGGACTTCTTCGCGTCCAGGGCGTAGGCCTGGCCGAGCAGCGTGTTGTCGCGGAAGAAGCCGTTGACACGACCCTCGACGATCTTCGGCAGGGCGGCCTCGGGCTTGCCCTCCGCGCGGGTGACCTCTTCGGCGACGCGGCGCTCGGACTCGACGACCTCGGCCGGGACGTCCTCGGCGGACAGCCACTTCGGCGCGAACGCGGCGATGTGCTGCGCGACGCCGCGGGCGACCTCGGCGTTCTCCTTGTCGAGCTCGACAAGGACACCGATCTGGAACGGCAGGTCGGGCATCGTACGGTGCATGTACGAGGTGACGTAACCGCCGGTGAACTGCGCGAAGCGGTCCAGGACGATCTTCTCGCCGAGGTTGGCGTTCGCCTCGTCCACGAAGGCCGTGACGGTCTTGCCCGGGGCGATCTCGGACGCGAGCAGCGCCTCGATGTCGGCCGGGGAGGTCGCGGCGACGTGCGCGGCCAGCTCGTTGGCGACGGCGAGGAACTTCTCGCCCTTCGCGACGAAGTCCGTCTCGCACTTCAGCTCGACGATGACACCGGAGGTGTTGTCGTCGGCGATGAGGGCGACGACGGCACCGTTCTCGGCAGAACGGCCCTCGCGCTTGGCGACGCCCTTCTGACCCTTGATACGGAGCGCCTCGACGGCCTTGTCGACGTCACCGTCGGAGTCGACCAGCGCGTTCTTGCAGTCCAGCATGCCGGCGCCGGTGAGCTCGCGGAGCTTCTTGACGTCAGCGGCGGTGTAGTTCGCCATGAGTCTGTGATTCTCTCTCGAAGTCGTAGATCTACGGGTGAACGGCGGAGGAGTCGCGCCCCAGGCGCGGCTCCCCCGCCGTCATCGTCCGTGCTGCGAGTGCCCGGCGGATGAACGCCGGGCTCTCTCAGAGGGTCAGGCCTGCTCGGCGTCGGCGGCCGGGGCCTCGACAGCCTCGGCGGCCGGGGCCTCGACAGCGGGGGCCTCGTCCGGGGCGGCCTCGGCAACGGGGGCCTCGGCCGGGGCGGCCTCGACGGCCTCGTCGGCGGAGTCCTTCTTCTCACCCTCGAGCAGGTCGCGCTCCCACTCGGCGAGCGGCTCGGCGGCGGCCTTCTCGCCCGGCTTCGAGTCACCGGTCGCAGCGCCGGAGCGGGCGATGAGGCCCTCGGCGACGGCGTCGGCGATCACGCGGGTGAGCAGGGTGACGGAGCGGATCGCGTCGTCGTTGCCCGGGATCTTGTAGTCGACCTCGTCGGGGTCGCAGTTGGTGTCGAGGATCGCGACCACGGGGATGTGCAGCTTGCGCGCCTCACCGACCGCGATGTGCTCCTTCTTGGTGTCGACGATCCAGACGGCGCTGGGAACCTTCGACATCTCGCGGATACCACCGAGGGTCTTCTCCAGCTTGATCTTCTCGCGGGAGAGGACCAGGAGCTCCTTCTTGGTGAGACCCGAGGCGGCGACGTCCTCGAAGTCGATCGCCTCAAGCTCCTTCAGACGCTGAAGGCGCTTGTAGACGGTGGAGAAGTTGGTGAGCATGCCACCCAGCCAGCGCTGGTTGACGTACGGCATACCAACGCGCGTCGCCTGCTCGGCGATGGCCTCCTGGGCCTGCTTCTTGGTACCGACGAACATGATGGAGCCGCCGTGGGCGACGGTCTCCTTGACGAACTCGTAGGCGCGGTCGATGTACGACAGCGACTGGAGCAGGTCGATGATGTAGATGCCGTTGCGCTCGGTGAAGATGAAGCGCTTCATCTTCGGGTTCCAGCGACGGGTCTGGTGACCGAAGTGGACGCCGCTTTCCAGCAGCTCCCGCATCGTTACGACGGCCATGGCCATCTCCTTGGTTTCTCGGTTTGGTTCCTGACGCCCCACCGCGCCCTGCCCCCGACGAAGGGGACCGAGAGACGCTTTCACCCGGCCTGAGCGGCTGGTGCTGGGGCGTGCGAAGTCGACCCGGTGACCCGGATCGCCGTAAGAAGTGTACGGGACCGGGCGGTATGCCAGGTGACGCCGTTGTCCACACCCGGCCGGTTGTCCACAGGCCCGCTCACGCCGCGCGACGCGGCGTCAACCTGGACGGCATGACGACACTGCTGCTCACCCTGCTCCTGACCCTGGCCCAGGCGCTCTCCCCGGGGGCCCGGCCGCTCCCGCCGCCCCTGGTGGTGGCCCGCTGGTGGGACCCGCCCCCGACCCCGTACGCGGCGGGACACCGCGGGGTGGACCTGGCCGCCCCGGTGGGCGCCGAGCTCAGGACGGTGGGCCCGGGACGGGTCCACCACGCGGGCCCGGTGGCCGGGCGCGGGGTCCTGTCCCTGACCCTCCCGGGCGGCCTGCGCACCACGTACGAACCGGTCCGGCCGCTGGTCACGGAGGGCGAGGAGGTCACGACGGGCCAGGTGGTGGCGGTCCTCACGGAGGGCACGCACTGCGCCGGCCCGTGCCTCCACTGGGGCCTCCTCTCGGGCACGACGTACCTGAACCCCCTGGCCCTCCTGCCCCGCCCGACACCCAGACTGCTGCCGGACTCAGCCGCGTACGCCCCGTAGGGCCATGGCCACGGCGGCTTCGGTGACCACACCGGGATCTTCGGCGGCGCCCAGCTCGATGCGCCGCACGGCCGCGTCGACGACCCCCTGCAGCAGCATCGCCGCGAGCCGGGGCTGCTCGTGCCCGAGGGCAGCCAGCGCCTCCACGATCATCGCCACGAGCCCCCCGTGCGCGGCACGGATCTTCTCCCGCGCCCCCGCGTCCAGCTCACTGGCCGAGATCGCGACCACCGCACGGTGGCGTCGGTCCCCGACCAGCCCCAGCTGGCTCCGCACGTAGGCCTCCACCTTGGCCTCCGGCGCATCGGCCTGCTCCATGGCCGCCTCGATCTCGGCGGCCCACACGGGGAAGTCCACCGCGCACAGCTCTTCGACCACGGCCGCGCGGGAGCGGAAGTATTCGTACACGGAGGACCGGGCGAGGCCGGTGCGCTCCGCGAGGGCGGGGAAGGTCAGCGCTTCCGTCCCGCCTTCGGACAGCAGGGAACGCGCGGCGTCCAGCAGGGCGCCGCGCTGCATCGACCGGTGCTCGGCCACGGAGGCCGCTCGAATCCTGGGCACGCCTCCACTCTACGGAGGTGCCGCAAGCTCATCGCCCGACATCCGCCAGCTTGGCCCGCAGTTGGAGCACGGACTTGGTGTGGATCTGGCTCACCCGGCTCTCGGTGACGCCCAGTACGTTGCCGATCTCGGCCAGCGTGAGGCCCTCGTAGTAGTACAGCGTGACGACGGTCTTCTCGCGTTCCGGCAGGGTGTTGATCGCCTTGGCCAGGAGCCTGCGCAGCTCGCGGTCCTCGGCCACCTCGACCGGGTTGTCGGCGGCGGTGTCCTCCAGGGTGTCCATCAGCGAGAGGCGGTCGCCGCCCTCGCCGCCCGCGTGCAGCAGCTCCTCCAGGGCGACCACGTTGGCCAGCGACAACTGGCTGAAAACGGCGTGGAGTTCCTCCACTGCGATGCCCATCTCGCCGGCCACCTCGTGCTCGGTGGGGGTGCGGCGCAGCTGGGCTTCGAGGACGGCGTAGGCCCGCTCCACGGACTTCGCCTTCTGCCGGACCGAGCGCGGGATCCAGTCCAGGGCGCGCAGCTCGTCGATCATCGCGCCCCGGATGCGGGTGATCGCGTACGTCTCGAACTTGATGGACCGGTCGATGTCGAACTTCTCGATGGCGTCGATCAGCCCGAAGACCCCGGAGGAGACGAAGTCGGCCTGCTCCACGTTGGGCGGCAGGCCCACGCTGACCCGGCCGGCGACGTACTTCACCAGGGGCGAGTAGTGCAGGATCAGCTGCTCCCGCAGCCGCTCGTCGCCGCTCTCCTTGTACGAGCGCCACAGCACCTCGAGGGACGAGGGCGCGGTGGTCCGCACGCTGCCGCGGGCAGCGGGGGGCACCGCAGCGCGGTCAGACCCTGAGGTGTGCTGGGGCATGCTTCGCCTTTGCCGGAGCCGGATTCCTTGGGAGCGTAGCGTGACGGAAGTGTCGCGGTGCGCGAAGAGTACGGGATCGCGCATGGGCACCGGGGCGTCCGGACTCGCGCGGGCGACCCGGGACCGGCGCCTGGCGCTCGGTCCCGGCGACTGCCACCGGGAAGACCGCGTCTCTCATCGGCTTCACTCTTTCACCGGAACACCCCAGGTCAACCACCGCCTCGCCGGGTGCCACCGGTTTGTGTGCCTCCCTCAGGAGTTCTCCTGGTCAACTGCCAGCCCTCGCCCTGCCGTTCGACGAACCCCAGAGAGTGAAGTTCGTACAGTCTGCCGATGACTTCATCGGTTCCGGTGCCTGCGGCGAGTGCCACTTCCTCCGCGTGCGCGAGGCGGCCGGCCGGGAGTGCTTCGAGCACACGGGCGGTGTCCCGGTGCAGCAGGTCCCGGGCGAGCACCGGGCCGCGCCGCTCGGGAGCCAGCTCGCCCATGCCGCCGACGAGCTCGACCACTTCCGCGGCGTCCGTGACGAGCACGGCCTCGCCGCGCAGCAGTTCGTGCACCCCTCCCGAGAGCCCGCTGGTGGCCGGGCCGGGGACGCCCATGGTGAACCGTCCGAGCCGCTGGGCCCGCCGGGCCGTGACCAGGGAGCCGCTGCGGTGGGCCGCCTCGACCACCACGGTGCCGCGGGTCAGCGCGGCGATGACCCGGTTGCGCTGCACGAACCGGCTCTGGGTCGGGTGGCTGCCGGGCGGCAGCTCCCCCAGGACGAGCCCCTGCGCGGCGATCCGGCCGAGCAGCTCGGCGTGCCCGCGCGGGTAGGCGACGTCCACCCCGCAGGCGAGCACCGCGGCGGTGGCCCCGCCCGAGGCGAGGGCCCCTCGATGAGCCGCGCCGTCGACCCCGTACGCGGCCCCGGAGACCACCACCCAGCCCCGCTCGGCGAGGCCGGCGGCCAAGGTCTGGGCCATGTGCGCGCCGTACGGGGTGCAGGCCCGGGCCCCGACCAGGGCGACGGAGCGCAGCGCCCAGGTCCGCAGGTCCGCTCTGCCCCGCAGCCAGAGCCCGACGGGCCGGGCGTCGCCGAGGTCGTCGAGCTGGGTCGGCCACTGCGGGGAGCCGGGGCAGATGAACCGGCCGCCACCGCGGGC
This sequence comes from Streptomyces sp. NPDC059355, assembly GCF_042752335.1. Lineage (NCBI taxonomy): Bacteria > Bacillati > Actinomycetota > Actinomycetes > Kitasatosporales > Streptomycetaceae > Streptomyces > Streptomyces sp. NPDC059355. Next base: position 10,795 of record NZ_JBHYXN010000061.1, on the reverse strand, counting down.
GGCGGCCGCCAGGTCCCGCCGGGGGTCGGCGAGCGCGGCCCGACTGCGGTAGCCCGCGAGCCGCTGCTCCCCCACCCCGGCCAGACCCGCCGCCGCGCTCTGCGGCCCGGTCAGCAGCCGTATCAGCCCGGGTGCGCCGTGCTCGCGCAACCACCGCCCGCCGATCTCGTCGCCGGGCTCCAGCACCCGGGTCAGGGCGGCCCGCGCCAGCAACTCCGGATCAGGCTCGGCGGCCGTGCCCGGCCAGGTACCCGGATCGGACCCGTCAGCCGAATCGGGCTTGCCCGGCGGTTCGGCCGTGTGGGCCGGCCAAGGCCCTCCGAACGGACCGGGACCGCGCGCCGGCGCGGCGCCGCCGGCCTGTCCGGCCTGTCCGGCCCGGACGCCCGGATCGGAACCGGCCGCCCGCCCGGGACCGTCGGTCTGCCACGGTCCGTCAGGAGGTCCGGTCCGCTGCGGGGCGGTCACGGCCCGACCTCCATCGCCAGGGCCGCGCCACGGGCGATGCCGGTGCGCAGTTCGAGGGCCACGGCCACGTCCAAGGGCTCGGGGCGGTCCCGGCCGCGCAGGTCGGCCACGGTCCAGGCGACCCGCAGCACCCGGTCCAGCCCGCGGGCGGTGAGCAGCCCGCGCTCCAGGTCACGCTCGGCCTGGGCCAGCGCCCCCGGGGCCGCCTGCCACCGGGTGCGCAGCTCATGCCCCGGCACCTCGGCGTTGAGCCGCCACGGCGTGTCGGCGAGCCTCACCGCGGCGCGGTCCCTGGCCTCCCGCACCCGGTCGGCGACGACAGCCGTGGACTCCCCGCGGCCTCCGCGCCCCAGCAGGTCGCAGCGGGTGACCGGCTCGACCTCCACCCGCAGGTCCACCCGGTCCAGGAGCGGCCCGGACAGCCTGGCCTGGTAGCGGCGGATCACCGAGGCGGGGCATTCGCAGCCGGCCCCGAGCAGGGTGTGCCGCCCGCACGGGCAGGGGTTCGCCGCGAGCACCATCTGGAACCTGGCCGGCAGCCGCACCACCCCGGCGGCCCGGGCGATGACCACGTGCCCCGATTCCAGGGGCTGGCGCAGCGCGTCCAGCGCCTTCGTGCTGAACTCGGCGGCCTCGTCGAGGAACAGCACCCCCCGGTGCGCCAGGGAGACGGCCCCGGGCCGCGGCACCCCCGCTCCGCCGCCGACCAGGGACTGCATCGTCGCCGAATGGTGGGGCGCGCAGTACGGGGGCCGGGCGACCAGCGGTTCCCCGGGCGGCAGCACCCCCGCGACCGAGTGCACGGCCGTGACCTCCAGGGAGTCCTGCCGGCACAGCGGCGGCAGGATCCAGGGGATCCGCTCGGCCAGCATCGTCTTGCCGGCTCCCGGGGGTCCGCTGAGGAAGAGGTGGTGGCCCCCGGAGGCCGCCACCTCCAGGGCCCGGCGGGCACCGTGCTGCCCGGCGACATCGGAGAGGTCGGGGAAGTCCGGGGTCTCTCCCTCCCCGGCCCGGCCCCCGCCTCGGGAGATCCCGGTGCCGATCCCCGCGCCCGGGACCACCAGCCCGGCCAGCATCGGATCGGGCCGCCCCGGCGAATCCGGTGGTTCCTCCTCGGGGACCTCCCCGTCGGTGAGGACCGCGATCAGCTGGCGCAGGCTGCGCACGCCGAGCACGCTGACATCGGGGACGAGCATGGCCTCGGCGGCGCACTGCTGCGGCACGACCACGTTCCGGTACCCGGCTTCGGCAGCCGCGAGCACCGCCGGCAGGATGCCCCGCACCGGCCGCACGCGGCCGTCCAGCCCCAGCTCCCCGATCAGCACCAGATCGGCGATGGCCGCGGGGTCGACCAGCTCGGCGGCGCCCAGCACGGAGGCGGCGACGGCCAGGTCGAACCCCGCGCCCGATTTCGGTACGGAGGCCGGGCTGAGCCCGACCGTGAGCTTCTTCTGCGGCCAGGTCGCGCCCGAGTTCACGATGGCGGCCCGCACCCGGTCCCGGCTCTCGGTCAGGGTCTTGTCGGGCAGCCCCACCAGGGTGAAGGCGGCGAGCCCGGGCTCCAGATCGGCCTGGACCTCCACCACCACGCCGTCGACGCCGACCAGGGCCACCGAGCAGGCTCGTGCGAACCCCATCACGCTACCCCCCGGACGTGCTCCACGACGGGCGCGCCGCGCCGCGGCAGCAGGACTCCCACGAGGTCGATGCGCACCCCGCCCGCGGGCGGTCCTCCGTGGTCGGCGAGCCAGCGCCCGGCGAGCCGCCGCAACCGCTCGGCCTTGCCGGGGCGGACGGCGGCCATGGGGTGTTCGAACTCCCCCGCCCTGCGTGTCTTGACCTCGCACACGACGAGGGCGTCCCCGTCCCGCGCGACGATGTCGATCTCCCCGCTGCGGCACCGCCAGTTGCGGGCGATCACCGTCATCCCGGCCTCGGCCAGCCGCCGCGCCGCGAGCTCCTCGCCGTACCGCCCCAATGCCTGCCGTGCCACGCCGTTCGCGTTCATCGGGCACCACCTCCGCCCCCGACGATCCCGCGGTCCCGCCCACCCCGTGGATCTTGGTGGACAGCGGGGGCATTGTGGACAACCCCCTCACCCCTGAGGGTGAACCCGGGGAGGCGGGGGCGATCGGCGCGAGAGCGCGCGCAGGTGGTGAAGGGCCGGGCGTCAGCTGCCCGGCAGCTCGAGATCGCTCTTGTTGAGCTCCTCGATGTTCACGTCCTTGAAGGTCAGCACCCGCACCTGCTTCACGAAGCGGGCCGGCCGGTACATGTCCCACACCCAGGCGTCGGCCATCGTGACCTCGAAGAACACCTCCCCCTGGACCGAGTGCACCTGCATCTCGTAGTCGTTCGTGAGGTAGAAACGACGTTCGGTCTCGATCACGTACTTGAACAGCCCGACGACGTCGCGGTACTCGCGATAGAGCTTCAGCTCCATCTCGGTCTCGTACTTCTCGAGGTCCTCGGCGCTCATGGCATGTTCCCCTTCAGCCGTGCGTCCCCCTATTGTGCGCCAGGCCCCTGCGCCCCTAAACGATTTCCGGGGCCAGGACCACCGGCGCACCCGGGGGACCGTCGTCGAGCAGCGTACGGAGCAGCTCGGCGAGTCTGGTCGGGTACACCGTCTCATGGGCCGAGAGAAGTTCCCCGGAGGTCCACCACCTGGCACCGCTGACGCTGCGTCGCTCCAGCTCGGTGAGGCCGCCCAGCTCGGTCCGCGTCCGCTCGGTCCGGGCCAGGTAGTACCACTCGTCCTGCTCCCAGCGCCGCCCGTCGAACGGGAACGAGCAGTACCGCTGCCACAGCACCGGCCCCAGATCCACCTCTGTGATCCCCGTCTCCTCGGCGAGCTCCCTCAGCGCGGCCTGCTCCCGGGTCTCGTCGCCTTCGAGTCCGCCGCCCGGGGTGAACCACCAATGGTCCGCGGGATTGTCCGGTTCGAAGCCGTGGAGCAGCAGGATCCGGTCGGCGGGGTCCAGCAGGATCACCCGGGACACCTTGCGCGGGCCCTCCCCGGCGGCCTCGTCAGCGGGCACCGGCCGGCTCCCGCCGCTGCCCGCGCCGCAGGACCCGTACGAGGGGCCCGTACGCGGCCCCCAGCAGCACCAGGGCGGCTCCGGCGACCACAACGGCCGCTTGGAGGCGCAGCGGCCCCGGCCGCGAGGTCCCTCCGGGAAGGGAGGCGTAGGTGGCGGGCCGCTCCAGCATCTTCACCGTGGGCCAGGCGAGGGCGTCGACCCGGGCCTGGACCGCGGACCGGGGCACGGTGCCCTGGCCGGCCTCCTGGAGGTGGGACCGGGAGTCAAGGGAGGCGGCGCGCTGGTCGCCCAGCAGGAAGAGGTTGCCCTCGGGCACCGTGACCTCGAAGGGAATGTCGGAGGCCGGCACGGCGGCGCTGCTCGCGGCCGCCCCCTCGGGCAGGGCGTGCTCGAGGTACGGCTCGTCGAGCTCCTTGCCGTTCACGGTGAGGCGGCCGCCCGCCCCGCAGCACTTCACGGTGTCGCCGCCGATGGCCACGACCCGCTTGACCATGGGCGTGTCGCTCCAGGTGTGGTCGGTGAACACCACCACGTCGCCGCGCCGCACCTGACCGCCGTCGATCCGCTGCGCGATCACGCGGTCCCCGGGGTTCACCGTCGGCATCATCGAGTCGGTCGGCACCGTGTACGGCCGGTAGGTGAAGGCCCCCCAGGCGAATGCGCCCAGGAAGAGCACAAAGCCGACGGCCACGGCGACTCCCGACAGCACATTGCCGAGACCGCCGCGGCCGTCCTTGCCACCGCGTGTTCCTCCGGTACCGCGTATGCCCTCGGTACCGCTTGTCTGCGTTTTCAGCGTTTCGCCCATTGCAGCGCCCCCACAGTTCCGGGATCGACGACCTGGGCGGCACCCTACCTGCCGGTAGTCCCGCTGGTCAGCTTCCGCCGGCGCCACATCACGACCGGAACCGCTCCGACGAGGCCCAGCGCGGCCGGACCGAGCCCGACGGGCGCCAGCCCGGCGGCCCCGAGGCCCATCGCCGTCGCCTTGGCCTGGTTCCCGATGCCCGGCTGGTCGAAGGTGTCCGGGATGGGCAGGGTCGCCCACCGGGTGATCGGCCAGGCCACGACCACGGCCCGACCGACGACCTTGTCGACCGGCACGAAGCCCTGGGTGGAGTCCTGCATGTGGTAGCGGGAGTCCTGCGAGTTCTGCCGGTGGTCGCCCATCACCCAGATCTTGCCCTTGGGCACCGTGATCGGACCGAACGGGGCGTCGTCGCACGGGGTGTTGCCCGGGTAGATGTACGGCTCGTCGAGCTCCTTGCCGTTGACGACGACCGGTCCGCCCTTCTTGCACTCGACCGTGTCACCACCGATGGCGATGGTCCGCTTGATCAGGTCCTTCTCGTCCGCGGAGGGCATCAGGCCGATCTTGCTGAGGATCGTCTGCGCGAAGTTGGGCTCCGGGGTGGGCTCCCCCGCCAGCCAGCTCGCGGGGTCGTGGAAGACCACGACCTCGCCGCGCTCGGGCTCCGAGCCGAACCACGGGGTCAGCTTGTCCACGAGGACCCGGTCGCCGCGCTGCAGGGTGTTCTGCATCGAGTCGGACGGGATCGAGAACGCCTGCACCAGGAAGGTCTTGATCAGCAGGGCGAGCAGCAGGGCGATGCCGATGAGGAGCGGGAGCTCCTTCCAGAACGAGCGGTGCGGGCGCGCCTCGGCACCACCGTCCTCGGCCTCGCGCTCGGCATCGTCCGGCCGCTCCTCGCCTTCGTCGCGTCCGGATCGCGCGCCTACCGCCACATCCCCCACATCCACTCCTCACTCGCAGATCGCCGCCCGCACCGAACCAGGCACGGGCCCTCCCCTCCCTTAACGAGCGGGAGTTCCCTAAGGCGCGGGAGACCGAGGACACACTATGCGAACGGCGGGCCCCGTCGGCGCCCACGGCGGCCGCGTCGCCCGCTCGGGGCCGGATCGGGGACCGAACGGAAGGTCGCGGGCTGTTCGAGCTTGCGCCAGTGGTCGAACGGCCAGGCGATGACGACCGCCTGCCCCACGACCCCGCCCTCGCCGATGGTGCCGTCGAAGGCCTCGTCGAGGTGGTAGCGGGAATCGGCCGAATTCGCCCGGTGGTCGCCCATCACGAAGAGCCGCCCCTTGGGCACCTGCACCTCGAACCGGATTTCGGAGGGTGCGTTGCCGGGGCTCACGTACGGCTCGTCGAGGGCCGTGCCGTTGACGGTGACGCGGCCCTTGGCGTCGCAGCACACGACGGTGTCGCCGCCGACGCCGATGACCCGCTTGATCAGATCCTGTTCGTCGGCGGAGGGCAGCAGGCCGATGAAGGTCAGCGTCTCCTTGATCTGCTTGACGCCCACGGGGTCCTCGGGCGGGCGCGCGGCCTCGCCCTTGAGCCAGCCGCCGGGGTCCTTGAACACGACGACGTCGCCGCGTTCGATCTTGGAGCCGAACCACGGGGTCAGCTTGTCGACCAGCACGCGGTCGCCGATCCGGATCGTCTGCTCCATGGATCCGGACGGGATGAAGAAGGCCTGCACGAGGAAGGTCTTGAGGACGAGCGCGATGCACAGCGCCGCGATGATCAGCAGCGGTACCTCGCCCACCCGGCGGGTACGCCTGCGCCGCTTGACCCGCCGGGCCAGCCGGCGCCGCGCCGCCCGGCCCCCGGTCTCGGCCGCGACGGGTTGCGCCTTGGCCCCTCGTCGCGACCCGGGCTCCCGCACCGGCCGCTCGGAAACCGCGGCGGGCTCGGGCTCCCGCCGGGGCTCGGGGCCGCCCGGAGTCTCGGGTGCACGCCAGAATTGGGGCGTGGGCCTGGGCGTGGGCGGGGGCTGGGGCGTCCGTCTCGGCTCGGACTCCGGCTCCGGCTCGGGGATCCGGCCGCCTCTCGAACGCCCCCGGCTACCCATGGCCGCCGCCGGAAGGCACGGTCGACGCGGGAGCCGCGGGAATGGACCCCCAGCGCGGGACAGGCCAGCCGATCCAGTCGGCCCGCCCGATCACCTTCTCCACCGGCACCATCCCCCCGCCCGGTTCCCCCAGGTGGTCCCGGGAGTCCCGGGACTGGGAACGATGATCACCCATGACCCACAGGGTCCCGAGGGGTACGACGATCCGGAAGGGCACCTTCGAGGGCCCGTCTCCCGGATATAGGTACGGCTCGTCCACCGGCACCCCGTTCACCTTGATCCGTCCGCCGCTGTCGCAGCACACCACGTCGTCACCGCCGACGCCCACGACCCGCTTCACGAAGTCGGTCTCTGACGGCTCTCCGATCCCGAGCGCGGAGGCCGCGCCGTGCACGGCCTCGCCGATCGGGTTGCCCTCGGCGCCCTCCCGTACGAAGGACCCCGTGCCGTCGAAGACCACCACGTCCCCGCGCTTCGGCTGGTCGCCGAAACGGTACGCCAGCTTGTTCACCAGCACCCGGTCCCCGACCCGCAGCGTCGGTTCCATCGACCGGCTCGGGATCAGGAAGGGCTGTACGACGAAATTGCTGAGCAGCAGCAGGAAGCCCGTGCAGAGCACGCCGAGCACGGCGGCCCCCCGCAACGTCAGGAAGGCCCGCCACCCGGGCAGCGCACGGCGCCCCCACAACGCAGAACGCGGCCGCCCCTCCCCCGGTTCGGGGGAGGGGTGGCCGCGCTGTGAGAGCTCTGCTTCGGTGTCCATCGAGGGCGAGCCTATCCGGCCGCCTCCGGGACCCGGAGAGGAGATCAGCGGTCGCGCTTCTCCTTGATCTTCGCGGCCTTGCCGCGGAGCTCACGGAGGAAGTACAGCTTGGCGCGACGGACGTCACCGCGGGTGACGAGCTCGATCTTCTCGAAGATCGGGGAGTTCACCGGGAAGGTGCGCTCGACGCCGACGCTGAAGGAAACCTTGCGAACGGTGAAGGTCTCGGAGACGCCAGAGCCCTGGCGACGGATGACAACACCCTTGAACTGCTGGATACGGGAGCGGTTGCCCTCGATGACGCGGACGTGCACGTTGATCGTGTCACCCGGGCGGAAGGCCGGGACGTCGGAGCGGATCGAGGCGGCGTTGACGCCATCGAGCAGGTGAGACATGTTCTTCGTCTGCTTTCTTCGCACGACGCCACAGGCCGCCGGTGCGGGTTTCCGGAGAGAATTCGGGAGCCGCGTCACTCGGCGGGCGACTGTCCCCCTGTGGCAGGGGCGCACGCGAGCACACAGCAGCCGCCTATTCTTCCACGGCCTCCGGCCTACGCCAAAATCGGCCGTCGGCGGCGGGCCGCCAGCCCAGGATGCTCAGGATCTCGCGGTCCTTCTTGTCGAAGGCGGAGGCCTCGCAGCGCTCGATCAGATCGGGGCGGTGCCGTGCGGTCCGGCGGAAGGCCTCGTCCCGGCGCCAGCGGGCGATCTTCCCGTGGTGGCCGCTGAGCAGCACGTCCGGGATGCCCCGGCCGCGCCACTCCGGGGGCTTCGTGTAGACCGGCCCCTCCAGCAGGTTCGCCATCTCGCCGGGCGCGAAGGAGTCGTCGCGGTGCGATTCGGCGTTGCCGAGGACGCCGGGCAGCAGCCGGGCCACGGCCTCGGTGACCACCAGGACGGCGGCCTCGCCGCCCGCCAGCACGTAGTCGCCGATGGAGACCTCGTAGACCGGCATGCGCGTGGCGTACTCGTCCATGACCCGGCGGTCGATGCCCTCGTACCGGGCCGGCGTGAAGATCAGCCAGGGCCGCTCGGAGAGCTCGACGGCCAGTTCCTGGGTGAACGGGCGGCCGCTGGGCGTGGGGACGACCATGACCGGCCCGTGCGCGCCGGACTCGTATCCGTCGGCCAGGGCCTCGTCGAGGGCCTCGCCCCAAGGATCGGTCTTCATGACCATGCCGGGACCGCCGCCGTACGGGGTGTCGTCGACCGTGTTGTGCCGGTCGTACGTCCAGTCCCGCAGGTCGTGGACGTGCACGTCGAGCTGCCCGCGGGCCCGCGCCTTGCCGACGAGGGAGACGTTCAGCGGCTCCAGGTACTCGGGGAAGATCGTGACGACGTCGAGACGCATCAGGCGTCGCCCTCGGGCTCGGCGTCCCGCGTGGAGACGATCTCGGCACGGTCGTCGATCAGCCCGGGCGGCGGCGTGATGACGCAGCGCTGCTCCTCCAGGTCGATCTCGGCGACGATCTCGCCGACGAAGGGGATCATCACCTCGGTGCCGTCGGGGCGCTCGACGATGAAGAGGTCCTGCGAGGGCAGGTGGGAGATCTCGGTGATCCGGCCGATCTCGGTGCCGTCCTCGAGCACGACGTCCAGGTCCATCAGCTGGTGGTCGTAGTACTCGTCTTCTTCCTCGGGGAGCTCGGCCGGGTCGACGTCGGCGATGAGCAGGATGTTGCGCAGCGCCTCGGCGCCGGTGCGGTCCTTGACGCCGGCGAAGCGGAGCATCAGCCTCCCGCTGTGCACGCGGCCCGTCTCGATGGTCAGCGGACCCGCCGACGCCGGTTCGGTCCGCAGGACGGCACCGGGCGAGAGCCGCAGCTCCGGCTCGTCGGTCCGCACCTCGACGGTGACCTCACCCTTGATCCCGTGGGCGCGGCCGATCCGCGCGACAACCAGCTCCACTTGTGTTTTCTCCTGTTCAGACGACGACGGGCCGGGGTGGGCACGAATGCCCTCCCCGGCCCGTGCCGGTGATTCACGTTCTCAATGAACCAAGTCTCAGCGGACCTGGTCCACGTCGACGAGGTCGACGCGGATCCCCCGGCCGCCGATGGCGCCCACGACGGTACGCAGGGCACGCGCGGTGCGGCCGTTGCGGCCGATCACCTTCCCGAGGTCGTCCGGGTGAACCCGGACCTCGAGCACCTGCCCGCGACGCAGGTTGCGCGAGGCGACCTGCACTTCGTCGGGGTTGTCCACAATGCCCTTCACGAGGTGCTCAAGAGCCTCCTCGAGCATGCTCAGGCCTCGGTCGACTCGGCGGCGGCCTCAGCCTCGTCCGCCTTCTTGTCGGCCTTCTTCGCCTTCTGCGTGATGGCCTCGCCCTTGGTCTCGCCGATGCCCTCGAGGGCCTTGGCGAACTCGTCGAAGGTGCGGCGCTTGCTCTCCTTCGTCTCCGGCTGCAGCAGCGGCGCGGGGGCCGGGAGGCCCTTGTGCGCCTGCCAGTCACCGGTGAGCTTCAGGATGGCGAGCACAGCCTCGGTGGGCTGGGCGCCGACCGACAGCCAGTACTGCGCACGCTCGGCGTTGACCTCGATGCGCGACGGGTTGTACGTCGGGTGGTAGATACCGATCTCTTCGATCGCGCGACCGTCCCGGCGGGTGCGGGCGTCGGCGACGACGATGCGGTAGTGCGGCTGGCGAATCTTGCCGAGGCGCTTGAGCTTGATCTTGACTGCCACTGGAGTGGTGTCTCCTGAACTTGACGTGGTTGGGCACATGAGATGCCACGTGGGGTTGCGGTACTCGGGTGCCCGATGGACGCGTCAGCCGGAGGAGAGAGGGGTCCTATGCGACTGTCGAGTACAGCTAGCCATTGTGCCACATGCCTGCGGCGCTTCTCGCGGGGAGTCGGCCGGGGTCAGGATGCCGCGGCCGAGACGGCCACCTCGGGGATGCGGAACGGCTTCATACAGCCGCCGCACACGATCGGCGCCTGCGCCAGCACGGAGGGGACCACCCGCACATTGCGCCCGCAGTCGCAGACCGCCTTGACGCGGACACCGCCACCCGAGGAGCCGTGCCGGGCGGCCGGGCCGCGGAAGCTGCGCTTGGTGTCGGCGGCCGTCGCGGCCGTGTGCGCCTTCAGCGCGCGCTGCAGCCGCTCCATGGTGGGGCGGTAGCGCTTCTTCGCCTCGGGATTGAGCGAGACCAGTGAGAAGCCGCTGCTCGCGTGCGGCTCGTCGGAGTGGTCCAGCCCCATCTCCTCGGCGATCGCGAGGAATCTGCGGTTGTGGTAGCGGCCTGCTCGCGAGGTGTCGCGCACTCCGCGGGCGGCGGCGATGCCGTGGACTGCCTCGTGCAGCAGTCGCTCGAAGGAGAGCTCGGCGCCGCAGGCGGACGAGGACTCTCCGATCAGGGACTCGGGCGCGGCAAGGTCAGGCAGCTCGGAGTGGTACCGCTGAATGTCGGCCCACGCCTGCGCCAGCTCTGCGGCGAGAACAGGTGGTGTCGTGCTCACGTCGTGACAACGAGCCGGGGTGCCCCGGTGTTCCGATTCCGGGCCATTCCAAATTTTTTGCACGTACCAGTCAGTTCAGTCTCATGCGTCCCGACGAGGACGGGTGCGCCGATCCCAGGAGGAGTCGGTACGTAACGTCGACCAAAAAGGCCGGTCCCGGCGCACGGCTCGTGCCGTGC
>NZ_JBHYXN010000060.1:0-41833 GCF_042752335.1 Streptomyces sp. NPDC059355 | reverse complement strand
CGAGCGGTACCCACCGCGAGCGCGCCGCGCACGGACACACCCGGCAGCCCCCCGCAGCGCGACCTGGCGAAGCCCAAGGGGACGGACACGCACCCCTCCCGGTCGGGGTCACCCACGGCCAACACCCCGATCCCCACACGGGCGGTGACAGCAGCCACGTCCGGAATCGGTACGCCCGTTCAGCGAGCGGCACCCACCGCGAGCGCGCCGCGCACGGACACACCCGGCAGCCCCCCGCAGCGCGACCTGGCGAAGCCCAAGGGGACGGACACGCACCCGTCCCGGTCGGGGTCACCCTCGACCGACACCTCCATCCCCACACCGGCGGCGGCCGCTCCACCACCCGCGACCGGCGCACCCGTCCAGCGAGCGGTACCCGCCGCGAAGACGCCGCCCGCGCGGGCGCCCGGCAGCGTCCCGCAGCGCGACCAGGCGAAGTCCGCGGGGGCTGGCACGAACCCGTCCGACGCCGGGTCACCCACGACCAACACCCCGGTCCCCGCCCGGGCGGTGACAGCAGCCGCTCCCGGATTCGGTACGCCCGTTCAGCGAGCGGTGACCGCGCCCGGAGTGGCATCGTCCGCCCCTGGCGACGGCCGCCGCTCCTCTGCCGTACCCGACGGCACGGCTGCCAGGACTGCCGTCCAGCCCCACACGCACACCCAGCGCAGTGCCCCGGCGGCCGGCCACAGCGCGTCGGGCGACGCGCCGAGGCCGGGCGCCTCGGCGACACCCCGACCGACTCCGCACACCCCGCCGCGGTCGGACGCACCGGCTCCGATGCCCGTTCCGGAGATTGCGACCACCCAGCCCGTTCCCCCGTCTCCAGACTCTTCCGTTCGAACCCCCACGGCCGCAGCGTCGCCGGTCGCCGGTCTCCCTGTTGCCCGGCGCAGTACGGCGACGCCCCCGGTGCAACGCTCCACGACCCCGCCCGTGTCCGTCGTCGACCGCGGCCCCGGGGCCGTACCTCCGTCGACCCCGGGCCCCGCGGAGTCACAGCACGGACCGCTCGCCACCAGCTCCGGACCGCTCCGCCCGCCCGCGCCCGTCGTCCGCCGGGAATCCGCAGCCATGCCCCCGTCGGCCCCCGGCCGTACGGAGTCACAGAGCGGACCCCCCGCCACCAGCCCCGGAGCGCCCCGCCCGCCCGCGGCCGTACCCCCGTCGGCCCCCGGCCGCACGGAGTCACGGCGCGGATCTGTTGCCAAGGGCCCCGGACCGGCACCCCGACCCCGTGCCTCCACCGGCTCAACGCCCGCGGTCCCGGTGCAGCGCAGTGTCACGGCTCCCCGTGCGGGGCTCGGTGCGCCCCTGGCGGCCCCGGCCACTCCCGCCCCCGGAGCCGCGTCATCGCCGTCCCCGTCGCGCCCCACACCCGGTTCCATGTCGTCCCCGGTGCCCTCTGCCCCACCACGCTCCCCGCTGGGGGCGCCGCTCGGCGGCGCGCCCGCCCGGACGGCACCGGGCGCCGGGCGGGAGCACCGCAGTCCCCGTACCGGCGCTTCCGCGCCCGCGCCGGCACCTGCGCGTACGGCCGATGTTCTTCCCGTCCAACGGGCCTTCCCCGTAAGGGGTGTTCCACCGCGCCGGCGCCCCGCGGGCAACGCCGGCGCCACGGCGCGCGTTCCGCTGCCCGTGGCTCCGCTGAGGCCGCCGCCCGCGGCCGCGGCTCCGGCGTTGCCCGCGGGCGCGGCGGCCAGGGCACCGTCCGGGGGGTCTACGCCCGCCGGGCCCACGGTCCAGCGCTTCCCCTCCTTCGGCTCCGGCTCCGGCTCCGGCTCCGGTCGGGCCATCGGCGCGCTCGCCGCCGCCGCGTCGGCCGGCGTGGCCCAGACGCTGGGGCACCTCCGGCCGTCGTCGCAGTCCTCCCCGCCGGCTCCGTCGGCCGAACCGCCGCCACCGTACGAGCCGCCCGGCGGCAGCCCGGCCTCCGGGACGGCGGTCTCCGCCGAGGACCCGCCGCCCGAATACACCGCGATTCCCCCCGGCGCGTTCGATCCGCGCGATCTGACCGACTTCCAGCTGGACGAGCTGGTGCACCGGATCATCGGCCGGGTCACCCGCCTCGTCCGTACCGAACTGCGCATGGACCGCGAACGGATCGGCAGACTCCGCGATCCGCGCGCCTGACGGAACCCCCGTCACCGCGCGCCACCACCGCAGAACGACAGAAAGGCCCACCTCGGATGCCTCGCCAGGACCCCGGGTCCACCATCTGGTTCACCCTCACCATCGACGGCGAGAGCCTCGGCTTCTTCAACGGATGCGAAGGCCTGTCGTCCCAGGTGGAGGTCGAGCACCGCCAGGAAGGCGGTAACAACGGCTTCGTGTGGCACCTGCCCACCCGGGTCACCTTCCCCACCATCCGGCTCACCCGGCCGCTCACCCCGGACACCTCGAAGGTCGCCAAGTGGATCTCGTCGGTCCAGACGGGGATCAAGCGGCCCACCGCCCAGATCGCGGCGCTGCGGGCCGACGGGTCGCTGGTGGCCCGCTGGGGGCTCATCGACGTCCTGCCCGTGAGCTGGCAGGGCCCCATCCTCGATCCCGCGAGCCCCGCCGTGGCCACCGAGGTCCTGGAGATCGCCCACCACGGGTTCACGGACTGACGGCGCGACGGAGCGGAAGGGAGGCACACCCATGGCCACGAGCAGCAGGGGCGCCGGCAAGAGCCTGGTGCGCGCGACGCTGGCGATCCACGAACCGCCGGTCGGGACGAGCACGACGCCCGGGGCGCTGATGCGGACGTTCGGCTTCGAGTTCAATCCGGCGCAGTTGTCCCTGAGCCAGCGCGCTCAGTGGAAGGCAACGCCGACGATGGCCGTGCGCGACGGCTCCAAGCCGGAGTTCATGGGCGCCGAGCCGCGCGAGATGACCTTGGAGATCTTCCTGGACTCGTCGACCGCGCCGACCGCCAACACGGTGCTGAAGAAGGTCGAATCGCTGCTGGACTGCTGCGAGGTGACGGCGAAGAGCATCGCCGCCGACCAGCCGTCGCCGCCGTGGGTGGTGTTCGAGTGGGGGTCGTTCTCCACGGCCCGCTTCGTCGCGTACGTGAGCTCGGTCGAGGCGTCGTACAGCCTCTTCGGCACCACGGGCGTGCCGATCCGTGCCACCTGTCAGGTGCACCTGGTGGAGATCCCGGGGAAGACCAAGGGCCAGAACCCGACGTCCGGCGCGCTCACCGCGCAGCGCGTGCACCGCGTCGTGGCCGGCGACTCGCTCCAGTCGCTGGCGTGGCGAGAGTACGGCACGGCCACCGTCTGGCGGGCGATCGCCGAGATCAACGGCATCGACGACCCGTCCCGGCTGCCGACGGGCACCGAACTGGTGCTTCCCGCACCCGAGGAGGTGTCGCGCTGATGGTGCAGCCCGCGTTCTCCAGCATCATGCAGGTGCGGATCGGTTCCGTGAAACTCCCCGACGACATCGCCCCGCTGCTCGTCGAGGGTTGGGTCGACCAGGGCGTCGGCGTGCCCGCCGCGTTCCGGCTGACCTTCCGCGACCCGTACCGCCTGGTCCTCGGCAAGCTCGGCGTCACCTTCGGCACGAGGGTGGTCCTGACGCCGATCTCCGACGGCCAGGGCGGCGGCAAGCCCGTGCTGACCGGCGAGGTCACCGCCCTGGAGGCCGACTACGACGGCACGGGAAGCTTCACCGTGATCCGTGGCTACGACTTCGGGCACCGGATGATGCGCCGGCGCCGCGTCGCCGCCTACCGCAACCAGAAGGCCTCGGACATCGCCCGCAAGCTCGCCGCCCTGGACGGCGTGCCGATCGGCCGGATCCAGTCGACGAAGGGCGCGTACGGGTTCATCAGCCAGCCCAACGTCACCGACTGGGACTTCCTCTCCCGGCTCGCCGACGAGAACGGCATGGTGATGTCCCTGGACGCCAAGGGGAAGTTCCGGTTCGTCACGCCGACACCGTCGGCCGGCGCGCCGTCCCCGCGGACCGACGGCGACAAGAGCCCGTTCGTGCTCCAGGCCGGCCACGACATCCTCCGGCTGCGGGCGGCGGTCACCGCCGCGGACCAGGTCGGAACGGTCCAATCGCGCGGCTGGAACGTGACCACCAAGAAGAAGATCGTCGAGACAGCCTCGGCCACGACCGACCCTGGCATCTCCATCGGCCTCACCCCGGGCCAGGCGGCCGGGAAGTTCGCGCCCGCGCAGCTCGTCGAGACCGGCGTCCCCTACGACCGGCAGGACGAGGTCCAGCAGGCCGCCAGGGCCCTGGCCGCCGACGTCACCTCGTCGTTCGCCGAGCTGGAGGTCGCTGTGTATGGCAATCCCGAGCTCCGGCCGGGCGTGCCCGTGGCCCTCGGCGACGTGGGCAAGCCCTTCGAGGGCAAGTACACCGTCACTTCCGTGCGGCACGTCTTCGGCGACGGCAAACACTACGAGTCGTGGATCACGGTCAGCGGACGGCAGTGGCGCTCCCTCTACGGGCTGGCCGCGGGCGGGGGCGGCGGGGCGGACGCCGCCGGCGCCACCCGGCTGCCCGGCGTCGCGAACGCCATCGTCACCGACGTGCAGGACCCGCTGAAGCAGGGCCGGGTCAAGCTCCAGTTCCCGTGGCTGGACGACACGTACGTGAGCGACTGGGCCCGCAGCGTGCAGTCCGGCGGGGTGGGCGGCGGCGGCGTGTTCCCGATGGACGTCGGGGACGAGGTGCTGGTCGCCTTCGACCGGGGCGCGCTGGACCACCCGTACGTGATCGGCGGACTCTACAACGGCCGGGACCTGCCGACCCCGATCGACGATGTACCCCTGCACGACGGACTGAAGCGGAAGGCCGCCCGGCACACCCTGTCCGACCGGCAGGGCAACCGCGTCGACCTGCTCAGCCAGCGGACCGGCAGGCGCAAGCAGGGCGTGCGCATCGCCAGCGGTGACGACCGGCTGACCATCAACCTCGACCGCACCGAGACGGAGATCACCGTCGACAGCAAGGGGTCGGTGACCATCACGGGCGGCCGCTCGGTGTCGATCGAAGCCGGGACCGACCTGACGCTCAGCGCCCGGCGCCGGCTCACCATCAAGAGCGGCGGCCTCCTCGACATCCAGGGCCGCGGCATCGTCAACCTGAAGTCGCTCGCGGGCGCCGTCAGCATCGACGCGATGGGCGCGCTCAGCCTCAAGGCCGTGGGCGCCACCATGATCACCTCCGGCGGTACGGTCCAGGTCAACACCATCGCCAACGTCGGCATCCGCGCCATCAAGGTCGACCTCATGGGCCTCCTCTACGTCAACACCATCAAGTACCCCTTCGGATGACCAGAAGACAGGTGGCCCCCTGATGGCCCAACAGTTCGTCGGCTCCGGCTGGGCGTTCCCCCTGCGCATCGGACCCACCGGGGGCATCGCCCTGGTCAGCGGTGAGCGCGAGGTCGAGGAGGCCATCCGGCTCGTCCTGGCCACCGCCCCGGGCGAGCGGCCGATGCGCCCGGAGTTCGGCTGTGCCATCCACGACCTCGTCTTCGCCCCGGTCAACGAGCAGACCGCGGGACGAATCCAGCACGAGGTGTACGTGAGCCTGGACCGCTGGGAACCCCGGATCGAGGTCCACGACGTCGAAGTCTCCACCGGCGCCGACCAGAGCGTCCTGTTCATCGACATCCGGTACTCCATCCGCGGGACGAACAACCCGCGCAGCCTCGTCTTCCCCTTCTACGTCATCCCCTCCCACGACGAGCCGGGCTCGCCGGGCTCCTCGGAAAGCGACCACTGATGTCCCTGCCCTCCCCCAACCTCGACGACCGGCGCTTCCAGCAGTTCGTCGACGACGCCAAGCGCTACATCCGGCAGCGCGCCCCGGAGTGGACCGACCACAACGTCTCCGACCCCGGCGTCACGCTCGTCGAGACGGTCGCGCACATGGCGGACCAGATCGTGTACCGGCTCAACCGCGTCCCGGAGAAGAACCACCTCGCCTTCCTCGACCTGGTGGGCATCACCCTCTTCCCGCCCTCCGCGGCGCGCACGGACGTCACCTTCTGGCTGTCCGCGCCCCAAGAGGACGTGGTTCTGGTCCCGGCCGGTACCGAGGTCGCCACGCTGCGCACCGAGCGGGAGGAGGCCGTCGTCTTCGCCACCGAGCGCGACCTGGCCGTCGTCCCGTGCGCAATGTCCCACGTGGTGGTGCAGCACCGCGGGCAGCCCGTCACGGACCGCACCACGGAACTCGTCGAGGGCAAGGACGTACTGTGCTTCGCCGAGGCCCCGAACCCAGGCGACTGCATGCTCATCGGTCTGACCGCGGCCGCTCCGCACTGCGCGCTCGCCCTGGAGCTCGACAGCCGCGTCGACGGCGTCGGTGTCGATCCGCGCCAGCCGCCCCTGCTGTGGGAGGCGTGGACCGAGGACGGCTGGCAGCCCTGCGAGGTGGACCGGGACGGCACCGGCGGTCTCAATCGCCCCGGCGACGTCGTCCTGCACCTGCCCGGCGGCCATGTGCTCTCACGCAACGGCGGGCGGGAGGCAGGCTGGGTCCGCTGCCGCGTCACCGACCCACTGCCGGGCCAGCCCTTCTACACCGCCTCGCCGAGCATCCGCTCCGTCGATGCGTACACCATCGGTGGCACCACCCGTGCCGTGCATGCCGAGACGGTCCACGACGAGGCCCTCGGCGAAGCCACCGGACTGCCCGGCCAGCGGCTGCGGCTCACCCACGCCCCGGTCGTCGCCGACGACCCGCCGCTGCTCCTGCAGACCGCCGACGACGACGGCTGGCAAGACTGGCAGGTGGTCCCGCACTTCGCCGCGTCCCGGCCCGGCGACCGCCACGTCACCCTGGAAGGCGCCACCGGCGAGATCGCTTTCGGCCCGGCTGTCCGCGAACCGGACGGGACGCTGCGCCAGTACGGGGCGGTCGCCCCCAAGGGCTCCGTGGTCCGCGCGCACCGCTACCGCAGCGGCGGCGGACGCGGCGGCAACGTGGCGCGCGGCGCCGTCCAGGTGCTGCGCACCTCCATCCCGTACGTGGCCGAGGTCGTCAACCGCGAGGCGGCGCACGGTGGTGTCGACGGCGAGACGGTGAAGGAGGCCAAGCTGCGGGCGCCGATCACGCTCCGCGCCCAGGACCGCGCCGTCACCCTGCGCGACTACGAGGAGCTCGCCCGTCGCGCCGCGCCGGAAACCGCGCGCATCGCCTGCCTGGAGGGCGAGGAGGGCGAGCACGGCGCCTACGCGGTCCGCGTCCTCGTCGTCCCCCAGGCCGTCCCCGATCCGGGCGGGCGGCTGCGCTTCGAGCAGCTCGTGCCCGGCGACGACCTGCTGCGCCGGATCACCCGGCACCTCGACGAGCGCCGTCTCATCGGCACCCGGCTGGCCGTCGGCCCGCCGTACTACCAGGGCGTCACGGTCGTCGCCACGGTGCACGCGTTCCGTGGCGTCGACACCGACCGGGTGCGCCGCCAGGCGCACGACGCGCTCTACCGCCACCTCGACCCGCTGACCGGAGGCACGGACGGGCAGGGCTGGCCCTTCGGCAGGCCCGTCCAGACGGGCGAGGTGTTCGCGGTACTGCAGCGGGTCGGCGGGGTGGAACTCGTCGACCAGGTCGTCCTGCACCCCGCCGATCCCCTCACCGGCAAGCGCGGCAACCCGACCGACCGCATCGACCTGGAGCGGCCCTCGCTGGTCTTCTCCTTCGACCATCGCGTCCGGGTGATCGGGGACGACGCATGACAACCACTCCCTACCGGGGCTCCGTCGACGGCTTGGGCTCCTCACTCCCGCTGGGCGCGATGCTCCCCGCCGTCTTCGCCGACGACGACCTGGCACAGCGGTTCGTCGGCGGCCTGGACGAAGTCCTCGCGCCCATCCTCAACGTCCTGGACTGCCTGGACAGCTATTTCGACCCGGCGCTGGCCCCGGGCGACTTCGCACGGTGGCTCGGCACCTGGGTGGGTGCCGAGACCGACGGCAGCGAGCCCGAGCCCAGGTTGCGGGCCGCCGTCGCGGCCGCCGTCGCGCTGCACCGGGTCCGCGGCACCCGGCTTGGCCTCGCGGAGGCGGTACGACTCGCCTTCGGCGTCGCACCCGAAATCGCCGAGAGCGGCGGCGCCGACTGGAACGCCCGCCCGCTCGGCCCCTTACCCGGCGCCCCGCGCCCCCGTCTGCACGTCACCCTCCGGCTGCCCGACCCGACTCCGGCCGACACCCACCGCCTGGACTCCCTCGTCGCCGCCGCCCGCCCCGCCCACATGCCGTACACGGTCGAGGTGACCGCCACCGAAAGGATTCTGAAGACATGACCACGCAGAACTGCCCCGAGTGCGGAACACGCGCAGAACCGGGCCAGTCCTTCTGCGACGCGTGCGGCGCCGTGCTCGGCTGGGACCAGAGCGCCGCCCGCGCCGCGCGGCCCGCCGACTCGTCGTCGCACCTGCACGGACCCGCCGCCGACGGTGCGAGGCCGCCGCACGAGGCTGCACGGCCGGCCCGAACCGCGCCCGACGCCCGCAGGACGGGCGGCTCCGACACCGGTACGCCCGCGCACGCCGGCACGCCTGCGGGCCCGGCTGACGCCGCCCGTCCGGGCGGGGCGGCACCGGGATCCGGCGGTTCGCGGGGACTGACGTCGGTTCAGCAAGGGACGGTCAGCCCGGGGACTCCCGCGAGTCCGGAAGGCCCGGGAACGGCCGGCGGGCCGGGGCGCGCCGAGTCGGGGGGCGCGGGGTCTGCGGGTCCGGCGCGCCGGGACGTCCCGTCGCCGCAGGACAGCGCATCGCCGGAGGGCGCCGCACCGAGCGGGCCCGCGCCGACCGCCTCCGCGCCCGCCGGACACGCGCCCGCCGCACCGGCCCCGCACCCGCTGAGCGACACCATGTCCGACCGGGCCCGATCCCTCCTGGTGCCCGTGGCGGACACGGACGCGCCGAGCCCCTCTCCGGCCGCCGCCGCGCCCGTCCTGCCCGGCCGACCGGACACCGAGCGGCCCGCCGTACGAGCCCCCGGACAACAACCCGGCGTGGACGGCGGCCCGCCGTGCCCGTGGTGCTCGACGCCCAACCGTGCCGACCGCCACTACTGCGTGCGCTGCGCGATGCCGCTGGCCGAAACCGGCGAGGCCACCGCACCCGGACGGGCGCCCTGGTGGCGCCGTCTCTTCGACGGGCGGCACCGCGAGACGCCGTGGGCGGGCGACCGCCCCCGGCTGCGCCGTGTCTTCGACCGCATCGGCACCTGGATCGCCCTCGCCGTCGTCGTCACCCTGGCGATCCTCGGCTTCGTGTACCTGCCCGCCGGTATCCAGGCCACCCTGGACCACTTCGCCAAGCGGGCCCCGGTCGCCCCGGACCGGATCGCGGCCTCCCGCTCGTATCCCGGCCACCAGCCGGAGCTCGTCTTCGACAAGCGCAGCAACACCTGGTGGGGGCCCGGCGTCTCGCAGTCCGGCCAAGGCGAGTGGATCGAGGCCACCTTCAGCGAGCCGACCCGGTTGCTGGACCTGATCATCACCCCGGGCGTCTCCGCGCGGGCCGACAAGACGGGCGAGTCGGCCCTTCCGCATCGCGTCACGGCGACGATCACCGGGAAGGACGGCAAGGTCACCACGCGCCGACTGACCCTGGACCAGGGGGCGGGCGGCCAGCGGCGTCCGTTCCCCGTCGGCGAAGTCACGAAGGTCCGCTTCACCGTCGATTCGTCGCACACGACCTCCGCCGACAAGCAGGTCGCCATCGCGGAGATCGAGTTCTTCGGCCCGTCGAACGCCAACCGCTCCTGACCGCTCACACAGGAGCCCGTGCCGGAGCCCTGAGCATGCCCGCCCCGACCCGAGGCGGGCACAGGGCTACGGCATGCTGAGGCCCGGCTCCGAGGGCGACGCAGAAGGCGCTTCGGTTTCTCCAGCGCTGCTCCCGGGGCTTGCCCGGGTTCCATGTGGCCGTCCACATGGACGGCTTGCACGACGGAAGCCGCCACTGGTGACCAATGTGCAAGCCCGGCCGATAGCTGCGGTATTCCCCTCTTGTCCTCGCCGCTGCTCCGGCCGAGCGCACCGCGCAGCCGTCCGCGTGACCTGGCGTGCTGTGGCGAGGGCTCGGGTGCGTCCGACTGCTACAAACGCCCTTGGGCCGGATTGCGGATGATGCAGGCAAGGGCGATGTGCGGGCGGGGCGGCACTCCTGAACGACGACCGCGCGGTTGCAGAGGCGTGGGTCGGGGTGGCGACCGACGCTTCGCCACCCCTCGACGCGGAACCCGGCCGGTCTACCAGGCCCAAATCGAGATGTACGGCACCCTTCCCAAGCCGGCGTACTCTCCGAAGGTGCCGATCGTCACCGAGACCTTCATGGTCGAGCGGGCCGAGACGGACCCGGTGAACGGCGCCCTGACGCTCTCCTGGAAGGCCGCCGACACCGACGGCTTCCTGCTGCGGCTCATGGTCAACGGCACCGCGCCGGACCCGGACGCCCCGGTCGTCGGCGGATCGTTCGTCGTCAAGCAGCCACCGCCCACCCGAACTCATCGCCGTCGAGTTCGACGACGGCGCGTACCGCGTCGTCGTCCAAGGCGTCGACAAGGCGGGATCCGGACCGCCGTCGGCGCCGCTCCGGATCCGGCTCACGCCGCCGGGTGTCACATCGGTGACGTCGGACGGCGCGACGGTCTCGGTGGACGTGGTGGCGCCGGATTTCGCACCCACTGCGTACGACGCCGTTCTGATCCGCGACGGCGTGCCGGTCCGTCGCGAGACCCTGAGCCCTACCCCGACGCTCGCCGTACCCGAGGCGCTGCCGCGCGGCGCGGCGTACGTGGTGTCGGTCCGCCGACGTGCCGGGCGCTCGGTAGGCCCAGCCGTGACGGCCCCGGTCGTGAAGGCCACGCCGACCGTCGCGTCGGTGGTCTGCGACGAGTGCCTAGTCGTGGCCGCGACGGCCGGCGGGCTACCCGAAGGGGTGCCGATCGAGGCGGTGCTGTACGTCGACGGGGTTCCGGGAACTCCTCAGCAGGTGGGCCCGGACGGCACCGCCGTGTTCCCCGTGCCGGACGGCGAAGTCGCCGTCGCCGTCCGCGGGGTCGACGGGGTGGCGACCGGTCCCTGGTCCGTGCCGCTCGCGGCGCCCACGGAGCCCGCCGACCTCACCCTCGCCCGCGCCGACGGCGGACGGGTCGCCCTGGCCTGGTGCGGGCCGCCGGACGGGACGTTCCGGGTGGCCGCCGGCGACACCGCCCTGCTGGTGCGGGGGCGGGCCGCCGACTTGCCGCTCATCTCAGGCCCGGCCACGGTCCGCGCAACGGCCGACCGCTCCCCGGCGAAAGGGGAGCGGCCGGATGCTATTCGTGGAATCCCCTGGGCGAGGGATAGTCGGCATAGTACATCACGCTGCGCCACGTGATGATTTCCGTGGTGTTATTCGGCATCCACGGCGCGTGTAGATTGCCTCCGGTGTCAAAGCTATGCGCGACTCTTTCCCTGTCCGTACCGTAGCCCGTCGCGATATGGAGGAGAGAGGAGATACTCGTCGGATTCGTCACCGTGAACCTGACCTGCACTCCGGCTTTGCTGCTCGAGACGACTTGGTACTTGATGGTGAAGGACCCCAGGTACAGGTTCGCCTTGTTCGGGTCGTACATCCCCAGGAGTGACGCCGTGTCCAAGATTACCTGGTTGACCAACTCTTTCGCCGTCTTGTCGGATATTCTGTTCGGCGAAAGACTGCCGCTGTTCTTCCCTTTGAGGATCCAGAGCCGCATGGCCTCCGCCTGCGCCTGATGAGCGGTGCTCGTCATACTCGCGAGTTCGGCGATCTCGCTGTCGTCGCCGAAGGTTTGCTCCTTACCCGCCCGGCCCGTGACCCAGTCCGTCATGAAGCTTTCGAACGAGGGGCCCCGGCCCGTGTAGTTCGCCGCCTCAGGATTGCAGTCGAGGAGAATCGGATCGGCCGCACAGCGCCGGGCCAGATCTGCCGCGAGGCTGGCAGCGGTGAAATACTCCGGGTGATTCTTCTTGGCGTTCCGGATGTTGCAGCTTCTGCATTTTCCCGAACGTATGTCCCCGGAGGCCGTGAAGCTGTCGGCAGTCTTGCTGCTCTCCTCCGAGTAGAGAGTTTCGTCGGAGCAGGATTTCTGGTCGCACGAAAAACGGCTGGACAGCCCCGTGGGATCGGAATTGAGGACGGGGTTGCTTTCCCCGTATGCGTAGCCGCCGAGCGTCTGCGGTTTATCGGCCTCGAACAGCGGGTCAACGCTGATGAACCGCCCGGTGGCGGGGTCGTATTCACGTGCGCCGAGGTGAGTCAGGCCCGTGGAGGCGTCATTCACTCCCCCGACGAAACCCTTGTCGCCGATCCAGCTGGTGGGAGCGGTGCCCCGGGGGCCGCCGAAGACAGTGGTCTTGCGTCGGACGACGGCATGCGTGTCCGCATCGACCTGGGTGCTTACGGTGCCCTGCGGATCGGCGACCAGGAACGTGATCTTGCCCCCGGTGCGCATGGCGACGGTCTTGCCCCCGAACTCGTAGTGGCGCGTGCCGATCGCGGTGGTGCCGTCGGGCTTCAGCAGGACTTCGCTGCCTCCGGGGAGGTAGAGCGTGGTGCCGGTGGAGTCCTTCCGGGTGAGGCGCTGTCCGTCGGCGTCGTAGGTGTACCCGGTCACGTCGCCGCCCTGGGTGACGCTCGCGAGGCGGCCTTCGGCGTTCCACACCAGCGTCTGGTCGCGGTGCGCTCCGTCGGTGGTCTTGCGGGTCGTCATGTTGCCGGCCGGGTCGTACGTGTACGTGTCCACATCGGTGCCGGAGACGCTGACCGACGTCAGGGTGTGCTTGCCCGCGGGTGGAGCGGTGTAGGTGCGGCTGAGATCGTTCGCCGGCCCGGCCGCCGTGGTGTGCTGGGTCTCGGTCTTCCTGTTGCCGACAGGGTCGTAGGTGTACGACGTCCAGTAGGTGTCGGGGCCGCCGACCGTGTTCGCGGCGCCGCTGGTGGGCGTGGCCTTGCACCCGTCGGTCGCGGTCCAGGCCTCGGTGATCCGGCGCAGGGGGTCGGTCGCGAAGCACTGGGTGTCCGTCGTGCGGGTCGCGTCCTGGCCAGTGGAGGTGGAGATGGCGGTGATGTTGCCCGCGGGGTCGTACACGTAGTGGTCGTCCTCCACCCGCTTGGGCGCCACCTCCCGGTCGGTGATCTTGTCGGTGAGGGCGCCGGTGTGGTCGTCGTAGGCGTACGTGGATGTCAGCTTTGCCTCGAAGGTCCCGTACTCCTCGATGCTGCTCCGCCCGTAGTGGTCGGGGGTGACGCTGGCGACCAGGGAGTCAGTGCCCGCCGCGAGCCCGACGGGCATGGTGGATTTGTACTTGTACTTGGGTGTGACGTCCTCCTCGGGCAGTCCGGGGAGGGCGGGTTGGGTCGAAGACTTGACCTGGCCGGTGTGGAAGTAGGCCGTGCTCCACTTGTAGGTCCCTGCCAACGGCTGCCCGGCGGGAATGGTGAGCTCGGTGGTGGCGGGCTTGTAGAGCGAGCTGTACGACTTGACCGTGCTGACGGAGGTGACCTGGCCGTTGTCGTAGCGGGTGGAGGTGGCGGGCTGTCCGGCGCCGCCGGTGGCAGTGTCGAACGTCCACTCCGTGAGTTTGCGGGCCGCGTGCTCGCTGGTGGCGGCTTCGGTCACGGCGGTGCGGCGGCCCAGAACGTCGTAGTCGCTGTGCAGGGTGATGCCTCGCGCGTCCGTGGTGTCCGTGACCCGGTCGCCCGTGTCGTAGGTGACGGTCGCAGTTCCCTTGTCGGGGTCGCTGACCTGGATCTGACGACCCCGGGTGTCGTAGGTGTACTGCCACACCGCATTGGACGGGTCTTTGACCTGGGTCCTTTCACCGCGTAGTTGAAGGTGTAGGTCGTGGACTGCGAAGCGGTGTGGGCCGTGTTCGTGTACTCCTTCAGCTCGGTGGTGCGCCCCAGCGCGTCGGTGACCGTGGTGGTGGCCTTTCCTCCCGCCGGCGGAACGATGGTGGTCGTGTCGCCGGTGTAGCTGGTGCTGGTGCGTTTGGTCTCGGTGCCGAACCGGAGCGCGATATTCGCGGTGGGGCGGCCCGCCCCGTCGAAGACCGTCTCGGTGGAAGAGGGATACCGCAGGTCGGTTGCGGTCACCAGGACGCCTTCCGCCGCTCCGTCGGCGTAGTACGTGCCCGAGTTACGCCATTGCAAGCCACGCGAGTCGTAGAACGCCTCGGTGACCAGCCGCCCGGCGTCGTCCGGTGAGGCGGCTTGTGTCTGACGCGCCCGGAGCAGCCCGTCGAGCAGGGAGTAGGACGTCTGGTAGTCGCCGGAGAGGTTCAGCGCGCTGGTGGTGACGACGATGGGGCCGTCCCTGCGCACCAGGTAGGCGAACTTGTAGCTGGGCAGCGACGGGTAGGCCGTGGCCGACCGTGCGGGTGACCAGATCTGGGTGATCCGGCCGAGCGGGTCGAAGGCGGTGGTGGTGACACGGGAGTTGGCGTCGGTGACGGTGACGGGCTGGCCGCGCAGCGGTTCCAGAACCGTTCGTATCGTGTGGCCCAGTGGGTTGGTCACCACGGACTGCGTGGCGATCTCCCCGGCGACCGGGGTGTACCCGGTCGTGGAGGTCTTCCCGTAGGCGTCAGTGGCCGCGAGGGCCCGCCCGTAGGGGTCGTAGCACGGCTGGTTTTTGCCGGCCCCGCAGATGCTGGTGGTGGGCACGCTGGTGATGGTGTCGTATCCGTCGCCCTGGATGTTGACCCTCTCGATGCGGGTGACGTCGCCCTTGGAGGGTGCTGCGCCGAAGGCTCCGCCGTCGTAGGAGGTACGGGTGTCGCTGACGACGTCCTTGGGCCGGGAGACGGCCGCTCCGCACGGGACCGCCACGACCTCGACCCGGGAGACCTTCGCCAGCAGCCAGCTGCCAGGGTTGCGGGCGTAGCTGGTGGTGGTGCACTTCTCGTCACCGGACTTGGCGGTGTCGCCCGTCTCGGAGACGGATGTGACCAGGCCGTATCCGTCGAACTCGCGGTGCACCGAGGTATTGCGCGTTCCGGTGGAGACGGTGGTGCGGGACTGCTCGTCGGAGGTCCCGGTCACATATGCCGTCAGGTCGGAGAGACCGTGGCGGGCACGGCTGGCGGTCATCGCGGAGCGCCAGGGAGTGAAGGACGTGGCGGAGAGCAGTCTGCCGGTGTCGTCACCGTTGTAGGTGGCCGTCTCGCGGGGCATCCCGGCGAACTGTTCTCGGTCGGTGACCGTGACTCCGGCGGAGTTCTCCACTTCCGCGCCGTCGATACCCCGGAAGTATCTGCTCTCGGAGAGCGTTCTGGGGTCGCTGCCGGTGCCGGTGCGGGTCTGAACCCGTCCGTAGCCGCGGGACACCGAGTAGGTGCGGTCGTCCGCTTTGGTGAATTCGTCCGCGGACTTCACCCAGGTGGCGCCGTCGGGATAGGCATAGGAGGTGACGGTGTTGGGGCTGTCGGCGAGGTTGTCGTCCTCGACCACCTGTGTGACGACGTAGGAGTTGAACCAGTCCTGGTGTGCCGTCGTTCCTTCGAACGCCCACTTGACGGGGTAGCAGCGGGAGGTGTTCGATCCGTCGGCCGGTGGCAGGCTGGCGGCGGTACAGCCGGGGTCGGAGTAGGTGACGCCGATGCCGCCGCCGGTCTCCGAGATGATCTGCGACATCCGCAGCCGGATGAACGGGGCCAGACCGTCGCCGAGTTTGTCGACCCGGTTGGCCATCGGCTCGCCGGCAAACGTCACCGGCGGCAGCGCGGCCGTTCCGCCCGCCAGGCCGGTGCGCGTGACGGAGCTGAGCCACATCGGGGTGGAGATGCCGTCGCCGGAGGGCGGAAAGTCCTGGGCCAGAGCCCACGCATCCACGTCCTTGTACGCACCGCCGGTCAGCACCTTCGTGGTGATCGAGGTCAGCCGCTTGCGGGACCAGAAGGTGGGCGAGATCTGGTTCGCGCACTCCGTGTTGTCCTTGCACGACTGGTCGGCCGGGGTGTCCGGCCAGTTCTTGGCATGCGCCGCGTCGAAGGTGCCGCAGTCTTGCAGGCACCGTTCGGAGACGTCGAACTTCACCTGCCCCATCGCCTTGCCCGTGTACACGCTGTTGGAACGCAGGCCGTAGTCGATGTGGTCCAGTGTGCCGCCGCGTATGTACGGCGTGGCGGTGCCCTTGCCGGTGGTCGCGGAGACGTTGCGGGCGTAGTTGTTGGACTCGGTGTTCCAGTAGTACGCCATCGCGTTGTCGTGTGGGTCCACGACGTAGTCGAGCTGCCAGCGCCATGCCTGCTGGCACCAGGCAGAGGCGAAGGAGGCGTTGTAGCAGGGCTCTGCGGGGTGGTTTCCGTACACCGGAACCGTCCAGGTGGAGTTCGTCACCGGGGTGGTGGTGTCCTTCCAGCCCGGAAGCCGGTTCAGGCCGAAGAAGTACTGGGTGCCGTCGGTCGTGGTGACCTTCCAGTGCTCCCCGTTGTCGTCACCGTTGGCAGCACCGGTCAGCTGCTCGATCTTCTCGCCGGAGTCCGTGGCCGGATGCCAGCCCTTGCTCGCGTCGTGCACCAGTTCGGTGCTCTTGCCGCCCAGGGACAGCGTCGCATTGTCGTTGTACCAGCACTGGTCACCGACCTTGGCGGTGTTGGTGGCGCCGGTCATGTCGTCGTTGCACGGCTTGTACCGGCGTTCGATGAATCCGGGCTCGTAGGACCAGCCGTCACCCAGCCATCCCGGCTGATTGTTGGAGGCTGCCGTACGGCCGTCGACGCTTTGTGAGGAATAGCCCATGGCCACCGATGGGCGCAGCCCTCCGGGGACGGCTGGTACTCCGACGGGGTAAGACCAGTTGAAGGATCCGGAGGAACCGCCCGCGGTCCACGCCCCGGACGACTGCAGCGAGGTCGCCTTGTAGTCGCCCGAGCTGCTCGAGGTGCCCGCCGTGGCGGCCAGGACCGTCGCGCCGGCCGCGACCGTACCGCGCTGGGCGGGGGATGCGGTGCGCGGGGCGGCGTCGACCATCGCGGAAAGCGTGCCGGACGTGGTGTCGTTCGACGTCACCAGGGGCTGCCACAACCGGCATTCGGGCTTCGCCGGGGTGGTCAGCGCGCAGGCGGGCAGCTGCACCAGGCGCAGCCGGGAGGCCCAGTCCCCACCGTAGGCGCCCCGGAAGGAGGTGTAGTCGACGCGCACGGACACCGGTGCCGGTGTGGTGGCGTCGTCGGCGCGGGCTATCGACAGCAGCACGCCGTCCACTCCGGCCTTCTGCGCCGTCGCATGGTCGGTGACCGTCACTTTGGCCTTCGACAGCCCAGCGCCTGAAGGCCCCGGGCCGGCGGCGGAGGCGGCCAGACTCACCGGCAGGGATCCGGCCCGCCGGAGCGGGCCGGTCTCCGTGCTCCTCCTGGCTCCGTCCACGGCGGCGGACGGCAGAGTGACGTCGGCACTTCCCGCGGCCGGCCAGGTCACCTTCGGCGCGCCCCGCCACGGGTGCGCCGCCACGTAGTCCTCGTGCTTCGTGCCGCCGACGGCCACCGGCTTCACCGGCACCGCTCGTGGCTGCTTCACCTCTGGACGATGCGGGCCCGCTCCCGGGGCCGCTGCCGAGGAGGGAACCGGCGCCCCCACCAATGCGGCCGCGGTCACGGCGACCGCTAATCCGCGCAGGCGTAACAGTCTCATATTCAGCCCTTCATTGAGTTCGAGAATGACCGGCGCACAATAGCAGGGCACCAGATCGAAACTTTGAATGAGGCTCACATATTCCATTTATGTCGATTTGCGAATTCAACGCTCCGTCGACGCGAGGCGGAATATGCCACTCACACCCCCTCTTTCACCTGCGACACCCCCCTTACTTGTAAGCGGAATCCAACGTCCCTTTAGATTCACATATAGAGTCGCCGTGAATTCTCCCTGCTCGAGGAGGAGCACAAAGTGCACTTTTCTGTTTGCAGTAGACGACCAAGGCTGCGGCGGCCGGCCCGGGCCACGGCTCTGGTGGCCGCCGCAGGTATCGCCATATCGGCCCTGGTGGCACCGGCGACCGCAGCAGCGCACACCCCCCGGCTCACCCCGCCGATCGCCGACGATCCGGTGGATGACGGGTCGGTCAGCGAGGAGGACAAAGCGCTGGCGTCGGCGGCTTCCACGGGGCGGCCCGCCGAGGTGGTGTCGGCGCGGACTGAGTCCTCGGACGAGTGGGCCAACCCGGACGGCACGTTCTCCGTCAAGCGCTACGGAGCGCCGGTACGGATGTGGCGCGAAGGCGCCTGGGTGGCCACTGACCCCACACTGGTCTTAACCTCCGACGGACGCGTGGTGCCCAAGGCCGCGACCGTGGCGGTCACATTCTCCGGCGGCGGCACCGGGCCGCTCCTGTCCGGCGTCAAGGACGGTCGCACGCTGGCCCTGACCTGGCCGACCCCTCTCCCCCAACCAGCCCTGGCCGAGAACGTCGCCACCTACGCCGAGGTACTGCCGGGGGTGGACCTGCAACTCAAGGCTGAGATCGAGGGCTTCTCCCAGCTGCTGGTCGTCAAGACCGCCGCCGCGGCCCAGAACCCACGGCTCGCCACGCTGCAATACGCGATGGACACCGTCGGCCTGGCTGTGTCGACCGATACCGAGACCGGCAGCCTCACGGCCACCGATCCCGCGGGCCAGACCGTCTTCTCCTCCCCCACCCCGCTGATGTGGGACTCCACCACAGCCACCAGCGATACTCCCCAGGCACCTACGGCCAAGAAGGCATCGCCGTCGGTCAAGGCGGCGGACGCCGCTGCCCAGGGCGACGCCTTCGAGCCCGCCCCCGGGGCCAAGAACGCCCAGATGCCGACCACGGTGTCCGGCGACACGCTGTCCATCACCCCGGACCAGACACTGCTGACCGGATCCGGCACCCAGTACCCGGTGTTCATCGACCCGTCCTGGGCCTGGGGCCAGCGCGAGAACTGGACACGGGTCTACAAGAAATACCCCGACTCCTCTTTCTGGAACAGCAAGGAGGTCGCCCGCGTCGGCTACGAGAACGAAACCGGCGGCCTGTCCCGCTCCTTCTTCCAGCTCGACACCGACAACATCAAGGGTGCCGGCGTCATCTCGTCCACGTTCCGCATCAAGAACGTGTGGTCCTGGTCCTGCCAGAACCGGCCCGTCGAGCTGTGGCAGACCGGCCCCATCAGCGCCAAGACCACCTGGAACAAACAGCCCGACAAGCTCACCAAACTGGCGACCGTCGACGACGCCAAGGGCTGGAACAGCAGCAGCTGCCCCGGCGGCAATCTCGAGTTCGACGCCACCGCCAAGGTCAGGGACGCCGCTGCCAAGAACTGGCCCAGCATCACCCTCGGCCTCTACGCCGGCAACGAAGGTGACACCTACGGCTGGAAGAAGTTCGACGCCAAAACCGCTGTCCTGGAGACCAAGTACAACCATCCGCCCAAGACTCCCTCGGGTCTGGGCACCAACCCCAAGACCGGCTGCGCCACCGGCGGGCTGATAGGCAACACCACCATCAGCCTGCACGCCACCGTCGACGACCCCGACGCCGGAAACCTCACCGCTCAGTTCCAGCTCTTCAAGGCCGGCACCAGCGCCCCGGTCATCGACCAGTCGATCCCCGCGCTCAAGGGCCGCATCGCCACATTGGTGATCCCCGACGCCAAGACACCCGCCGGGGACTACACCTGGAAGGTCGTGGCGAAGGACAACCAAGGCGAATCCTCGCCGTGGAGCGCCACCTGCAAATTCTCCGTCGACCGCACCCGCCCAGCCAGCCCGCCGAAGATCAACTCGACGGTTTTCCCCAACGGTGACAACGGCTGGCCCGGCGGCACCGGCAAGGCACGCACCAAAGCCGACTTCACCCTCGCCGCCGGCGGCGTCGCCGACGTCGTCTCATACGGCTGGTACACGGATGACGACCCCGAGGTGAAGTACACCGGCGTCACCGCCGGAGCCACCGCCACGGTCCAGATCACGCCGCCCGGATACGGCCCGCACTTCGCCTACGCCTTCAGCCTCGACAAGGCCGGCAACCGCTCGGACACCGCCACCTACGTCTACTACGCCGCCCGTTCCGCCACCCGCGACACACCCGGCGACCTCAACGGCGACGGCAACAACGACATCTGGAACATCGACTCCAACGGCACCCTACTCACCTACGCGGGCCAGGGGAACAAACAGTTCTCCGCAGCCTCCAACGGCGGCCAGGCCTTCGACAACGCCCAGGTCACCTCCCGCGGCGACTGGGGCCAGGACGGATACAACGACCTCGTCACCCTCGAAGGCCCCACCGACAGCCGCACGCTGTGGTCCTACCCCAACAACGGCACCGGCATCGCCACCGTCGACTACAAAGAGGGCAAGCAGCAACTCACCGTCGCCTGCCCCCAAGTCGTCGATCCCACTGACGAGAATCCCGACGGCTGCGCCACCGGCAACGACCACTGGCACAACGCCGATCAGATCATCGCCCCCGGTGACATCAACGGCGACGACCAGCCCGATCTGCTGGTCAAACAGGGCAAGTTCCTGTGGGCCTACTACGGTGACCGCGCCTCCAAGTCCCTCGACAAGTCCGGCGCACCCGTCCTGGTCGGCGGCAACGAATGGGACAAGTACACCGTCATAGCCCCCGGTGATCTCAATGGCGACGGCTACGCCGACCTGTGGCTGCGTGACAACAGGTCCGGCGACGTCTTCCGCACTTATGGCAAGGAAGGCGAGAGGAAAGGCGTCCTCAACCCCGCCACCTGGGGCACTTCGGACCGCATCAAGGTCGGCTACGGCGTCAGCGCTGCCGACTACCCCGCCGTCGGCTCCGTGGGCGACGTCACCGGGGACGGCGTCCCGGACCTGTGGGCCCGGCGGAGCAACAACACCATGATCGGCTGGCCCGGCGCCAAGACGGGCACCGACTTCACCGGCTTCACCACCGACTTTCCCATCGACGGCGTCACCGGCGGATCGCGCATCCCGGCCGGCACCACCCTCACTCCCGGGACCTCCTTCACCTCCCGCTCCGCCAAGCTGACCCTGCAGGCCGACGGCAACCTCGTCATCACCTCCAACGCCGGCAAGACCCTCTGGTCGGCGGGCACCACGGGCACCGGCGCCAAAGCCGTCATGCAGAACGACGGCAACCTCGTGGTCTACAAGGCCGACGGCACGACCTCCGCATGGGCATCGGCGACCCACCAGCCCGGCTCCTACGCCCTGCTCCAGGACCGCGGAAACCTGATCGTCTACAACGTCAAGGGCCAGTCCCTGTGGTCCAGCGGCACCGCCGTCCGCCACGACTACAACGGCGACGGACGCAGCGACATGGCCGCCCTGTACAGCCACCCCGACGGCAGCTACGAGCAGTACTCCTTCAAAGCCAACTCCGACGGCACCTTCCCCGCCCCCTACAAGGGCTATGCCGCGCCGCCCGGCAGCGCCTACGCGGCCAACATGAAGTACGCCACCGGCGACTACAACGGCGACGGCCTCGCTGACACCGCCATGCTCTACGGCTACGACAATGGCAGCGTCCGCCTGTTCACCGCCCTCGGCAAACCGGACGGCGGCTTCGCCAACCCCTTCGCCTCCTGGTCCCGGCCCCCCGGCAACTGGGGCTTCGGCCAGATGTACCTGCAGTCCGGCGACTTCAACGGCGACGGACGCGACGACCTCGCGGTTTGGTACGACTACGGGGACGGCCACGACACCCTGTTCACCTTCACGGCCAACGTCCAGGGCGGCTTCAACGAACCCTTCGCCTCCTGGACCCGGCCCGCCGGCAACTGGGAGGTGAAGCAGGCCAAGTTCACCACCGGTGACTACAACGGCGACGGGCGCGACGACCTCGCGGTCTTCTACGGATACGGCGACATGACCACCATCAAGATCCACACGTTCCTGACGTCGCCCACCGGCGGATTCGACACGGTGCTCACGTCCTGGACCAGTAGTGTCTGGGGCTCGTGGAACCAGGCCCACGTCCAGTCCGGGGACTTCGACGGCGACGGACGCGACGACCTCGTCGCCTGGTACGACTACTCCAACGGCACCGACAGCCTCAACACCTTCCTCAGCAAGCCCGACGGCACGTTCAACGCCCCGTACTCCGCCTGGACCGCACCCGCCACCGGCTACTGGTACGCCAGCATGCCCCAGCTGGTCGCCGGCGACTACAACGGCGACGGACGCGACGACATCGGCGTCATGTACGGCTACGGCACCAACTACTCCCGGATGTTCACCTGGACCGCCAAGAACACAGCGAACACCGCTGACAACGGCCACTTCAACGACTCCGTAGCCAGCTGGTCATCCGCCACCAACACCTGGCTCAACAAGGACGTCCACTTCTACAACACCCATAGTTAGAGCCTGTGTTATGTCGTGATCAGGATTGGGTTCCGTCCTGTTCGAGGGGCGGAATCCGGGGAATGTGGTCGTGACACGCAGGGAACTCGCCCATGGGAAGTTCATCGGGCCGTACCTGCCGATCGGTAGGTACGGCCCGTACCCGGAGCGGGTGCGGGAGCAGTTCGAGGGTGCGATCCGGCGGTTCCGGTCCAGTGGCCAGTGCCCAGTGCCCAGTGGCGGGAGATGCCTGCCGAGTTCGGCCCCTGGGCCACCGTCTACGGACGCTTCCGCATCTGGCGAGACGCTTGGTGTCTTCACCGCCCTGCTGGAAGGCCCCATCGCGGAGGGGGCCCAGGTAGGCAGAACGGACTTGCCGCTGGCCTGCGTGGCGGACGGAGCGCGCGCGGAGCACCAGCGGCCGGACGGGCCTGTGTCGCCAAGGTGGCGTGCGGGCCCGTACAGCTTGTCCCCGGCATGGACGAGACTCCGGATCTACTGGACGCCCTGCTCGACGGCGTGACCGCACCCCGTTGAATCTCATCGGCGAGGACGAGGCCCGCGCGCTGATGGTGTTCCTCGGCCTGCTCGAGGACACCGACCAGGGCGAGAGCATCCGCCGGGCCGCGGGCGAGATGCGGTTCCGGATCGGCTCACGCCTCGCCTGACCCCCGACCCCGGCTACGACCGGCCGGGGGCATAGAGGGTGCGGGCCGCGCCTTCGGTCAAGCCCAGAGCGGTGACGATCGACTCCCAGGACAGCTCGTCGGCCTCAGCCATGAAGGCGGCGTCCCGCGCGACCCGCCGGGTCAGCTCCTCGGGCAGCGGTACCGTCCTCGCCTCGACCTCGTCGAGGTGGCGCTCCCAGTCGTCCTGCGGGCGTTCGATGACGGGCTCGTAGATGGCAGCCGGGTCCGCGACCTCGTAGTCGATCGGATACCGCGGGGTACCGCGCCAGCCACAGGCGCAGGCACCGCGCGAGGCCGGTTCAGAATGCCGCTGCAAGCCCACCACTCCCGCGTCTCATGGAAATCGGATCCGCTCCCCGGATCCAGATACAGCGGGCCGGGCTCGCTCCCGTCCGCGAGCAGGGCGCCCGCCCAGCCCTCATGCGACGGCCCGTACTCCTCGCTCTTCCACCCCATAACCACTCCCCCTGCACAACCGGCCCGACACAAGCTCACTCCGGCCGTCCGGTGACACCTGGCCCGCGGGCGCGCCCACCACCACGCCCTGAGTCAGCACGCCCACACCCGCGGGCAGGCGAGCGGCGAACACCCGAAAGCGTGTACCGCCCCCAAGCGCCAGACGCCCCGGGACGCCGCCCCCTCTCCCCGGAGGAGCCCGTGAACGGCGACTTGCCGAAAATCCGGTCGGAGCACGGCCGGGTAGTGGCGTAAGGTGGGGTTCACCGACGCGGGGTGGAGCAGCTCGGTAGCTCGCTGGGCTCATAACCCAGAGGTCGCAGGTTCAAATCCTGTCCCCGCTACCACACCGGAAGGGCCCGGATCCTGACATGGATCCGGGCCCTTCCGCCGTGCTGGAACGCCTCGGGCACAGGCCGGGTCGGCTGGTGCGGGTCCAGGAGCGCGGGGGCTGGCGGGTTCCGCCCGGGACGTCAACCTGATCGAGTGAACACGGGCACCACGCGGCATCGGGTGAACAGTTGCTCGGCCTGCCCGATCGCCGGGCCCGGCACTGCGGCACCTCGTTGAACGACCGGGCCGACACCATCTGTCGACGGTCAGGCATTTCCCCACGATCGACATGATCAGCGTCTCGCAATCCCTCACTCGCACGGTCACGTTTCCCATGGGAAACGCGGATGCGAGTGGTGGTCAACGGCAGGGAGAGGCCCAAGACCGCTTCTCCCTGCTGTTCACATGTGCAGCGGGTCGACCGGCGGCCACGGGTAGCCGAGTCGCTCGGCATCATGCGAGCCTCCCCAGACCTCGGCGGTGGCACGGGGATCGCCTGCGGTCAGCTGCCCTTCAAAGTGCTCGGCCTGGTCCGATGGGGCGTCCCCGGAGATCGGGAGAGTCAGGATGGAAGGCACTTTCTCCGTGCAGGAAGGGTATCGGTTCGCGTCCCTGGCTTCATGTCTCCGCCGACGGCGCAGGAGTGGTGGGTCATGCCGGTGCACGGCTGCTGGCTGATCTCGCCGACGTCGCCGGACTGACCCGCGCGTCGCGAACTACCCGACACGCTCGTGATCGATGAACGCGGTCAACACGTCCACAGTCGCGTCGGGCTGCTCGTCGGGAATGAAGTGTCCGGCTTGTGGGATCACGACGCCGGTCACGTTCACTGCCCACGGACTGACGGAGGCGGCCATGTCGGGGATCGAGCCGTGGGAGCCGGAGATTCCCAGGACCGGGACGGTCAAGTGCCCCCGTTCGAGGGCGTCATGATTCTTGCGCGCTGATTCCGCGGCGTCGCGGTAGTAGGCGAGAGACGCCGAAAGCCCTCCCTCGGCCGCGATGGCGGCGGCGTAATGATCGATCTCGGCGCCGTCGAAGGTGTTCGGGGACAGAGCTTTGACCTTCAAGAACCAGCCGACGTAGTCACGCTCGCGGCCGGTGAGCAGAGTCTCGGGCAGTTCGGGCACCAAGTGAAAGGCGAAGTGCCAGGTCTTCCAGGCCCGGTCGGGGTCCGTTGGGATGGAGCCCGGGAGGGTGATTCCGGGAATGCCGGCGTCAAGCAGAGCGACACCATGCAGGCGCTCTTCGTACTTCAGGGCCAGCGAGAAGGCAACCCAGGCCCCGATGTCGTGGGCGACGAGCCAGAACTTCGGCACGTTGAGCACGGTCAGCGCGGCCTGGACACGCGAAGCGACGGTGTGCGTGTCGTAGCCCCCTTGAGGGCGGTCGGAGTGGCCCTGCCCCGGCAGGTCGATCGCGATCACGTGGAATCGCTCGGCAAGGCCTGGCATCACCTTTCGCCAAGCCCACCAGGTCTGCGGGAATCCGGCGAGCAGGACGACGGTGGGACCGGCCGGCCGGCCGCCTTCCACGGCATGGAGTCGGATTCCTTCCGCGTCGACCCAGCGGTGAGTGAAACCCGCAAGGTCGTACAGCGGCAACCCGGGGACCGGGTTCTGGTCGCAGGAGCGGTTCGGGGCCATAGCGTCGTCGGTCATGTTTTTGAGCCTACTGCATCTTGAACTGATCAGTTCAAGATAGGATGGGTAGGGCCGCAACGGCTGGTACAAGAACGAGGTGCATGCGTGATGGCCGGGAAGAAGCAGTTCGACGTGGGCATCGCGCTCGACGCGGCGATGGTCCAGTTCTGGCGGGCCGGATACGCCGACACGTCTCTCGACGACCTCTCCAGGACGACCGGATTGAACCGCAGTTCCATCTACTCCTCGTTCGGCGACAAAGACTCGCTCTACCTGCGCTGCCTGGACCGCTACGCCGCGCGGTACGGAAACAGGTACGACCAGGCGCTTTCATGTGCGTCCGAGGAACCGCTCCAGGCGGTCCGGGCCTTCTTCGAGGTCACCCTGCAGCGCATCGCCGACCCTGACGTACCTGATGGATGTCTGATCGCCCAGACCGCGATGGCGGCACCGGCGCTCAGCCCCACCATCGCCGCACGCGCGATCGAGGCTCTGGACTTTCAGCATGCGCGGCTGCGGACCGCCTTGAACGCCGCGCAGTTGACCGAAGCCGATGCCGACGACTTCGCGGTTCACCTAACGGCGGTCAACCAGTCGCTGGCCGTGATGAGCAAGACCAGGGCGAGCCAGAAGCAGCTCCGCACGGTCATCGACATCAGCATGAGTGCGCTCTCACACGCCTTGCGTGCCCGGAGCTAGCCTCGCCGTTCGCCTGGGTACGGCGGCTGTTGGTGCGGAAACCCGAAAATGCCTTCCTGACCTGGGACGATGAACCTTGCTGAGGGGTTCTGTCAGTCCAGGGGGAGGGCACTTTCTACGTGCAGGTATCGGATGCGTCCCAGGGTCCATGTCACTGCTGATGGGGTGGGGGGCGTTGGTGGTGCCGGAGCACGGTTGCTGGCGGATCTTGCCGATGCCACGGGTCTGACCGCCGCGTACTCCGCCGCTCTCCGGCCGCTTCGACCACGCGGGACCGGACATGATCCGGGACGGAGCGCCACCGACCTGGCGGTGATGCTCGCCAACGGCGGCGAGACCATCTCGGACCTGGCCGCGCTGCGGGACCAGGCCGAGGTGTTCGGCCCGGTCGCCTCGACACCGACGGCCTGGCGGTTACTCGCCAACATCGACGAGCGGGCACTGGCTTCGCTGCAAGGGGCCCGTGCTTCGGCTCGGGAGGTCGCCTGAATGCAGGCCGCCGAGATCGGTGAGGGGATACCCGTCGCCCTGGCCGCAGGACGCGTGCTACCCGGCCTTGTCCTGGACCTCGACGCCACGTTGGTGACCTGCCACTCCGAGAAGGAGGCGGCCGTACCTTGCTGCAAGGGCGGATTCGGGTTCCACCCGCTGCTGTGCTTCCTGGCCAACACCGGCGAGGCACTGTCCGGCCGGCTGCGCCCCGGCAACGCCGGGGCCAATACCGCGAGAGATCACATCACGGTGCTCGAACAGGCACTCGCACAGATCCCCCACGCCCACCGCCATGCCAATGACCTGCGGAGACGAGGAATCCGGACCTGCTTCTCGGTCGGGTACGCCATCACCGAACCGGTCCACGGCGCCATCCGGGCCATGCCCGACCGCCTCTGGCATCCTGCAGGACGAGGGCCTGCGCCTCCAGGTGTTCCTCACCGACAGCTCGAACTCAGCCTCACGGCGATCGCCTGCCGGCCTGGATGCGCGTCCTGCTGCTGGACGGCGAACTCGCGGCGGCCGGCGTCTGCCCCTGCGCCTGCGAAATCGCCGACCTGGCCCTGGAGACACGAACTCGCCGCCGCATTCAACCGCCTCACCGCACTGCCCCGCCCGGCCGGCTGACCGGCAAACCCCTGACCACCCACGACCCGAAAGACCTTGAAGAAACCGGCCACCGCGCCGGGGACTCCGCCGTGCCCGAGCACCGGAACGGCATCGGCCCCTTCAGCGGCCGCCCCTCAGCGGCGCCTCATCGCCCCAAGCGAAACAGCGCGGTCAACGCGTCAAGCCGTGGGTGTTCGCCGCGCCATCGCCCCCACAGAACCTCGGCCCGGTCGCCCGACTCCAGACCTTCGCCGAACACAGCAGGAGCGACCACGAAGCCAGTCACACGTCGCCCAGGAACCCCGGATCGGACGGCCCCATCTGCCGAGCGAAGTCCGCTGCGACTCCTAGCACCTCGCGCATTGGCACAGGCTGCCGACTCGTGGCCGCGAGATCGGCGTGAGCTTGCTCGGACCACAGGAACGGATACACGGAAAGACCCTTCCCGAGAGCCAGGGCCGCGGTCTCCTCACGCCAGCCGGGCCAGCGCATTCCGTCGTAGAACGTGTCCAGCCTGCCCGAGAGCAGCCAGGAGACCCACCCGGAGTGGCCCATCTCCATCGCCTCCCACTCCAGAGTGTCGGGAGCGAAATACGTCATCTGGCCAGGCGCCCCGGGGCGGCCCGCTGCCGCAGGTCCAGCGTTCAACGCGAAGACCCCTCCGACAATGTCGTGGCCGACGACAAGACCTGTCACGGGATGCCAGCCAGGGTCGAAGTCCGTGGGGAAGCGGTTGACCTCCGCCAGACTCGGGAGCCGCCCATCCGCGACCGAACCAGAACCGCCGCCGAACACTCGCAGCCACCCGTTGTCCACGAGCAATCCGCCGGTGTGCAACGCCAGTGCACCCAGCACCGATCGCCCGGTGACCTGCATCTGTAGAAGGCATCGGCGGCCCTCGTTAGTGTCTCCGGGCAGCACGTGCACCGGCACGGAGCTCGCCATGAACATCCCCTGCAGCTCCGGCCACGCCGGATCGTCCACATTGACCAGCTCATCGATCCCTCGCATCCGACGATGGTCGCACCTGCCGGTATCGCCTCATCGTGTGGGCTGGACAGCGCTCACGCGGAGGACGGGGCGATGGGCCGGGCAGCGAACGTCTGCACTCACCACCACCGGCTCCGGTGCCGACACCGGAGCCCGAGTCGGATCGGGAGCAGGAGGGGCAGGGGCGGCCTCCGGCGCAGCGGCGGACGGTCCGGCGGCGCCGCCTACGGGTTGACGGGGCGGGCCGCGAGGTGTCCCCACGGACCACACACATCAGCCTGACCGGTACAAACCGAGCACCGCCCTATCAGGACAGCCGATGCACTCGCATCGACAACCAGGCGCGGCGCAGCACCCACCTCCTCATGTCGCACGTCGACCGACAACGACCGCAGGTCAGGCGGTCAGTGCTGCGAGTTCGGCGTTTGCCCGTTCTGTGACCAGGGCGAGGACGCGGCCGGCAGCGGCAAGGTCCTCGGCGGGTATCCCGCCCCAGACCCTGGCGGTGACGGGGGCGGTGTCAGCGGCCACGGCGGCGAGCAGTTCGCGCCCGGCCTCCGTGGGACGAAGGTGCGCGCCGTCCACCGTGAGCAGCTGCCCGGCCAGCAGCTCGTCGACAGCGGCGCGAATGTCGGCAGGATCAGCCTTGAGGGAGCCGTGGATCTGGGTGATGAGGTCATGCGGTGTCTGCGGGGCGTCGGCGGTGACGGCGGCGCGCAGGGCGACCTGCTGCGGGAAGGTGACGCCGTGCCGGGCCAGGATGTGCTCCAGGACGCCGCGGGCCGCGTAGTGGGCCAGGCCGAGGATGCGCGCGTCGGCGGCGGGGGCGGTGATGGTCATGGGTGGGGCCCTTTCGGTTCTGGTCGTTTGGTACGGGTGGAACGAGAGGTGTGTCGAGCAGGGTCGTCAGCTCGTCAATGAACTCGCATTGTGCACGAGTGCCGAGGGCACGGGTGGCCGTCTGGCCTTGTTCGGTAGAGGTGAGCTGCCTGCTGCCGCGTCCTGTGATGCGGTGTCAACATGTGCCGGGAGGACCGCTACGCGTCAGCTCCGGCGACAACGGCGGTCGGGTGGCCGGGTCCTGGTGTGGATGCTCCGTCGTCTTTCAGACGGCGGTGACAGGGATGTAGTCGGGGAGGCGGACCGGTTCGGTGCGGGTGTTCTCGGGGGCGTTCGCGGCCAGCATGTCGAGGATCTCCTGGGTGGGGGCGGGCAGGAAGAACCGCTCGGCGCCCTCGCAGCCCAGCACCTGGTGTTCGGCCACGTAGGGGCGCATCTGCTCCTCGTACGCGGCGAAAGCGGCCGTGTGGTCGCCTCCGCGGGCGGCGAGCTCCCCGGCCAGCAGGTACGCGCCGATCAGCGCCTGCGAGGTGCCACGGCCGGAGGTGGGGCCGGCGCAGTAGCCCGCATCACCGAGGAGGACGACCCGGCCGACGGACCAGGTGTCCATCTCGACCTGGGCGTTGGCGTCGAAGAAGAACTCCTGCGCGGCGTCCATCTCCTTCAGGAGACGCGGCACCTCCCAGCCCTCGCCCGCGAAGCGCTCGGCGACGATGCGCTTGTGTGCCGCCGTGTCGCGCCGGTCGTACTCCAGGTGCTCGGCGGCGAAGTGGAAGGCCGCCCGGGCCTCGGTGTTCGCGCGGGCCGTGAAGATGTTGGCGGCCTTGCCGGAGGCGGCGTAAAGGCGGCCGGTGTTCTCCAGGCCCAGGTAGTTGCCGAGGTTGAAGATCGCCGTGTAGATGCCGAGGTGGCGGACGAACTCCTCCTCCGGGCCGAAGGCGAGCGCGCGGGTCTTGGAGTGGAGGCCGTCGGCCCCGACCACCAGGTCGAAGCGGCGGGGCTCGGCGTGTTCGAAGGAGACGAGGGCGCCGTCGTCGTCCTGGTGCAGGCTGGTGATGGAGTCGCCGAAGACGTACTCGGTGTCCTCGCGGGTGGCCTCGTACAGCATGCGGGTCAGGTCGCCTTTGAGGACCTCCAGGTCCCCGGCGAACACTGCCGCCGGCAGGGTGGCGTACTGGCGGCCGTCGGCGTCCACCAGGGCCGCGTCGCCCATCTCGGTGTCCAGCGCCCGGATCTCCTCCAGCAGGCCCATGCGGTCCAGGACGTCCAGGGCTTCACCGCGGAAGTCGACCG
This sequence comes from Streptomyces sp. NPDC059355, assembly GCF_042752335.1. Taxonomy (NCBI): domain Bacteria; kingdom Bacillati; phylum Actinomycetota; class Actinomycetes; order Kitasatosporales; family Streptomycetaceae; genus Streptomyces; species Streptomyces sp. NPDC059355. The sequence goes on along the minus strand of NZ_JBHYXN010000060.1, from coordinate 11,486 downwards.
CGTAGCCGCCGTCGCGCAACTGCGGTGCCCGCTCGACGATCGTGGGGGTGAAGCCGTGACGGTGCAGCCAGTACGCGAGGGCGGGGCCCGCGACGCTGCCGCCGGAGATCAGCACGGTCTGGTTCTTGGTCTGGGTCTTGTTCTCGTTCATTTTCCCTGTCCTCTCGGGGTGATGTGTACAACGTACAGACGGGAAATGCCTCGCGGAACAGGTGAGTTGAGCAAACCGAGCTAGTGCACTACGGTTCGTCCGTACTAGTGCACCAGGGAGGGTGGAATGACGGAGACGCAGGCGCCGTACGCGCGGATCGCGGCCGAGCTGCGCGGGCGCATCGAGCGCGGGGAACTGCGGCCCGGGGGCCGGGTGCCCTCGACACGGGCCATCACCCAGCGGTGGGGGGTCGCCATGGCGACCGCGAGCAAGGTCTTGGCCCTACTCGGACAGGAAGGGTTGGTGCGGGCGGTGCCGGGAGTCGGGACCGTGGTCGCAGCCCGGCCCGCGGCCGACGGACCGGGCCGGCGCCCCGCCGCCGAGGACAACAACGCGCAGCGCGGGCGGATCGTCCGCGCCGCAGTGGCGATCGCGGACGCCGAAGGGCTGACGGCCCTGACCATGCGCCGGCTCGCCGCTGAACTGGGAGTCGCGGCGATGTCCCTGTACCGGCACGTCAGCTCCAAGGAGCAGCTGGTGGTGCTGATGGCCGACGCCGTGTTCGGGGAACAGACTCTGCCCGAACGGCCGCCGCCGCACTGGCGGGAACGGCTGGAACTCTCGGCAGCCCTGCAATGGCGGCTCTACCGGACCCACCCCTGGCTGGCCGGCACCATGAACCTCAACCGGCCCCTGCTGATCCCCAACGGCATCCGCCACATCGACTGGGCCCTCGCCGCCCTGGACGAACTCGGCCTGGACAACGACACCCGGATGCACGCCGCCATCACCCTCTTCGGATACGTCCGCGGCCACGCCATCGACCTCGAACCGGAGTCCGACGCGGCCCGCACCAGCGGCGTCAGCGGGCAGGAGTGGATGCGCGCCCAGGAGACACGGCTGGCGGCGCTGGTGGACGGCGGAGCCTTCCCGGCATTCGCCGAGGCGAGAGCAGGCTCCGCCCTCTCCCCCGAATCCCTCCTCCACCACGGCCTCACAACCCTGCTCAACGGACTCGCCACCCGCATCACCACACCGCCGAACTGACCCTGTTGCTCAGCGGAATGACGAGTTGCCCAATGGGTCACTGGTCCGGCGGACGAAGCAAGGGGAAACCAGGCACCAAACACCGAAAAACCGCGAAATGGCACGACCGGTCCTTTGGAGGTTGTTGTCTTTCCGGGCTTGAGGACTGTGTTCTCGCTGGTCAGGCATAGGGTCGGCGGTCTCGTGGCAGTGGTGCCGTGTCGTGTCGTTGCTTTGGTGGAGGTCGAGGATGCCGTCAGTCGTGGGACTGCTGGAACAGCGTGAGCTCACCGCTCGCTGTCGTGTCGACGATCTACGGGAGGAGGCCGACCGCCTCCAGGCGGAGCTGGCCGTGGTTGAGGGGGAAGTGGAACGAGTGGGTCATCGCCAGCTCACGCGTTGGCGAGGTACTGGCCCCGGGCGACGACGCCGTCGTCGGCCCCGCCGCCTCCGAGGGTCTGCCGGCTCCCGGTGTGCAGCCGGCGCGGCCCGAACCGGCGGAGGCGGCGAAGCCGAAAACAGTGGTGCCGGTGTGGCGCGCGGGGCTGGCCTGGTCGGCGCTGTCGGTGGACTACCAGCGCATCCCGCAGGCCCTCAGCGACCGTAACCGACTCGGTCAAGGAGCTTTGACGTGCCGGGAGATGGCCGCCTGATTTGGCCTGGACCCCGTACCGGGAAAGGTGGAGGCACTGCGATCGTAGGCCAAGCGGCTGACGGCGCGCGGCTGGCTGATCGAGCCGGCACCTGGCCGATTCACGCTCGCGGAGGACGTGGCCGGGTAACGCGGCGGGTCATGAGCATCGTCATCGACCAGTAGACCATCGCCTCCGCGCTGGCGATGGAACGCTCGAAGTCGCGCACGAGACGGCGACTTCGCATCAGGTGGGCGAAGAACCGCTCGACGATCCAACGCTTGGGCAGCACGACGAAACCGCGCATGTCGTCGCTGCGTTTGACGATGGCGAGGACCAGGGCGAGGGCCGCGAGGCAGTAATCGGCGAGGCTGCCGGTGTATCCGCCGTCGGCCCAGACCAGGGCCGGCAGGTGGTGCGCGGCCATGACCTGGGTGAGCAGGACCTGGGCCGCGGCGCGGTCGCCCACATCCGCTGCGGTGACCATCACCGCGAGCAGCAGGCCAAGGGTGTCGACCACGACGTGCCGCTTGCGCCCGTTGATCAGCTTGCCGCCGTCGAAGCCGCGGCTGTCAGAGCCGACGACCGCGTCCGCTTTGACCGACTGCGAGTCGATCACACCCGCGCCCGGCTCCGAGTCCCGCCCGGCCCGCTCGCGGACCAGGCGGCGGAGCCGGTCGTGGAACTCGCGGACCAGATCGTGGTTGCGCCAGCGCCGGAAGAACGCGTAGACCCGGTCCCAGGGTGGGTAGTCGGCAGGCATGGCCCGCCACTTCGTGCCGTTGTCGACCAGGTAGCGGATCGCGTCCAGCATCGCGCGGTGGCAATAAGCCTCCGGTTGCCCGCCCCGGCCCCGCAGCCGGCCCGGCACCGGCAGCAGTGGCCGGACCACCGCCCACTCGGCGTCCGACATGTCGGTGGGATACCGACGCTCGCGCGCCCCGTGGTCTCTGGCGTTCCCGAATCCTGTGAGCCAGACAGTCACACGCGAGAGTGGCTGAAGTGGACCCCACTCCCGCGTTGCCGTAGAAATGCGACAACGGGGCCCCCTGGACCGCACGTTGGATTCGACACCCTTCGAGCTACCAAGAGGCCCTGCTCTCATGCACGGCAGCCGCCGCAGTCACCCGATCGACTGACTTCTCGACGAGATCGGGACGACGGCAGTCGCGTCGCTTCTCGTGATCGCTGGGACGGACAAATTCGCACTGCCATCCAGGTAGACGGTCGGCTTGGTGACGCCCCGAGGCCGCCTCGCGGGTTTGAGCCCGGTGCCGCGACTGACGAACCTGGCGAAGAGTCGTGTCCTACCGGCTCAAGGCGCGGCCAACCGCCCCCGCTACGTCCTACTTCTCCTCCGGCTCCCAGGCGCGGAGCAGGTCGAGCAGCCCCGCGTCTCCGTCAACGTGCAAGGAGTCGGCCTGGATCCGGTCGTACAGGTAGAGGACCAGCTCACTGGCCGTGCCGTGGACGGAGGCGCCGGCTGCGTCCGAGTCTTCGCCGGTCGCGGCGGTGGGCGCGGGGATGCGGGTGACGCGTGCGCCGTCGCCGTCGACGGTGAGGCGCCAGGAGCGGCCCTCGGCGGCGTGGAAGTCGAAGGCCGTGGGCTTGTGCGGCCAGGCACTCGGCGTTGCGCAGACGGTGAACAGGAACTCCTCCACACCGTCGAGTGCCAGCTCGACCGGCAGCGGCTGCGGGGAGCCTCCGGCGAGCTGGGCGTCGTAAGTGTGCACCGCGGTCTCCTGGACCCGGTGCCGGGCGGTACCGCCGGCGGTCTGCGGTGACTGCGACGCGGGCCACCACGTCCAGCAACCGCTCTCCGGTCCCGCCGCGCGCAGGGCGCCCAGCAGAAGCTGCGTCGACGCGTCCAGCCAGGCCAGCAGGGCCTCACGCTCCTGCGGCACTTCCAGCGCGGCGCGCGCGGCGACGGCCTCGGCCGGGGGAGCGTCGGCAGACCCCGCGCCGACGATGGCGGCCCAGAAACGGTCTCCCCCACCCAGGTGCTTCACCAGATCGAACAGCGTCCACCCGGGGCAGGTCGGCACCTGCGCGTCGAGACCGGGCGCGGCGGCGACCACGGCGCGGAAGGCGGTCGACCGTTCATCGATCAGTCGCAACAGGTCAGGGAACTCAAGATTCTTTTCCACGCCGGATGTCTATCACCGTGCTCCGGTGATCGGACAGCGATTTTCACAGTCGCCGCCGGTTGGCCATTGCGGACGTCCTCGCCTCCCACCGCTCGGGTGCCAAGCTGCGCACCGCTGCGAGGACGCCGGTCGTGGCGGTACGCCGGGCGTCGTGCCTGTGGGCGCTCTGGCCTCGCCGTGCGGCCGGGCACCTCGGCGACGTGACGCGCCGCGCCGGCCACCGGGGAGTGGCCAGACGCGGATGTATTTCATGGTGTGTTGCTCTTGCCGCCCAGCTCAGCTGCCCGGCAACAACACGGGCTTGATGGTCGTGCCTGCCACCGAGTCCCGTTCGGCGTCGTTGATCGCGCTGAGCGGATAGGTCCGCACGAGCCGGTCGAAGGGGAAGCGGCCCTGCTGCCACAGCTCCAGCAGTTGCGGTATGAAGAGCTGGGGCACGGCGTCACCCTCAAGAATTCCCCTCACGTTCTTGCCCTGTGTCAGGGCGGAGGGGGGAAGGGTCAGAGGCCGTGATGGGGCGCCGACCAAGCCGACGGTACCCGTGGGTCTCAGGGCGTCGATGGCCGTGTTGATGACGCCGGGGATCCCGGTGGTGTCCAGGGCGTACTGGGTTCCTCCCCGGGTGAGTTTGCGCAGCTGCGCCACGATGTCGTCGTCTCCGCCGTGCACCGTGGCGGTGGCGCCGAGTTCACGGGCCAGAGACAGCCGGCTCTCGTGCAGGTCCACTGCCACGATCGTGGTGGCTCCGGCGACCCGGGCAGCCATGATCGCGGACAGGCCCACCCCACCCGCTCCGAAGACGACGACGCTGGAGCCTGCCCCGGCCTGCAGGGCGAGGAGGATCGAACCGGCGCCCGTTTGGACTCCGCAGCCCAGCGGGCCGAGCAGCTCCAGCGGCAGGTCTTTGTCCACCTCGACGATGCTGCGTGCGGTGGCCAGCGCATAGGTCGCGAACGACGACTGACCGAACCAGCGGGCAGCCACGGGTTGCCCGTGGCGGTCGGTGGCCGGGCCTGCTCCGTCGAGGCCGAGGCCGAGGCCGGAGCCGGTGAGGTTGAGGCGGAAGAAGTCCTCGCAGTACGCCGGGTGTCCACCAAGGCAGTTCTGGCACGCTCCGCAGGAGTCGAAGGAGAGCACGACGTGAGCACCTGGGGAGATGCCGGTGACGCCGGGGCCTACCTCCTCCACTATCCCGGCGCCTTCATGTCCGGTGATGATGGGCGGCTGGGCCATGAACCCTGGCGTCCTCGGCAGCATGTCGGTGTGGCAGAACCCCGCTCCCACGATCCGTACCAGCACCTGGCCGGGGCCGGGAGGCGCCAGCTCGACCGGCTCGATCGCGTAGGGGGCGCTCGCCCCGCGCAACACCGCAGCCTCAATCTTCATCCCATTCTCCTTCATCTGATGTCATGCGCGGTGCGGGATACGTGGCAGTGCACGGCCCGCCTCGATGACACGCATGTCCTTCTTCTCGCCGCCTCCGGCGTGTCCCGCGCGCGAGCGCCTCGGGGGCTGTGTGCGGGCCCGGAGAACCGTGTGAACAAGCAGGCCGTCAGTCCGCCGGCCTCTGGCGTGGGCGCACGGACACGCGTGCAGCGGTGTCTGTGCGCCCGTTTACTGCGCCTGTGGTCAGAGCGGTCATTCGCGCTCCGTACCTCAGAAATCCAACGTGGGCATCTGGCTGAAGACCCAGCGGGCCGCCGCCCGCAAGGCGCAGGAGATCGAGCAGCAGCCTGGCGATGTCAGCGCCTGAGTACGGACCCGATCGCCGCCCGGTGGGTGATAGCTGAGTCACCCCCACCGGGCTCCGTGGTCAGCCGTCGTGGGGCAGGTAGCACCACTGACAGCCCGGCCGGTTCTGGTATTAGGTCGCGTCCACGACCTCCCTCAGACCGCAGTCCCCGGGATCCCCGGTCGCCGGCCGTGCCTCCTGTCCTGCTTCCAGGCTGTGATCATCTGCTCGGTCAACGCCCGATGCCCATCCGACAGGTCGCTCGGATACGGTCTTCGCGTACGGCGATCAGTACTGCGATCGAGCGATCACGAACAGGGAAGAGATCGGACCTGACGCCCTCTCAGACCAGTGGTTTTGCGAGTATGGCCTTGCGGTGGCTGAAGGTCTCGATGGAGTGGTGGCCGTGGTAGCTGCCCATGCCGCTCTCCCCGACGCCGCCGAAAGGCAGGCCCAAGACCATGACGTGGGCCACGGGCAGGCCGTAGCCGAGTCCGCCGGAGGAGGTCTCGGCGGCGATGCGGTGCTGGGTGTCGTCGGACTCGGTGAACACGTACAGGGCGAGCGGCTTGTCGCGGTCGTTGACGAAGTCGATCGCCTCGTCGAGGCCGGTCACGGTGACTATCGGCAGGATGGGGCCGAAGATCTCCTCCTGCATGACCGGGGAGGTGGGGTCGACGTCGGCCAGGACGGTCGGGGCGATGAACTTGCTCGTCCGGTCACTGTCTCCTCCCACAACCACACGGCCGGAGCCGAGCAGGCCGGTGAGCCGGTCGAAGTGCCGCTCGTTGACGATCCGTCCGTACTCCCCGGACGTCGCTGGATCGGTGCCGTAGAGATTCTCGATGGCTCGGGTGAGGGCGGGTTCGAGGGCGGCGGCGGTCTGCGGGTCGGTCAGCACGTAGTCGGGAGCGATGCAGGTCTGCCCGGCGTTCAGGAACTTGCCGCGGGCCAGCCGTTCTGCGACCACGTCGAGATCGGTGCCGCGGTCGACGAAGACCGGGGACTTGCCGCCCAGTTCCAGGGTGACGGGGGTGAGGTGTTCGGCGGCGGCCCGCATGACGATTCGGCCGACCATACCGTTGCCGGTGTAGAAGATGTGGTCGAAGTGCTCGGCCAGGAGTGTCGTGGTCTCGGGGATTCCACCCTCGATGACTGCCACCGCTTCGGTGTCAAGGTATGCCGGCAGCAGCCTGGCCAGCGCTGAGGAAGTGGCCGGAGCCAGCTCGCTCGGTTTGGCCACGACCGCGTTCCCGGAAGCCAGCGCGCCGACCATCGGAGCGAGCAGCAGCCCGGCCGGATAATTCCACGGGGCGATGATCAGTACGATCCCCAGCGGGTCGTACTGCGTCCAGGCCGATGCATCCGGCCCCAGCAGCGGCGGGACCGCTACGGCCTCGGGAGCCAGCCACGCCTGAAGGTGGTCGAGCGTGTGGTCGATCTCCCGAATCGTGAAATCGATCTCCGTGCGGTACGCCTCGCCGGAAGGCTTGCCGAGGTCGGCGTGAAGAGCCGCAGCCAGATCTGCGCCGCCCTCGGTGAGCATTTCCCGCAGCCCGCGCAACTGTGCCGTGCGCCATTCAAGGGACTTGGTACGGCCGGTACGGAAGGCAGCACGCAGCCGCGCCACGATTTCGGCCGGCGACTCGGAGCAGGAGTAATTCACGGGGAGACCTTCTGATAGTGCGGCGCGACCAAAGCGGGTCACGCACGGGGGGCGGGTTCGTTCGGTGTTCACCGCTGCAGAGCAGTACTCACCTGGAAAGCGGTGTTCATTGAGCAATCATCCGAAGCGTTTATGCCTCTTCGGCCATGTCGGCCATGCTCGCGTATTCCTTCGATCGACCCATTCACAGTGCGTCGTTCGATGGGCCAACACTCGGACAGGGAGCTGCTCATTTTCCAGAGCCAACTGGGACGAGGACCGTCCACTCCTGTCCACTCGCGCCCGCTGCCGATGTCGCCACGCCGTGTCTCGGAGACCAATGCAGCCACCCACCACCGTCCACCAGGCAAAGCTCGGATCCGCGGAGTCCAAGGTCATCTAGGTCCTGTCCCGTACGGGAGTGTCGGTTGCCGGTCGACTGCACTCGCATGTTCGTGCGGGACTCGGGGCGGGAGCTGGATGTCCGCGACCTTCCCCCGGTCGGGCAGCATTCCTCGGTGCGTTCGAGGGCGGCGTCAACACGTACTGGCTGCCGATCGGCAGTGGCGAAGTGTGGATGGTCCGCGGTCATGAAGGCGACGGGGACCGTCAGTGCGGGCTGGTCAACTCCTCAATTGCGGGTCTTCAGAAGGTCCTGGAGGTGTGGGAGGCGTTCACGTGCTCGTCCCGCAAGACGAGTAGGCGAGGACGCGATGGTCATGGGCAGAGCCGCAAACGGAGCGCCCGCGACGGTAGCCGTCCCGTGGAAGACGTATGCCCTCTTCTCATAGCGGGTGGCAACCGCGCGGAACGCCTTGCGCCGGTTGATGGTGCGCTCGGCCTCATTGCGACGCCGGTAGGCCGTTGTATCGAATCCGGTCGGCCGACCGGCCTTGCTGCCCGGCGTGGTCTGGTCGGGTCCGTGGACGTCCACTACCCGGTCTGGGGACCCTTGCCTGTTCAAGGGCGGAGACTAACGGGGGGTGTCACCCCACTGTCCGGGCGTGATCGCGGAGGCCAATGGGCGACGACCGCCCACACTGGCCAGGTGGATCTTGCAATCCAGCTTTCCGCGGGAGCGGCTCAGCCCCTCGTCAGAACGGTGTTTGGCCGGGCGACTACGCCGGGCCGGAATCCGCGGCATGCTGGTGAAGGGCGCCGGCTGCGTGTTGGTGCGCTCCGCAGAACGTCGAGTCGACGCTCACCATGCTCCAGTCGATTCGGCCCTCTGCACCGGCGCCGGCCTGGACGTCCCTCAGGACCTTCTCCCACGTACCGTCAGCCGACCATCTGCGATGGCGGGACAGAGGACGACCCGCCCGGCAGGCGAAAGTGGAGCGCGGGGTCGGACAGATGGCCCGGAGGTCCTGTCAGCGCCGGGCGCCATGAATCTACGAGACGCCCAGCCCGTACGCCTGTCGTACAAGCTGAGCGGGTGGCTGCGGAGTTGACTGTCCGACACCAGGGGACGCTGCTCGATGGCCTCTCGGCAGCGCGGGTGAGTCTTCGGCGCCTGGCTTCACGACGACTTCGCTGATCTCAGCTTGCAGGAGAGCCCGGTCAATACGCTTGGCCAGCACTGCGCCAAGCAGCCGGATCCACGTGCGCCAGGCAGGACTTGCGCACCGCACGTGCAAGCGTCCGCTGTCGTCCACGCCCACGGGTTCGACGTGTCGGGCGATGTCTTCGCCCGCTGCGGGGCACCATCACGCGCCAAGATTGCTGAACCATTCCGGCTATGTCGATGGCATGCCGCGCGCCTTTCTCTCGCCCTCCCGCGCCCCGAACAGCAACGCCCCCGCCGTGGGCGGCCACTCGACTTGCCGCGCTGGCGTAACTCACCCGCGCGGCCGGCGCCTCAGCATGCGATGCCACGGATCGCGACGGGCTCGCGCTGACCGGCCCGGCTGGTGGCATCAGCCCTGACTCCCAGGCAGCGTTTCCCCTCGATGGCCCGGGACGATCCGCACGCCGGTACTGCCAGCGGCTTCGAGATCCCTCTTACGCCGCCCGGCACTTGCCTCGTCGTCACCGACCGCCGAAGCCCGCGGCATGCCGTCGGCGGTCCAGGTCAGGGCGTAGTCCTGGATGGTGGTCGTCATGCGCTCATCACCGCTGTCGGCGCTGACATCGCCTGCTCAGGGGCGTTGCCACCCGGTGCAGGGGCGAGCGGGAGGGTGGGCTGCTTCCCTCCAGACCATGACCGCCACAAGCCGTTCTTGTGGCAGAGCGGGAATGGCGGGACCGGAATGAACACGAGCGGACATGAGTGAACGGCAGTCGTTCTCATTTGCTCTGGAAAGTGGACGGTGTCCCGTCGGAGTCTCGGTCATGCCGAACGACGCACCGTAGTGGCGGTCGATCGGAGGGCCGGGCGAGCACGCCCTGCACGAAGAAGCGCGGATGTGTGCTTCAGGTGAATCCGAGACGTTAGAGAAGGAAGACCATGGCAACGATCACACCGATCGGTATACGGGCCCACGCGAAGCCGAAGGGCGCCCCCGAGCACGGAGGCGACCACGGGCAGGCGCCCATGACGCATCGGCAGATCATGAAGGCGCTCTCGGGCCTGCTGCTGGGCCTGTTCGCCGCGCTCCTCTCTTCGACGATCGTGACCAACGCGCTGCCGGCGGTCATCAAGGACCTCGGCGGCGGCCAGTCCGCATTCACCTGGGTCGTCACGGCGGCGCTGCTCTCCCTGACCGCCTCCGTCCCGATCTGGGGCAAGCTCGCCGACCTGGTGAACAAGAAGGCACTCGTCCAGATATCGCTGGTCATCTACATCATCGGCTCCGTCATCGCCGGTCTTGCGCAGAACCCGGCCACGCTGATCAGCGCCCGTGTGGTGCAGGGCCTGGGCGCGGGCGGTCTCACCGCCCTGGTCCAGGTGATCACGGCCGCGATGATCTCCCCGCGTGAGCGCGGCCGCTACTCCGGCTACACCGGTGCCACCGTCGCCGTCGCCACCGCCGCCGGCCCGCTCCTCGGCGGCGTCATCACCGACGCCGACTGGCTCGGCTGGCGCTACTGCCTCTTCGTCGGCATCCCCTTCGCGCTGATCGCACTGGCCGTCCTACAGAAGACACTCCACCTGCCCGTCGCCAAGCGGAAGGTCAAGGTCGACTGGACCGGCGCGTTCCTCATCACCGCTGCCGCCTCGCTGCTGCTGATCTGGGTGACCTTCGCCGACGACAAGTACCAGTGGCTGTCCTGGCAGACCTACACCATGGTCGGCGGCACCGTCCTGCTCGCCCTGCTGTTCGTCCTCACCGAGACCCGGGCCGCCGAACCGGTCATCCCGCTCCGCTTGTTCCGCAACCGCACCATCACCCTCGCCTCGCTCGCCTCGCTGTTCGTCGGCGTCGGCTTGTTCTGCGGCACGGTCTTCTTCTCCCAGTACTTCCAGCTCGCCCGCAACGAGTCTCCGACCATGTCGGGCGTCATGACCATCCCGATGATCGCCGGTACGTTCGTGTCCTCCACGGTCTCCGGCCGGTTCATCACCGCCACCGGACGCTGGAAGGGCTGGCTGGTCTCCGGCGGCGTCTTCCTCACCGCGGGCCTGACCCTGCTCGGCCTGATGCGCTACGACACCCCCTACTGGGAGCTGGCCATCTACATGGCGCTCCTGGGGATCGGCGTCGGCATGATGATGCAGAACCTCGTCCTGTCCGCCCAGAACCAGGTCAGCCCCGCCGACCTCGGCGCCGCCTCCTCCGTGATCACCTTCTTCCGCTCCCTCGGCGGCGCGGTCGGCGTCGGCGTCCTCGGCTCCCTGATGGCCGGTCGCATCGCCCACTACGCCACCGACACCCTCGGCGGCCTGGCCCCCGAGGCACAGGCCGCAGCCGCCCAGGCGACCGGCAGCGGCTCACTGCCCGACATGCACGTGCTCCCCGCCCCGGTCCGCACCTGGCTGGAGAGCGCCTACGGCCACGGCATCGCCGACGTCTTCCTCTACGCCGCCCCCTCCGCACTCCTCGCCTTCCTGCTCTGCCTCTTCATCGAGGAGGCCCCGCTGCAGACGTCCGTCGGGCCGGCCCAGACCGACGAGAAGCAGGCCGCGTAACTTGCGCCACCCGGTCATGTTGCAGACGGGTGCACGCCCGGGTCCTCGCAGGCCACCCTGCCCCTCAGCGTCCGACGGCCACCG
>NZ_JBHYXN010000059.1:23843-42532 GCF_042752335.1 Streptomyces sp. NPDC059355 | reverse complement strand
CGATCCGGCACACCGTGGCGGGGGTGGTGTCGGGGGCCCTGCAGACCCACACCCCCGTGTTGGTCCGCCCCTACCCCCCGGCCCCGGGCCCCCTCCGACGAGGGGGCCGGGGCCCTGGCGTACGTGCGGGTGCTCAGGCGGCCGGGACCGTCTTGGACCCGGACACCTGCGGAGCCGCCCGCGTCAGGCGGCCGTCCGTCATGGTCGACGTCCGGTCCATCCGCTCCAGGTGGGCGTGGTCGTGGGTGACCAGCACCGTCGCGGTGGAGCGCTCGCGGGTCAGCGTGACTAGCAGGTCGAGGACGGCCGCCCCTCGCTCGTGGTCCAGGGCGCTCGTGGGCTCGTCGACCAGGAGCACCGCCGGCTCGTTCATCAGGGCGCGGGCGATGTTGACCCGCTGCCGCTGGCCGCCGGAGAGCTGGTGGGGCCGCTTGTCGGCCTTGTCGGCCAGCCCCACCGCGTCCAGCAGCTCCAGCGCCCGGCGGCGCAGGGTCCGCGCGGGGCGGCCCGACAGGTGGGCCATCACCTGGAGCTGCTCGGCGGCCGTCAGCGAGGCCAGCAGGTTCGGCTGCTGGAAGACGATCCCGATCTTCTCGCGGCGCAGGGCCGACTTCTCGGCCGCGCTCAGCCGGGCGGTGTCCTGGCCGGCCACCACCACCTGGCCGGAGTCCGGGGTGACCAGGGTGGCGGCGACGGCCAGCAGGCTGGACTTGCCGGATCCCGAGGGTCCTATCACCGCGCTCAAGGTGCCCGCGGGCACCTCCAGGCGGACCCGGTCGAGGGCGGTGAGCCGGCTCTCGCCGTCCGGGTAGGTGAGCGTGACGTCGTGCACGAGCAGGGTCATCGGGCGCTCCCGAGGGCGGTCAGGGGGTCGACGGCGGTGATCCGCCGGATGGACAGGGCCGCGCCCAGCGCGCCGAGCGCGATCATGATCGCGGCGGGCACCAGTACGGTCGCGGTGTCGAGGACGAAGGGCACGTCGCCCCCGCTGATCAGCGCACCGAATCCGGCGGCGAGCGCCGTACCGAGGCCGGTGCCGATCGCGAGCATGACGACGGCCTGGCCGAGGGCGTCCTTCAGCAGGTACGGGGTGGAGGCGCCCAGCGCCTTCAGCACGGCGATGTCGCCGCTGCGCTGGATCGTCCACACGGTGAAGAAGGCGCCTATGACCAGGGCGGAGATGACGAAGAGGAAGCCGCGCATCAGTTGCAGCGAGCCGTTCTCCGCCTGGTAGGACCCTATGGCGCCGAGCGCCTCGTCGATAGTCTGCGCCTCGGTGGCGGCGGCCGCGTCCCCGGCGGCGAGGTCGGCGGAAGCGGTGGTGTCGAGCGCGATCACGGTGGCGAGGGTGTCGATGGAGGTGCCGGGGTTGCCGATGCGCTGCCAGTCGTTCAGGTCCGTCCAGACGACCGGGGTGTGGCTGTAGGCGGCGGTGCCGGAGACGGCGGCCACGGTCAGCTCCAGCGGGCCGATCTTCAGTTTGCCGCCGGCGGTCAGGCCGCCGAGTTCCCGGGCGGCCTTCTCGGTGAGGACCACCCGCCCCTGGGCGAGGCCGCCGCCGCGGGGCGGGAGGGGGCCGGCCGGGTCGACGCCGAAGACGGAGACCGCGGCGGTGCGGGCGCCCGCGGACGCGTTGGTGGTGCGGATGCCGAGCGGCTCGGCGGACTTCACGCCGGGCTGTGCCCGCCAGGCCTGCCAGGCCTTCTCGGGCACCTGGGAGTTGGTGAAGGACACCTTCTGGTCGCCGGCGGGCGCGGCGAAGGCGAGGTGGCCGGCGGGCAGTCCGGTGACGGCCGAGATGTTCTCCCGGGCCAGGCCGGCGGTGAGCCCGGACAACAGGCCGACCAGCAGCGTGATCAGCAGTACGACCGAGCCCATGAGGGCGAAGCGGCCCTTGGCGAACCGTAGATCTCTCCATGCGACGAACATGATCCCCACCCTGGTCCTCCCCGTGGACACAAGGCATCGCACCACGGTAGCGATCCTGGTATCGAAGGACGCATCCGCACATCAAACTTTCGATTGACCGGGCGCCGCGCGTCCCCGCTTAGGCTGTCAAGGCCATGGCTGCCACTTCGGAACCCCCCGCTCCGCGTCCCCTGACCCCCGTCTCGCGCGTGCTGCGCCTGTGCCTGCACGCACTGCTGTTCGGCCTGCTCGCGCTGGCCGCCGGGCGGGCCGTCACCGACTCCGCGCCGTATGCCGGCGCGGTGGTCGCCGCGTGCGCGGTGCTGGCCGCCGTGTACGCCGCCGGCGTACTGGCCCCCTCGGTGCACCGCTCGCCGCGCGCCGCGGCGGTGTGGCTGGCCGCGCTGGGCGCGGCCTGGGCGGGGCTGCTGGCGATCTCCCCCGACGGGGTGTGGATCGCGTTCCCGCTGTACTTCCTGGAGCTGCACCTGCTGCGCCTGCGCTGGGGCATCGCGGCCGTCGCGGTGACGGCGTGCGCGGCGATCGGCGGCTTCCTGGCGCACGCGCAGGACAGCGCGGTCTCGCCGGGGGCCTTCCTCGGACCGCTGCTCGGCGGGGCCGTGGCGGTGGCGACCGTACTGGGCTACCAGGCGCTGTACCGCGAGAGCGAACGCCGCCGCGAGCTGATCGAGGAGCTCATCGCCACCCGCGCCGAACTGGCCGCGGCCGAGCGGGACGCCGGGATCCTGGCGGAGCGGGAGCGCCTGGCCCGCGAGATCCACGACACCCTGGCGCAGGGCCTGTCCTCGATCCAGCTCCTCCTGCGCGCGGCGGAACGATCACTCCCGCAGGACGCCCCGGCCCTGGAGCACATCGGCCGGGCCCGGGAGGCGGCCCAGGAGAACCTCGCCGAGGCGCGCCGCTTCGTACGGGCACTCACCCCTCCCGACCTGGAGCACGGGTCGCTCGCCGCCGCGCTGGAGCGGCTGTGCACGGCGGCTCCGGGGCCGCGCGTCCGGTTCTGCCTGAGCGGCGCGCCGCGGGTCCTGCCCACCCCGTACGAGGTCGCCCTGCTCCGCATCGCACAGTCGGCGCTGGCCAATGTCGTCCGGCACGCCCGCGCGGACCGCGCCGAGATCACCCTGACCTTCATGGACGCGTCGGTGACGCTGGACGTCGTGGACGACGGCACCGGCTTCGAACCCACCTCCGCCCCCTCCGGGGAGGGCGGCTTCGGCCTCCCGGCCATGCGCTCGCGGGCCGAGACCCTCGGCGGCCTGTTCACGGTCGAGTCCTCCCCCGGCCAGGGCACCGCCGTGGCCGTCACCCTGCCGCTGCCCCTGGAGGCATCCTGATGACGATCCGCCTGCTGCTGGCCGACGACCACCCGGTGGTCCGGGCCGGGCTGCGCGCGGTGCTGGACACCGAGCCGGACTTCGCGGTGGTCGCGGAGGCCGCCACCGCCGAGCGGGCGGTGGAACTGGCCGCCTCCGAGCCGGTGGACGTGGTCCTGATGGACCTCCAGTTCGGTACGGGCATGCACGGCTCGGCGGCGACGGCCGCGATCACGGCCCGGCCGGGGGCGCCCCGCGTCCTGGTGCTGACCACGTACGACACGGACGCGGACATCCTGGCGGCGGTGGAGGCGGGCGCGTCGGGCTACCTGCTGAAGGACGCCCCGCCGGAGGAGCTGGCGGCGGCGGTCCGCACGGCGGCGGCCGGCCAGTCGGCACTGGCCCCGGCGGTGGCGCTGCGCCTGATGGACCGCATGCGGATGCCGGCGGAGGCGCTGACGAAGCGGGAGCTGGAGGTGCTCCAGCTGGTCGCGGACGGCCTGTCGAACCAGCAGATCTCGAAGAAGCTCTTCCTGAGCCAGGCCACCGTCAAATCCCACCTGGTCCACATCTACGCGAAGCTGGGCGTCGACTCCCGCACGTCGGCGGTGGCCGCAGCCACCTCCCGGCGCCTGATCCGCACTCCGTAGCCGGGGGCGTCCCCGCGGACCGCCCGGCCCGTCGCCCGTCGCCCGTCGGATGCGGCCCGCACCCGCCGGGCACACGCACCCGCCGACCGCCGACCGCCCTCACGCCACCCAGTGCGGCCGCTCCACGGCCGGAGCCAGCGGGACGCCGTCGTGGAAAGCCGCCGCGAGGCGCCGTACGGCCTCGTCCAGCAGCTCCGGCCCCAGCGTGTACGGAATCCGCAGCCGATGCTCGAAGGTCCCCGGATCCACCCCGAACCGCGCCGCCCGCCCGATGTGCACGCCGCAGGCCCCCGCCCGCTCCGCCAGCGCCGAGCTGACCGGCTCCCCCAGGTCCACCCAGAGCGACAGCCCGCCCGGCCCCCGCTCCCACGACCACTCCGGGGTGTGCCGCTCGAGCGCCCGCTCCAACGCCTCCCGCTGCCCCCGCAGCTGCGCGAGCCGCGCCGGCAGCGTCGCGTCCAGCCCCTCCAGCAGCGGCTGCGCCACCAGCTGGTCCAGCACCGACCCCGTCATGTCCGCGGCCACCTTGACCGACGCCAGCTCGGTGATCATCTTCGCGGTGGCCCGTACCCACCCCACCCGCAGCCCGCCCCAGTGCGTCTTGCTGAGCGAGCCGATCGTCACGACGTGCTCCGCCCCACCTCTCGGCGCCAGCGAGGCCAGCGGCGCGGGCGCCGGCACGTCGAGGGCGATGTCGGCGATGGTCTCGTCGACCACCAGCCACGTCCCGGTCCGCCGCGTCGCGGCCAGCAGCCGCAGCCGCTGCTCCTGCGGCATCAGCAGGCCCGTCGGGTTGTGGAAGTCCGGGATGACGTACGCCAGCCTCGGCACGGTCTGCCGCAGCGTGGACTCGGCGATCTCCATGTCCCAGCCCGCGTCGGAGACCGCGATCGACCCGGTGCGCAGCCGTGCGTGCCGCAGTGCGTCGAGGGCGTTCGCGTACGTGGGGTTCTCGGTCACCACCCGGTCCCCGGGCCCGCACAGCAGGCTCACCACCAGCGAGAACGCCTGCTGGGCGCCGGCCGTGACCAGGATCTGCCCGGGGTGGGTCGCCAGCCCCCGCCGGGTGAACCGCTCGGCCACGGCGCTGCGCAGGTCGGGCAGCCCGAAGGGGTGGTAGCCGGGGCTCCGGGCGAGCCCCGGCAGCCGCGGCGCGGCCCGGGCGAGGGCCTCGGTGAGGCTGTCCTCGGGGGCGCCGAGGGCGGCGATGGCCAGGTCGATGCCGGGGTCGCCGTCGGCCTGGTAGCCGCCGGAGCCGAGCAGCAGGTGCGCGCCGACGGTGCCGTGGCCCTCGGGGAGCTCGGTCCAGGTGCCGGAGCCGCGCCGGCTGCGGACGTAGCCGCTCTCGCGCAACAGGTCGTAGGCCCCGGTGACGGTGGCGCGGCTGGCGCCGAGCGCCTCGGCGAGCTCGCGCTCGGCGGGCAGCCGTACGCGCAGGGCGATCCGGCCGTCGAGGATCAGCGTCCGCACGGCGTCGGCCAGGGACCGGTAGCCGGGGCGGGCCAGCACCTCGGAGGGCAGCAGCGTCGCGAGCTGGCGACTGCCGAGGGTTCTGTCCGCCGTCTGGACGACTCGCCCGTTTGCCATGCCAACCTCCCCCGATTGGCTCTGCCGACCAGGCCAATCGAAGTCCAGACTCGCGGTATCGGCCCCCGATTGGCAAGGAGAGCCCGCATGTCGGCCACGCAGACCCCACTGACCCCGCAGACCCCACCGACCCTGCGGACCCACCTGACCGACCGCGACGAACGCGCCCTGACGGCCGCCGTCGAGCACCGGATCTCCGAGCCGCTGCGCCTCGGGCCCGCCCTGGCCGCCGTACGACGCTTCCTGGCGCGGCGGCCGCGCGCCACGCCGCAGGAGCGAGAATCACTGACATGCCACCCACCACACACTCGACCCCGAGCCCGGTGATCGCGGGCCTGCTCCTCGCCGCCGGCGGCGGCCGACGCCTGGGGGGCCGCCCCAAGGCCCTGCTCGCGTACCGCGGCCGCCCGCTGGTCGAGAACGCCGTACGGGTGCTGCGCGAGGCGGGCTGCGGGCCGGTCCACGTGGTGCTCGGCGCCTCCGCGGCCGAGGTCCGCGAGCGGGCGGACCTGACCGGCTGCGTGGTCGTGGACAACCCGGACTGGGCGGAGGGCATGGGCTCTTCCCTGCGCGTCGGCCTCGCCTCGCTCGCCGGAACGGGCGCCCGCGCGGCCCTCGTCTCGCTGGTGGACCAGCCGGGCATCGGGCCGGCGGCCGTGGCCCGCGTCCGGGAGGCGTACCGCTCCCCCGCGAGCCTGGTGGCGGCGGCGTACGACGGGGACCGCGGGCATCCGGTGCTCTTCGGCTCGGACCGCTGGGCGGACATCGCGGCGACGGCGAAGGGGGACAAGGGCGCGCGGGTGCACCTGACAGATCACGCGGACGAGCTCACGCTGGTGGAGTGCGGGGACATCGCCGAGGCCTTCGACATCGACACCCCGCCCGACCTGGCACGACTTGCTTGAGCGGCGGCCGCGGGGCAGTTGAGCGGGCAGTGACGAAGGTGGCACTGAGGGCCACCGGGCGCAGGACTCTGTCGACTCGGAGAATCTCGACATCAACAAACCATTGAACTTCCACCATAAGGAAATTACTATCCATTGGTCAGAAGCGCCCTGAACCCCCAGACGGCGCCCGCGACCGTATCCGGAACTCTCCACACCCGACGGCACTGCGTGCCGTCCTGCGCGAGCATTCCCCGCGGCCGCCAGGCACCGCCGCTGAAGGAGTGACAGATATGTCCGCACCAGCGCCGTCATCGCTGGCCATCGTCGACGCCGAGCCCCTGCCCCGGCAGGACGAGGTCCTGACCGAGGCGGCCCTCGCGTTCGTGGCCGAGCTCCACCGGCGGTTCACGCCCCGCCGCGACGAGCTCCTCGCCCGCCGCGGTGAGCGCCGCGCCGAAATCGCCCGCACCTCCCACCTCGACTTCCTCCCGGACACCGCACAGGTCCGCGAGGGCGACTGGAAGGTCGCGCCGGCGCCGGCCGCGCTGAACGACCGCCGTGTGGAGATCACCGGTCCGACCGACCGCAAGATGACCGTCAACGCCCTGAACTCGGGCGCCAAGGTCTGGCTCGCCGATTTCGAGGACGCCTCCGCCCCCACCTGGGAGAACGTCGTCCTCGGCCAGCTCAACCTCATCGACGCCTACGAGCGCCGCATCGACTTCACCGACCCGCGCACGGGCAAGTCGTACGCCCTGAAGCCGGCCGAGCAGCTGGCGACCGTCGTGATGCGCCCGCGCGGCTGGCACCTGGAGGAGCGCCACCTCCAGGTCGAGGGCCGCCCGGTCCCCGGCGCGCTGGTCGACTTCGGCCTGTACTTCTTCCACAACGCCAAGCGGCTCATCGAGCTCGGCAAGGGCCCGTACTTCTACCTGCCGAAGACGGAGTCGCACCTGGAGGCGCGCCTCTGGAACGAGATCTTCGTCTTCTCGCAGGACTACGTCGGCATCCCGCAGGGCACGGTCCGCGCGACCGTCCTGATCGAGACCATCACGGCCGCGTACGAGATGGAGGAGATCCTCTACGAGCTGCGCGACCACGCGGCGGGCCTGAACGCGGGCCGCTGGGACTACCTGTTCTCGATCGTGAAGAACTTCCGCGACGGCGGCCAGAAGTTCGTCCTCCCGGACCGCAACGCGGTGACGATGACGGCCCCGTTCATGCGGGCGTACACCGAACTCCTGGTCCGCACCTGCCACAAGCGCGGCGCCCACGCCATCGGCGGCATGGCGGCCTTCATCCCGTCCCGCAAGGACGCCGAGGCCAACCGGGTCGCGTTCGAGAAGGTCAAGGCCGACAAGGACCGCGAGGCCGGCGACGGCTTCGACGGCTCGTGGGTGGCCCACCCCGACCTGGTCCCGATCGCGATGGCCTCCTTCGACGCGGTCCTCGGCGAGAAGCCGAACCAGAAGGAGCGGCTGCGCGAGGACGTCTCGGTGGCCCCGGGCGAGCTCATCGCGATCGACTCGCTGGACGCGAAGCCGACGTACGAGGGCCTGCGCAACGCCGTCCAGGTCGGCATCCGCTACATCGAGGCCTGGCTGCGCGGCCTGGGCGCCGTCGGCATCTTCGGCCTGATGGAGGACGCGGCCACGGCCGAGATCTCCCGCTCGCAGATCTGGCAGTGGATCAACGCCGGTGTCGTCTTCGAGCACGACGGCGAACCCGTGACGGCCACCGCGGACCTCACCCGCGAGCTCGCCGCCGGGGAACTGGCCGCGATCCGCGCCGAGATCGGCGAGGAGGCCTTCGCGGCCGGAAAGTGGCAGCAGGCCCACGACCTCCTCCTCCAGGTCTCCCTGGACGCGGACTACGCGGACTTCCTCACCCTCCCGGCGTACGACCAGCTGGTCGGCTGACCCACACCACCCGAACCCCACCTCCGCCCCCCAGGCCCCAGGCCTCGGGGGCGGAGGTGTTTGCGGAACTCGGCCGCGGAGGAACTCGGCCGCGGAAGCGGAACGTTGACGGCCCGAACGACCGGTCGGTTGTTACTCCATCGTAACTTTCCTGTACCTAGCGGTAACAACGCGCGCCGTGTCACCTTTCCGATGCCACCGGCCGGCGGTACCCCCACTTTCCCAGCCATGCACCGGAGTTCTCTTCGGATCGGGCATGGCCGACCGCAGGAGTTCCGCCGTGATCGGATTCCGCAACGCCAGCAAAGACCGGACCCGTAGTCGAGTGCGACGGCTCGCCGGGGCCGGCATGGTTCTGCCGCTCGCCGCCGGCGCCCTGGTCGCCGGCTCTGCCGGGACCTCCGTGGCCAGTCCCGGGGCCGGGCCCACCGCCGTGGTGTCCATGGGCGACAGCTACATCTCCGGCGAGGCCGGCCGCTGGAAGGGCAACAGCCTGACCAACAGCGGGAATCGCACCGGGACGGACCGCGCCTGGGTCTCCGGGAACACCTACGACCCCGCCAAGGTGTACGGCAGCACCGCCGGGGGCTGCCACCGCTCCGACTCCGCCGAGGTCAAGAGCGCCGGAGCCATCACCGACGTGGCCGTGAACCTGGCCTGCTCCGGGGCGACTTCCGAGAACGTCTTCCGCGCCTCCAACGGCGGCGTGGCGTTCAAGGGCGAGGCCCCGCAGGCCGATCAGCTCGCCACCGTGGCCCGGGCCGACAACGTCAAGGTCATCGCCCTGTCCATCGGCGGCAACGACCTCGGCTTCGCCGACATCATCAAGGACTGCGCCCTCGACTTCGTCCTGTGGAACTCGTACTGCTACGACGACCAGCAGTACGGAGTGGACGAGAAGATGGACGCGGTGATGGCGAACGTCGGCAAGTCGGTGGACGAGATCCGCGCCGTAATGCGGGCCGCCGGGTACACCGACTCCGCGTACCGGATCGTGCTCCAGTCCTACCCGTCGCCGATCCCCCGCGGCGCCGAGAACCGGTACACGCAGAGCGACTGGAGCCGCCTGAACACCGGCGGCTGCCCGTTCTGGAACCGGGACTCCGACTGGGCGCGCGATTCGCTCGTGCCGCAGATCGCGGGCCGCCTCAAGGGGGTCGCCGCCGCCAAGGGCGTGCAGTTCCTGGACCTGAGGGACATGATGCAGGGCCGCGAGGTGTGCGCGAAGTCCAGCAAGCAGGTGAGCAGCTCGGCGCCCGCTTCGGCGAAGACGAGCGAGTGGGCGCGCTGGATCGACAGCAGCGAGACGCAGGGACTGGTCCAGGAGTCCATGCATCCGAACCACTTCGGCCAGCTGGCGCTCGGGCGCTGCCTGAACCTCGCCGTCGCGCAGCCCCCGAACTCCGCCTCCAGCTGCAAGAACACCGCCGGAGCGGACCAGACGGGCATGTTCCTGACGTCCGCCCCCTGATACCTGCGCCCGGTTCCGGGTCCGGGGCGTCCGCGGAGCCTTCCGCGGACGCCCTTATCCGTTCGCTCAGCCGCGTACGGCGGCCAGCGCCTCGTCGTACAGGGCCGTCAGGTCGGCGCTGCCGCCGCTGCGGACCCAGGCCTCGGTGGCGGCGTCCACGCAGGCGAAGACGGTGGCGGTCACCGCCGCGGCGCGCACCTGCGGGACCGGGCCCTCCCCGGCGGCCATCCGGGCCGTGACGGCGGGCTGGACCAGCTCCTGCCAGCGCAGCCGCTTCTGCGTGTAGCGGGCGCGCAGCGGCGGGGTGTGGAAGATCAGCGTCGTGATCTCCAGCAGCTGCCCGGGGTCTCCGTGCGCCTCCATGAGCACCTCGAAACCGGCGCGCAGGGCCTCCCACGGGGTGGCGGCAGCCGGCTGGGCCTCCACCGTCGCGCGCAGCAGCTCCCCGAGCTCCTCCTGCTCGCCGCAGACGATGTCCTCCTTGGTACCGAAGTACCGGAACAGCGACCGCTGGGAGATGCCCGCCTCCTTGGCGATCTGCGCGATGGTCGTGGCCTCGTACCCCTGCTCGGCGAAGAGCCGCATGGCGGTGTCGAAGATGCTCGCGACCACGGCCTGCCGGGAGCGGTCCCACAGGCTCGGCTGCGTTGCGGTTGTCCCCATCGGGCCAGCATATAGGCGGACCGCCAGTCCGACGCTTACTGTCCGCTTGGCAGTCACTGCCACGCGGGCATACAATGATGACAAGACGTTGTCATCCCATGGGCAGGAGCCACTGTGAACGCGGTCGACTACCGAGGCAGGACCACCCTGATCACCGGCGCGAGCTCGGGCCTGGGCGCCGAGTTCGCACGCCAGCTCGCCGCGCGGGGATCCGACCTCGTGCTCGTCGCCCGCCGGGAGGACCGCCTGAAGGCGCTCGCCGCACAGCTGTCGGCGGCGCACGGCGTCAAGGTGGAGCCGCTCGCCATGGACCTGGCCGTCGACGGGTGCGGCGAGCTGCTGGCCGCCGAGGTCGAGCGGCGCGGGATCACGGTCTCCAGCGTCATCAACAACGCCGGCTTCGGCACGTTCGGGCTCTTCCACGAGGAGGATCCGCAGCGGGTCCGCCAGGAGGTGGCCCTCGACGTGACGGCCGTCGTCGACATCAGCCGGGCCTTCATCGGCCCGCTGCGCAGCCGCGGCGAGGGCGTCCTGGTCAACCTCGCCAGCGCGGCCGCCTACCAGCCCGTCCCGAACATGGCCGTCTACGGCGCCACCAAGGCCTTCGTGCTCAGTTTCACCGAGGCCCTCTGGCAGGAGTCCCGGGGCACCGGACTGCGGGTCATGGCGCTGTCGCCCGGCGCGACGAAGACGGAGTTCTTCGACGTCGTCGGCACGGAGGACGCCGCCGCCGGTGGCAGGATGCAGACCTCGGAGGAGGTCGTGCGGACCGCGCTGAAGGCGCTGGACCGGCGGAACCCGCCGCCGAGCGTGGTGTCCGGGGCGATGAACCGGATCATGGCCCTCAGCGGGCGGTTCGCGAGCCGCCGCACGGTCGTACGGATCGTGGGCCGGATGACCTCGCCGCGGACCCCCGCGCGGACCAAGGCCGCGGCCTAGGAGTCACCGCGCAGGAGCCGCCGCGCAGGGGCTCCCGCCCGCCCGGAAACAAACCGGATGACCGCAGCGGCGCGGGCAGGCATGATCCCCCTCATGTCCGCCCGCACCGCACGCCCCAGCCTCTACATCTCCGTCGACATCGAGGCCGACGGCCCGATCCCCGGCCCCTACTCGATGATCAGCTTCGGGGCCGCCGTGGCGGGGCGGCAGGACGGCGCTTCGTATACGGCCGCCGACCCGGAGCGGCACACCTTCTACCGCGAACTCCGCCCGATCAGCGACCAGTACGTCCCCGAGGCGCTCGCCGTCAGCGGGCTCGACCGGGACCGGCTGCTCCGGGAGGGCGCCGAACCCGCGGCGGCCATGGCGGAGTTCCGCGCCTGGGTACGGGAGGTCTCCGCCGAGGCCGGGGCGCAGCCCGGGATGTGCGGCTATCCGGCCCCCTTCGACTGGACCTTCCTGTACTGGTACTTGATGAACTTCGGCGGCGACAGCCCCTTCGGGCACTCCGGCTGCCTCGACATGAAGACCCTGTACGCGACGAAGGCGCGGGTACCGCTGCGCGCGGCGGTCAAGGGCCGGATGCCGCGCGAACTGCTCTCCGCCCGCCGGCACACCCACCACGCGCTGGAGGACGCCGTCGAGCAGGCGGAGCTGATGAGCAATCTCATGCTCTGGACCCCTCCGTCCACCGCCGGCCCCGCCGGCTGACGGGAGGACGGGAGGACGGGAGGACGGCCGGTGCGTACGCCACACCCGCAGTGGGTGGCGTACGCACCGGCCGCGGGCGGCCCGCAGGGGCCGGGTCAGTGCACCGGGACCGGCTCCGGCGAGGCCGCCGAGGACCGCTGGGCGCCGAAGTGGTTGAAGGCCAGGTTGAGTGCGATGGCCACCACGCAGCCGGTGCTGATGCCGGAGTCCAGGACGACCAGCAGGTCCTTCGGGAACGCGTGGTAGAACTCCGGCGCCGCGATCGGGATCAGGCCGATGCCGACCGAGGCGGCGACGATCAGGGCGTTCTCGCCCTTCTCCATGGCGGCGCCCGCCAGGGTCTGGATGCCGCTGGCCGCGACCGAGCCGAACAGGACGATGCCGGCGCCGCCGAGGACCGGCAGCGGGACCACTCCGATGACGGAGGCCGCCATCGGGCACAGGCCCAGCAGGATCAGGATGCCGCCGCCCGCGGCGACGACGAACCGGCTGCGCACCTTGGTCATCGCCACGAGCCCGATGTTCTGCGCGAAGGCGCTGCACATGAAGCCGTTGAACAGCGGGCTGAGCGCGCTGCCGAGCGTGTCGGCGCGCAGTCCGCCCTCGATGGTCTTCGCGTCCGCCGGCCGGCCCACGATCTTGCCCAGCGCCAGGATGTCGGCGGTGGACTCGGTCATGCACACCAGCATCACGATGCACATGGAGACGATCGCCGCGACCTGGAACTGCGGTGCGCCGAAGTGGAACGGGGTCGGGAAGCCCACCAGGGAGGCGTTCTTGACGGAGTCGAAGCTGGTCATCCCCAGCGGGAGCGCGATCAGCGTGCCCGCCACCAGGCCGAGCAGGATCGAGATCTGCTGCAGGAAGCCGCGCAGGAACTTGCGCATCAGCAGCACGATGACGAGGGTGACGGCCGCCATGCCGATGTTCTTCATCGAGCCGTAGTCGGTGGCGGTCCGGTTGCCGCCCTGCGACCAGTTGAAGGCCACCGGCAGCAGGGACACGCCGATCAGGGTGATGACCGTACCGGTGACGACCGGCGGGAAGAAGCGGACGAGCTTCCCGAAGTACGGGGCGGCGAAGAAGCCGACGACCCCCGCGACCATGATCGCGCCGAAGATGACGGGGATGGCGTCCGCGCCTTCCCCCTTGCCTATGGCGATCATGGGGGTCACACCGGCGAACGAAACGCCGTTGACGAAGGGGAGTTTGGCGCCGATCTTCCAGAAACCGAGGGTCTGGAGGAGGGTGGCGAGGCCGGCGGTGAAGAGCGAGGCGCCCATCAGGAACGCCGTCTCGGTCGCGGAGAGTCCGACGGCAGGGCCGACGATCATGGGCGGGGCGACGACACCCGCGTACATGGCGGCCACGTGCTGGAGGCCGCTCGTGAACATCTTCAGAGGAGGCAGGGTCTCGTCGACCGGGTGCTTCTCCTCCGGTACTGCGACTGCATCTTTGCGAAACCTGGGCGTGTGGGCCACGGCTTCCTCCGGTCGGGTAACACGTCGGCAGGGACGTGGGTGTCTTGGAGGTGGTGCGAACGCTGTGCGAGTCGAGCCGGTATGGAGTTGTGGGTGTGATGTGGGGGGGTGCTTCTTGCTCAGAAGGTGCGGAAACGATTCGCCCAAACCGTTCCGGCCAAGCAGTGGCACGAGTCACCGCCCCCGGGAACGCCCTCGGAAAAACCTCGGGCGCTTCCCGGGAACAGCTGCCGCGGACCCCGCTCGGGTCCGCGGCGACCGGCCGGGGGCCGTCCCCCCCGGCCGGACTCCGGGGGATCAGCCCTGCGCGGTGATGCGCGCCAGGCGCTGGGCCTCTTCGCGGGTGGACACGGCGATGGCGTCCTCGTCGGCGAAGAGGAGCCGGTTGTTCTCGACGATCTGCCTGCCGTTGACGAACGACGCCGTCACCGGGGCGGCCGCACCGAAGACCAGCGCGGTGACCGGGTCGGCGATCGAGGAGTGCAGGAAGGTGCTGATGTTCCAGAGCACCAGGTCGGCGCACTTGCCGGCTTCCAGCGAACCGATGTTGTCGCTGCGGCCGAGGACCTGCGCGCCGCCGTACGTACCGAGGCGCAGGGCCTGGCGGGCGTTGAGCGCGGCCTCGCGGTGGACCGGGTTCAGCCGGTTGATGAGCAGCGCGTTGCGCAGCTCGGTGTGCAGCTCACCGGACTCGTTGGAGGCGGTGCCGTCCACGCCGAGGCCGACCGGTACGCCGGCGGCCAGCATGTCCGGGACGCGGGCGATGCCGGCGGCCAGACGGGCGTTGGAGGAAGGGCAGTGCGCGACACCGGTCTTGGTACGGGCGAACGCGGCGATGTCGGAGTCGTTCATGTGGACGCTGTGCGCCATCCACACGTCCTCGCCGAGCCAGCCGGTCGACTCGAAGTAGTCGGTCGGGCCCATGCCGAAGAGCTCGTGGCAGAACTTCTCCTCCTCGACGGTCTCGCTGCCGTGCGTGTGCATGCGCACACCGAGGCGGCGGGCCAGCTCGGCGCCCTGCTTCAGCAGCTCGGTGGAGACCGAGAAGGGGGAGCAGGGGGCGACGGCGACCTGCGTCATCGCGTCGAAGGAGGCGTCGTGGTACTTCTTCACGGTCGCCTCGGTGTCGGCGAGCGCACCTTCGAGGGTCTCGACGGCGTGGTCCGGCGGCAGGCCGCCGTCCTTCTCGCTGCGGTCCATCGAACCGCGGGCGAGGGTGAAGCGGACGCCCATCTCGGACGCGGCGCGGATGATCGAGCCGGAGAGGTCGCCGGCGCCCTTCGGGTACACGTAGTGGTGGTCCATCGCGGTGGTGACACCACCGCGGGCCATCGCGGCGAGGGAGCCCTGGGCGGCCGTGTAGGCCATCTGCTCGTCGATGCGCGCCCACGTCGGGTACAGCGCGACGAGCCAGTTGAAGAGGTTGTGGTCGGTGGCCAGGCCACGCGTGATCCACTGGTAGAAGTGGTGGTGCGTGTTGACCAGACCGGGAGTCACGAGGTGCCCGGTGCCGTCGATGCGGCGGACGACGTTGTCGAGGTTCTCGGGGGCCTTGCCCGCACCGATGGACTCGATCTTGTTGCCGGCGATGACGATGTGACCCGAGGCGTACTCGGTGTCGTTCGCATCGACGGTTGCGATCGCGCAGTTCTCGATGACGATGCGCTCTACTGCGCCGTCCTGGGCTGCCGATGCTGCCATGGGACTTCCTCGTGCTTTCAGTGGCGGTGCGGGCACGGCAAAACCCAGGGGATTTGAGTGCCGGAGCCGGGGGCCTGACAGCTGACAGTACTGTCGCCCCGTGTGTTGCGTCCGGGTGCCGATTCAGGAAGTGGGAGGCGTGTCGTGCGGTCCCGGGGCCACTGCGGGGCCCCGGGACGCGCGTACCGCGCTCAGAGGTTGGTCATGTCCACGGGGATGCGGGCGTCGACGCCGTCCCTCAGGATCGTGGCCTCGATCAGACCGTACGGACGGTCCGCGGCGAAGTAGACCTCATTGTCGTTCTTGAGGCCGAAGGGCTCCAGGTCGACGAGGAAGTGGTGCTTGTTCGGGAGCGAGAAGCGGACCTCGTCGATCTCCGAACGGTGGTTGATGATGCGCGAACCCATCTGGTACAGGGTCTGCTGCAGCGAGAGGGAGTAGGTCTCCGCGAAGGCCTGGAGCATGTGCTTCCTGGTCTCGGCGTAGGACTTCTCCCAGTTGGGCATCCGCTGCTCGTCGTCGGTCCAGTTGAAGCGCCAGCGACCCGACACCTGGGTGGCCAGGATGCGGTCGTACGCCTCCTGAAGGGTCGTGTACTTGTCCTTCACGTAACCCCAGAACTCGGAGTTCGTGGAGTTCATGACGATCAGGTCCTTGAGGCCGGAGATGACCTCCCAGTTCTGGCCGTCGTACGTGATCTGGGTGACGCGGGTCTCCATGCCCTTGCGGACGAAGGAGTGGTTCACCTCGTCGGAGCCGATGAACTTGGAGTTGGCGTCCGAGGTGGCGATCCGGTCCCAGGCGTACTCCTCGATCCGGATGCGCGCCTTCTGGATCGGCTCCTGGCTGTTCACGAACCAGCGCGCCAGGTGGATGCCGAACTGCTCGGCGGACTCGATGCCGTACTCCTTGGCGAACGCGTACACCGTGTTCTTGGTGGTGTCCGTCGGCAGGACGTTGGCGTTCGAGCCGGAGTAGTGGACGTCGTCCATGTCGCCGGAGAGGGCGAC
The DNA here is from genome assembly GCF_042752335.1 of Streptomyces sp. NPDC059355. NCBI lineage: Bacteria > Bacillati > Actinomycetota > Actinomycetes > Kitasatosporales > Streptomycetaceae > Streptomyces > Streptomyces sp. NPDC059355. The sequence continues at coordinate 26,271 of NZ_JBHYXN010000059.1, read as the reverse complement.
CGAGACGTTCAGGTCCTTGATGTGGTGGGTGTCGCCGTCCCGCGTGATCTTGACGACGCGGTTCTCTGCTTTGCCGTACTGGTTCTGGCCCAGAATCGTGGCCATGCTAGCTCCCTCGGTAAACGGAGTAGCCGAACGGGTTGAGCAGCAGCGGTACGTGGTCGTGCTCGCCCGGGTTCACCGCGAAGGTGATGGTGACCTCGGGGAAGAACGCACCGCTGTCCCTTACGCGGGGGGCGTCCTGCTGCGCCTCGGCTTGCTTCTTGAAGAAGTACGTCTCGGTCTCGAAATCGAGACGCACGTGGGTGGTGCCCTCCGGCAGCGCCGGCAGGTCCTTGCATCGCCCGTCCGCATCGGTGGCGGAGCCGCCCAGGGCCGCCCACTCGCCGTCGAGACCCGTACGGGCCGACAGGGAGATGGCGACGCCCTCGGCGGGGCGTCCGATGCTGGTGTCCAGGATGTGCGTGGACACCGACGCGGTGGTCTCGGTGCTCATGCTCACGCTCCTTCTTCTGCGAGTTCGAGGAGGCGGGTCAGTCGGATCCGGTTGATCTTCACCAGCTCGCCGCGGGCGATCTCCCGCTCCCGCTCCGGCGAATTGTCGATCCGGACCTTGACCGCGTCCCGCATGAACTCACCGGTCGCACCGGTGGCGCAGATGAGGAAGACGTGGCCGAACTTCTCCTGGTACGCCAGGTTCAGTTCGAGGAGCTCGTTCTTGAGCTCCTCCGAGGCGCCGGCCATGCCGCGCTGCTCGCGGGCGGAGGTCGGGTCTCCCGGCTTCGGCCGGCCGATCGGCGCGTGGCCTCCCATCGCCTCGGCCAGGTCCTCGGCGGTGAGCTCCGCCATGGCGGACTCGTTGGCCGAAAACAGGGCTTCGGCTCCGGCGAAGGGGCGCTGCGCGAGCAGCTTGCCGCCCCACGCCGAACTGGCGCACACCTCGTGCAGCTCGGCCGTGGCCGCACTGTCGTCCAAGGCGTTGAACCGGGTGAGACCCGGGGTCGGACTCGAAGTCACGGTAGGCCTCCGTGGCCTGTTGTTGCTTGACGGGCTGCGCATAGCTAACGCCCTCGACAACACGGCGTCAACACTTTGTTGAAACTTCCCGTACACAAAAGCCGCCGCCCGGATGAATCGGGCGGCGGCTCGTCACTATGGGTCAGGCGGGTTTCACGCCTGGTTGTCCTTGTTCGCGTTTTCCCTGTTCAGGTAGTTGTAGACCGTGAAACGGCTGACGCCCAAGGCGCCCGCGACCGTCTCCACACCGTGTCGCACGGAGAAGGCGCCCCGCGCCTCCAGTATCCGTACGACGTCCTGCTTGGTCTTCCGGTCGAGCTGTGACAACGGTACGCCGTGCCGGCGCTCCAGCGCCGCCAGGATCCGCTCCAGCGAGTCGGACAGCTGGGGCAGCCGCACGGCCAGCAGGTCCTGGCCCTCCCAGCTGAGCACGACGTCGTCGGGCTGCGCCAGGGCCGGATCCATCAGCTCGCCGCCCATCGCGTCGACCAGCGGCTTGACCGCGGTGACGAACGGGTGGTCGCGGGGCTCGGTCATGGGGTGTCCTCCCCGATCACGTTGACCTGGAGCGAGACGCGCGTGGCGCCGGACTCCAGCGAGTCGCGCAGCAGCGCGGCCACCGCGGTCAGCACCGCGTCGGCTTCACCCTCGGCGGTATTGCCGAACGGGCCCACGTCGACCGCGTCCAGTCGGGCCTTCTGGATGACCTCGCGAGCGGCCACGGCATGGGCGGGGGCCTCTTCGAGATCGAAGGGCTCGGTCGTGAACTCCACTCTCAATCGCACGCTGGTCAAGCTACCTCCCGGTCATGATTTTTCGGCAGTCCGGGCTTGACATCCACGCAGAAGCCCATGCAGTCTTCCATCAAGCAGAAACTAACTTCCGCAATACGGAAGGAGCGCACACCCCTCATGGGATACACGGACCAGCGCTTCGATGTGAACCTTTCGATCCTCTTCACGGAACTCCCGCTTCTGGAGCGTCCCGCGGCAGCCGCCGCGGCGGGCTTCACGGCGGTCGAGCTGTGGTGGCCCTGGATCGAGACCCCCACCCCCGCTCAGGCGGAGCTCGACGCCCTCAAGAAGGCTCTTGAGGACGCCGGCACGCAGCTGGTGGGCCTGAACTTCTACGCCGGCCGACTGCCGGGCCCGGACCGCGGCGCGGTCTCGGTACCCGGAGAGGAGTCGGACCGCTTCAACGCCAACATCAACGTGGCCGCGGACTTCGCCGCCTCGGTGGGCTGCAGGGCGCTGAACGCCCTGTACGGCAACCGCGTCGAGGGCGTGGACCCGGCCGTCCAGGACGGGCTCGCCCTGGAGAACCTGGTCGTGGCGGCCCGGGCCGCCGCCCGCGGCGGCGCGGTCCAGCGGATGGAGAACCACAACAAGCCCCAGTCCCCCCACGACCCGCG
>NZ_JBHYXN010000059.1:0-23833 GCF_042752335.1 Streptomyces sp. NPDC059355 | reverse complement strand
CAAACATAACAACCACACCCCGCCATTCGTGATGTGATTCTGTGTGGTGGGATCTTTTATGTGTATACCCGACCGGGGGCGACCCGGGGGGGGGCGGCCCCCCCCCCCGACCGCGTCGGCGCGATCCTGCTGATCGAGACCCTCAACAAGCCCGAGTCGCCGCTCTACCCGCTGGTGAGCGCCCCGGCCGGCATCGAGGTGGTGGACAAGGTGAACGAGGCCACCGGCCTCGGGAACGCCAAGTTCCTGCTCGACCTGTACCACCTGGCGATGAACGATGAGGACCTCTCCGAGGTCATCGAAAAGTATGCCGCCAAGACCGGCCACGTCCAGATCGCGGACAAGCCGGGACGCGGTGCCCCCGGCACCGGCGAGCTGCCCCTCGCGGAGCTGCTCGACCAGCTGAGGAAGGCCGGATACGAGGGCTACGTAGGCCTCGAATACAAGGCCGAGGACGCCGCCGCCTCCTTCGCATGGCTGCCGGCCGAGGCCCGCGCCGCGCGGTAGGCGGACAAAGCCCGGGCGATCAGCCAGGCACTTCACGAACTTTTCGTACAAAGCATTAAGAGAAGGACCCTCATCATGAGCAACCCCACCGCGCTCCCGTCGATCGCCTGGATCGGGCTCGGCATCATGGGCTCCCCCATGGCCGAGAACCTCCTGAAGGCCGGCTACTCGGTCACCGGCTTCACGCTGGAGCAGGACAAGCTCGACCGCCTGGCCGCCGCCGGCGGCGCCGCGGCCGGCTCGATCGCCGAGGCCGTCAAGGACGCCGACGTCGTCATCACGATGGTGCCGGCCTCCCCGCACGTCGAGGCCATCTCGTACGGCGAGAACGGCATCCTGGAGAACGCGAAGTCCGGCGCGCTGATCATCGACATGTCGTCGATCACCCCGCAGACCTCGATCGACCTCGCCAAGAACGCCGCCGAGAAGGGCATCCGCGTCATCGACGCCCCGGTGTCCGGCGGCGAGGCCGGCGCCGTCGAGGCGGTCCTGTCGATCATGGTGGGCGGCGAGAAGGCCGACTTCGACGCGGCCCTGCCGATCCTCGAAGCCCTCGGCAAGACCATCGTGCTCTGCGGGCCGCACGGCTCCGGCCAGACGGTGAAGGCCGCCAACCAGCTCATCGTCGCCGTCAACATCCAGGCGTGCGCCGAGGCCGTGGTCTTCCTGGAGAAGTCCGGCGTGGACCTGAACGCCGCCCTGGACGTCCTCAACGGCGGTCTGGCCGGCTCCACGGTGCTGACCCGCAAGAAGGACAACTTCCTGAACCGCGACTTCAAGCCCGGCTTCCGGATCGACCTGCACCACAAGGACATGGGCATCGTCACCGACGCCGCCCGCAACGTCGGTGCGGCCCTCCCGGTCGGCGCGGTCGTCGCCCAGCTGGTCGCCTCGCTGCGCGCCCAGGGTGACGGCGGCCTGGACCACTCCGCCCTGCTCCGTGCGGTCGAGCGCCTCTCCGGCGCCCAGATCTGAGCACCTCCCCTCTCACAGGGGCCCTGAGTTTCCGGATGGTGCCGGTGCTGACACCTGTCCTGTCGCGCCCAAGCGCCGGCACCGTCCGGATCACCTCTCTCCATCTTTGTTCAACAAACTGTTGACGCTGCGTTCGGCCTGAAATTAGGCTGTTCCGCATGACGGAAGACGCTTTCCGTCAGCAGGTTTCCCGTACGGAAGGTCACCATGTCGAAGCGCACGCTGACGACCGAGTCCGGCGCCCCGGTCGCCGACAACCAGAACTCCGCCACCGCCGGCGTCGGTGGCCCGCTCCTGATCCAGGACCAGCAGCTCCTGGAGAAGCTGGCCCGCTTCAACCGGGAGCGCATACCGGAGCGTGTGGTGCACGCCCGCGGCTCGGCCGCGTACGGCTACTTCGAGGTGACCGACGACGTCACCGGTTACACCAGCGCCGCCTTCCTGAACACGGTGGGCAAGAAGACCGAGACCTTCCTGCGCTTCTCCACCGTCGCCGACTCGCTCGGCGGCGCGGACGCGGTCCGCGACCCGCGCGGCTTCGCGCTGAAGTTCTACACCGAAGAGGGCAACTACGACCTCGTCGGCAACAACACCCCGGTGTTCTTCATCAAGGACCCGATCAAGTTCCCCGACTTCATCCACTCCCAGAAGCGCGACCCCTTCACGGGCAAGCAGGAGCCGGACAACGTCTGGGACTTCTGGGCGCACGCCCCCGAGGCGACGCACCAGATCACCTGGCTCATGGGCGACCGCGGCATCCCGGCCTCGTACCGTCACATGAACGGCTACGGTTCGCACACCTACCAGTGGACGAACGCGCAGGGCGAGGCCTTCTTCGTCAAGTACCACTTCAAGACGAACCAGGGCATCCGCTGCCTGTCGGGCGACCAGGCCGCCGAGCTCGTCGGCAAGGACGCCAACTCGCACCAGACCGACCTGCTCCAGGCGATCGAGCGCGGCGTGAACCCGAGCTGGACCCTCTACGTCCAGATCATGCCGACCGCCGAGGCCGCGGACTACCGCTTCAACCCGTTCGACCTCACCAAGGTGTGGCCGCACAGCGACTACCCGCTGCAGCGCGTGGGCCGCCTGGTCCTCGACCGCAACCCGGACAACGTCTTCGCCGAGGTCGAGCAGTCCGCCTTCTCCCCGAACAACTTCGTCCCGGGCATCACCGCCTCGCCGGACAAGATGCTCCAGGGCCGCCTGTTCGCGTACGCCGACGCCCAGCGCTACCGCCTCGGTGTGAACCACACCGTGCTGCGGGTCAACGCCCCGAAGGCGACGAAGGCCGACAACTACGGCCGCGACGGCGTCATGGCGCTGCGCAACGGCTCGCGCCACGACAAGAACTACGAGCCCAACTCGTACCAGGGCCCTGCCGAGACCGGTCTCGCGCTCGGCGCCCCGAAGGCCGTCTCCGGCTACACGGGCACCCACGAGGCCCCGGCCCACACCAAGGACGACGACTTCTTCCAGGCCGGTGAGCTCTACCGCCTGATGTCGGAGGCCGAGAAGCAGCGCCTGGTGGCGAACATCGCCGGCGGTCTGTCTCAGGTCACCCTGGAGGACGTCATCGAGAAGAACCTGGCTCACTTCCACGCCGCCGACGCCGACTACGGCAAGCGCGTCGAGGAGGCCGTCCGCGCCCTGCGCGACGCCTGAGCCCGAAAGCTGCACCGGGGACCTGACGGGAGGTCAGGTCCCGGGTGCCGAGCCCGAACCGCGGACCCGGATGAGGGGTGGTACGCGGTAAGGGCCGGACGAGGGCCGCGACGGGCGTGTGAGCCAGTGCGGTGGTAATGGGTGCCGAGGCCCGTCTCTTGACCTGAGGGAGACGACGCCGGAGCTCTCGTCACCGCCCGTCGCGGTCCCAGCCACTCTCCACACCTCCCTCCTCTTATACGGGCCACGCACAGAGCCCCCTTCACAAGAGCCTCCACACTCCGCCCGGCGGCGCGAACGTCCTGTCGCGCCAGCCTCGCACCGTCGGGCGGTCACACTCAAAGCGCCGAGTCACGGACGGTCCCGTGACTCGGCGCTTTGTCATGCCCGGGCAGGCCCCGCCTCAGGACCCCGCCTCGGGAACGGAACGCGCCTCAGCGGCCCCTGCGGAAGGTGTCCTCGCCGGGTTCGGTGTCCAGCGACTCGCGGTCGAACACCAGCATGCCGAGGAAGAACAGCCCTCCCAGGAGGAGCAGGCCGGCCACGACCACGACGGGGACCAGCGCCTCCCGCGGCGTCACGAGGACGAACAGCGCGAGCAGGGTCCAGACCAGCGCGCAGAGCGCGACCGGCAGCTCCATGCGTCCGAGGTCGAAGGCGCCCTCCTGGCGGCCCAGGCGGCCACGCACGGCCAGATAGAGGACGATCGTCGCACCGTAGATGACGGCCGGCAGGATCGTCGACGCCGTGATCAGCTCCAGCAGTGCAGCGCCGGGCAGCGCCACCATCAGGACGAATCCGAGCGCGAGGATCAGCAGGGTCGCCGGGACCGGCGTCCGCGTACGGGGGTTCACCCGCCGCATCACCCGGTGCGCGGGGAAACGTGCGTCGCGCGACATCGCGAAGACCAGCCGCGAGCAGGAGACCATCACCACGATCCCGGCGCCGAAGAACGCGAACGAGATCGCGACGAGCAGCACCTTCTCCGCGGCCGGACCGAGGTTCTCGCGCATGATCGCCGCGACCGGCGACCCGTCGGCGCTGATCCGCGGGACGTCCTCGATCGCGACGGTCAGCGCGATCAGGAAGAGCATGCCGAGGATTCCCGCGGCGACGACCGACCCCACGATCGCGCGCGGGACGCTGCGGTGGGGGTCCTTGGCCTCCTCGGCCAGGTTCGCGGCGGAGTCGAAGCCCACGAGGGTGGCGAGACCCATGATCATCGCCAGCATCAGCCCGCCGCCGACGGCGAAGTAGCCGGGCGTGTGCGCGGCGACTCCGCGCGAGGTGAGGTTGGCTGCCGAGCCGTCGCCCGTGACCGCCACGGCGATGACGAGCGCGATCGCGACCACCACGACGAGGGCCACTTCCAGTCCCACCGCCACCGAGTTGATCCAGCTGACCAGGCGCGTCGAGGCGATGGCGACCACGGCCTGGACGAGCAGCACCACGAGCGTGATCACGCGTGCGGTGTCCTCGTCCGCCGCGATGCCGGCGAGCGGCATGAACGACTGGCTCGCCAGCGCGTTGTCGATCGCCACGACGGCGATCGCCAGGAAGCAGAAGGTCAGCCAGCCGAACCACCAGCCGGTCCGCGGGTCGGCCAGCCGGGAGGCCCATTGGTAGGAGGAGCCGCTGAGCGGGATGCGGGCCGCGAACTGGGCGACCACCAGCGCCACCAGGGTCTGCCCCGCCGCGGCGATCAGCCAGAGCCAGATCCCCACCGGTCCCGCGGTTCGCAGTACTTCGTCGTAGGTCCCGAAGACTCCGACCGCCACCGAGATGAAGGCGAACGAGATCGCGAACACCTGGAAGGAACCCAGCGTGCGCTTCAGCTCCTGCCGGTATCCCCCGCGCTCGACATCGGCCCCGGCATCCGCCCTGGCATCGGCCTCGACGGAGCCGTCGCCGTCCTGCCCGCCTGTCGAAGCCTCCGCCACCCCGGCCACCTCGCTCTCCGCCGTCTCCCCCGCAGCAGCGGCGGAGCACCGGTCAGTGTCCTCTGCCGGGCCGCCCGGACGGGCCGTCGGCGGTCGACACACCTGGCGAAGCCCCGAACGGACGCCGTCGTACGGAAGCCTTCGCGGCGGCGCCGGAACACGGAGCGGCCCCCGTCCCTCCTCGCGAAGGGACGGGGGCCGCTCGTACGAACTGCGAACCGCCGTCAGACGGACAGCGGGCGGATCGCGGTCGGGGCGTGGCCCGGCTCGGTCGCGAGCTCCTCGAACTCGGTGACGTCGCTCATGTCGACCGTCTTGCTCATCGAGATGTTGGTGACGCGCTCCAGGATGGCCTCGACGACCACCGGGACGCTGTACTCGGCGGCGAGCTTCTTGGCCTCCTCGAAGGCCGCACCCAGCTCGTTCGGGTCGGTGACGCGGATCGCCTTGCAGCCCAGGCCCTCGACGACCTTGACGTGGTCGACGCCGTAGACACCCAGCTCCGGGGCGTTGATGTTCTCGAACTCGAGGTTGACCTCGAAGTTGATGCCGAGACCGCCCTGCGCCTGGCGGATCAGGCCCAGGTACGCGTTGTTCACGAGGACGTGGACGTACGGGATCTTGTGCTGCGCGCCGACCGCCAGCTCCTCCAGCATGAACTGGAAGTCGTAGTCGCCGGAGAGGGCGACGACGGGGGTCTGCGGGTCGGCGGTGGCGACGCCCAGCGCGGCCGGGATGGTCCAGCCGAGCGGGCCGGCCTGGCCGCAGTTGATCCAGTGGCGCGGCTTGAAGACGTGCAGCATCTGCGCGCCGGCGATCTGGGAGAGGCCGATGGTGGTGACGTAGCGCGTCTCCGGGCCGAAGGCCTTGTTCATCTCCTCGTAGACGCGCTGCGGCTTCATCGGGATGTTGTCGAAGTGCGTACGGCGCTGCAGCGAGCCCTTGCGCTCCAGGTGCGAGGCGACCCAGGCGCTGTAGTCGGGCAGCTTGCCCTCGGCCTTGAGCTCCTTGGCGACCTGGATGAAGATCTCCAGCGCGGCCTTGGCATCGGAGACGATGCCGAGGTCGGGAGCGAAGATCTTGCCGATCTGCGTGGGCTCGATGTCCACGTGGACGAACTTGCGGTCGCCGAGGTACGCGTCCAGGTTGTAACCGGTGTGACGGTTGGCCCAGCGGTTGCCGATGCCGAGGACGAAGTCCGACTCCAGGAACGTCGCGTTGCCGTAGCGGTGCGAGGTCTGGACGCCGACCATGCCGGCGGCCAGCTCGTGGTCGTCCGGGATGACGCCCCAGCCCATGAGGGTGGAGATGACCGGGACGCCGATCAGCTCGGCGAACTCGACCAGCAGGTCGGAGGCGTCGGCGTTGATGATGCCGCCGCCGGCGACGATCAGCGGGCGCTCGGAGGCCAGCAGGAACTGGATCGCGCGCTCGGCCTGCTTGCGGGTCGCGGCCGGCCTGTGCACGGGCAGCGGCTCGTAGAGGTCGGGGTCGAACTCGATCTCGGTCAGCTGGACGTCGATGGGCAGGTCGATGAGGACCGGGCCGGGACGGCCGGAACGCATCAGGTAGAAGGCCTCCTGGAACACCCCGGGGACCTGGGCGGCCTCCAGGACCGTGGTGGCCTTCTTGGTGACCGGCTTGGCGATCGAGGCGATGTCGACGGCCTGGAAGTCCTCCTTGTGGAGCTTCGCGACCGGAGCCTGACCGGTGATGCAGAGGATCGGGATGGAGTCCGCGATGGCCGAGTACAGGCCGGTGATCATGTCGGTGCCGGCGGGGCCGGAGGTGCCGATGCAGACGCCGATGTTGCCCGGGTCGGTGCGGGTGTAGCCCTCCGCCATGTGGGAGGCGCCCTCGACGTGGCGGGCGAGCGTGTGGTTGATGCCACCGACGTTCTTGAGCTCGCGGTAGAACGGGTTGATCGCGGCGCCGGGCACGCCGAACGCTTGCGACACACCCTCGCGCTTGAGGATCTCCACTGCAGCGGCGGCGGCTGTCATACGAGGCATCGAGTTCTCCTGCGGGTCAGGCGGTCAGGCGGCCAGGCGGTCAGGCGGTCAGGCGGGCGAGCTGCTTCCGGATTCCGAGGCATTTCCGTAATGCGGAAGTATTGTTCTGCTATACGGAACAAGCTAAGCGGCGAGTCACGGCTCGTCAAGCAGCTGCGGAACCCCGGAACACACCAAAAGCCGCGCGTCGTGCGAGCGACTTGTACGAACGACCGGGACGCGGCCGCATTCCAGCGGAAAATCGGGGGCACACCCGCCCCGTCGGTGGCCGGTGGTGGAGCATGGGTCTACGCACAGCGACGGAGGGCAGTACTCATGGCGGATGCGGTACCGGTGCGCTGCCCGGCGTGCCTGCGCGAGAACGACTACGCCGCTCCGGTCTTCCCGTGCGCGTGCGGGAGTCCGGTCGTCCCGCCTCTGGACCTGGCCGCGGCGCCCCTGCCGCTGACGCACCGCACCTGGTCGGACACGTGGGTGGCGGTGCGCTGCGCGGCCTGCGGGCTGGTGGGCGAGTGGCCGCGTCCGGAGCTGGGGTGCACCTCGTGCGGGACGGTGGTGCGGATTCCGGTGCGTCCGGTGGAGCCCGGGGCCGCTGCGGGCGGCGGCGTGCGGGACGGGCTGCGTCCGCGTCCGGACGTACGGGGAGACGCGCGGGAAGACGTACGGAGGCCGGGCCGGCCGGCCGCGTCCGCAGGCGGATCCGCCCTCGGGCGGCCTTCGGCGGCTCCCGGGCCGCGGCCCGCGTTCCGCCCGGTGACCATCCGTACCGCCCGGGACGCGGTGGCCACGGCCGCGCTGTACCTGCGGTGGCTCGGCTTCCAGGACGTCCGCCGGCCCGACGGGCAGCCCATCCCCTCGGCGGCCGTGGACCTGCGGGCCCCCGGGCTGGTGGCGCAGGTGGACCCGACCACCGCCCCGGCCGGGCTGCGGGCCGTGGAGTGCGTCTGGCTGAACGGGCTGACGGCTTCCGCGACCAGCGTCTACTTCTCCCTGGCCGGGTACACGCGGGACGCCCGCTCCCGCGCGGACGACCTGGGGATACCGCTGTTCGTCATGGACCTCACGGGCATGCCGCAGCCGGTCAACGACCCGGCGGACGCCCTGGTGGGCACGGGGGCGTAGGGCGGTTCCGGGGCCTGCGCGGCCCCGGCCGACCGGGTCCGCCGGCCCGCGGGGCAGGACGTAGGCTCGGAGCACATGGCGGAACACCTATCCGTATCTGTGCCGAGGAGAGCCCGATGAGCCTGTACGACATCCCGCTGACCACCCTGTCCGACGAGCCCACCAGCCTGGCGGCCCACAAGGGCAAGGCGATCCTGCTGGTGAACACCGCCTCGCAGTGCGGTCTCACTCCGCAGTACTCGGGACTGGCCCGGCTGCAGTTCGCGTACGAGCAGAAGGGCTTCACCGTCATCGGCGTGCCCTGCAACCAGTTCGGCGGGCAGGAGCCCGGCACCGCCGACGACATCGCGACCTTCTGCGCGGCCGGCTTCGGCGTGACCTTCCCGATGCTGGAGAAGACCGAGGTCAACGGCGAGAACCGGCACCCGCTGTACACGGAGCTGGTGAAGACCGCGTACGCCGACGGCGAGGCGGCCGAGGACATCCAGTGGAACTTCGAGAAGTTCCTGATCTCCCCCGCCGGCGAGGTCGTCGCACGCTTCCGGCCGAGCGTCGAGCCCGAGGCCCCCGAGGTCATCACGGCGATCGAGGCACAGCTGCCGGCGTAGCGGATCGCAGGGGGCGGGCCGGCCGTGCGGTCGGCCCGCCCCCGGCCGTACCGGTACGCGGTAGTCCGTACGCGGTGCTCGGCGCCGGTGCTCGGCGCCGGTGCTCGGCGCCGGTGCTCGGCGCCGGTACGGGCTCCTCAGCCGAGCTCGGCCTCGTCGTACTCCGCCCCCGAGCCGGCCGCGGTGAGCTCCCGCAGCTCCACCCGGCGGATCTTGCCGGACACGGTCTTCGGGAGCTCCGCGAACTCGATGCGGCGGATCCGCTTGTACGGGGAGAGCACCGCGCGGGAATGCGCGAAGAGCGCCCGGGCGGTCTCCGGCCCGGGCTCCCAGCCGGCGGCGAGCGCGATGTACGCCTTCGGCACGGCGAGGCGCAGCGGGTCGGGGGCCGGGACGACGGCGGCCTCGGCGACGGCCTCGTGTTCCAGCAGTGCGCTCTCCAGCTCGAACGGGCTGATCTTGTAGTCCGAGGCCTTGAAGACGTCGTCCGAGCGCCCGACGTAGGTGAGGTACCCCGCCTCGTCGCGCGAGGCGATGTCCCCGGTGCGGTAGAGCCCGTCGGCCATGGCCTCGGCGGTGCGCTCGGGGTCATCCCGGTAGCCGGTCATCACCCCGGCGGGCCGGGTGCGCAGGTCCACGCAGACCTCGCCCTCGTCGGGGGACTCCTTGCCGGTGACGGGGTCGAGCAGCACGATCTCGTACCCGGGCGCGGGGCGCCCCATCGAGCCGGGCTTGACCGGGACGCCGGGGAAGTTGCCGACCTGGAGGGTGGTCTCGGTCTGGCCGAACCCGTCGCGGATGGTGAGGCCCCAGGCCTCGCGGACCTTTTCGATGACCTCGGGGTTGAGCGGCTCGCCCGCGGCGACGGCCTCGCGCGGAGGCGTGCGGAGCGTGGTGAGGTCGGACTGGATGAGCATCCGCCAGACGGTGGGCGGGGCGCAGAAGGTGGTCACGCCGTGCCGGTCCATCTCCGCCATCAGGCGCTCGGCGTCGAAGCGCGCGTAGTTGTGGACGAAGACGGTGGCGCCGGCGTTCCACGGGGCGAAGAGGTTGGACCAGGCGTGCTTGGCCCAGCCGGGCGAGGCGATGTTGAGGTGCACGTCGCCGGGGCGCAGCCCAAGCCAGTACATGGTGGAGAGGTGCCCGATGGGGTATGAGGCGTGCGTGTGCTCGACGAGCTTGGGGCGGGCGGTGGTGCCGGAGGTGAAGTACAGCATGAGCGGGTCGGTGGCCAGGGTCTCGCCGTCCGGGCTGAAGTGGCCGTCGGCCGCGTACATGTCCTCCAGCCGCCGCCATCCGGTGGGCACGTCCGCTCCGGCGGCGATGCGGGTGTAGGTGCCGGGAACCTCGTCGAACTTGCCGGTGTCCTCGGCGCGCACGATGACGTGGCGTACGTTGCCGCGCTCGATGCGGTCGCGCAGGTCCGCCGCGCCGAGGAGGGGCGTGGCGGGGATGACGACGGCCCGCAGTTTCATCGCGCCGAGCATGACCTCCCACAGCTCGCGCTGGTTGCCGAGCATGACCAGGAGCCGGTCGCCGGCCGCGACGCCCTGGTCGCGCAGCCAGTTGGCGGCGGAGGCCGAGCGTACGGACAGCTCCCCGAAGGAGACGGACCGGCTGGTGCCGTCCTCCTCGACGATGCGCAGGGCGTCGGCGCCGTTGCCCTCGGCGATGTGGTCGAACCAGTCCAGGGCCCAGTTGAAGCGCTCGGGGCGGGGCCAGGTGAATCCGGCGTGGGCGGCCTCGTAGTCCCCGCGGCGTTCGAGCAGGAAGTCGCGTGCGGCCAGGAACTCGGCGGTGGCGCCGGTGTTGTGCGTCATGGAAGGCATCGTGCCGTGCCGCCCGTACGCCCCACCAGAGCGGCGTCAGCCGTGGATTGACCCGAAGCGTACGGAACCGGCGGCGCCGCCGGTCTCGGTCATCTCCGCGACCAGCCGCTCCCCTTCGGCGACGATGAGTTCCTTCTCCCCCTTCGACGTCTTCCCGAAGAGCTCGACGGTGAGGGATTCGCCCTCCCATCGCCACAGCCCGGCGACGAAGCCGTCGACGAGGAGGGTGCGGTGCGCCTGGTTCCCCGTCCAGGTGCGCCCCCTGACCTCGGGGGCGATCACGCGGGTGCGGTCGGCGTGGGAGAGCAGCAGGTTGTCGAACTCCGGGAGGAAGCGGGGCGGCGCCGGGGTGTCGGCGTCGGGCCGGGGAGCGTCGGGGAGGTCGAACAGCTCGGCGCCGTTCTCGTCTCGGAAGACGGCCAGCCGGGGCCGCAGCCGTTCGAAGGCCTCGCGCAGCCGGGTCAGCCCGGCCCAGGTCTGCATGTCCTTGACGGAGGCGGGCCCGAAGGCACCGAGGTAGCGCAGTACGACTTCGTCGACGGCATGCGCCGGGGGCCCTTCGTCCGGGGACCGTCCGGTCCACTGCTGCAGGGTGGTGAGCCGTACCTGCCCGCTGAGTCCCCAGACCCCGCGCGGCGTGACCTGGACGAGCGGCAGCCGGCAGCGTGCGGCGACGGACAGGGACTGCGGATCGGCGTCCGGCCAGTACACGAGCAGCTCCTCGCGGATCTCCCCCATCGTGCGGGGCTCAACCTCGACGAAGGCCCGGGCGAGCTCGCCGAGCCGCTCGAGGTCCACGCCGACGAGGCCCTTGCGGAATGCGTTGACCTCGCGGTCGCGGGCCGCCTGGACCAGCGGGCGCAGGGTCAGCGCGTCGTGCGCGGTGTGGGTGTGGATGGTGGACCGCATGGTGACCATCCGGACCACCTTGCGGGACTCCATCAGCTCCGCGAGCGCGGCGGGCCGGAAGCCGGCGAGGCGGGCGTGCAGCTGGAAGTACGGCGGCTTCACGTTCTGCGCCTGGAGTCCGAGCAGGTGCGCGACGGCGTCCTCGGCGGACAGCGCGGCGCGGCGCAGGAGCAGCTGGCGCGCGAGCGTGGCACGGTTCAGTGAACGGGTGTCGAGTACGGGGCCCATGGCTGCAAGCTACCCGCACTTGCGGACAGGAACTGTCCGCGACGAGAAAAGGGCAGAGCGCCCCAGAACCGCCGATACCCTTCAGATCCGTCAATACCCTTCCGATATCCTGCCCCTCGCCGAGGAATGATGCCGACTGGGGAGCTGACCTGCGATGCCGGAGCGCCCGGACCACCGCCACCGCCGCCCCGCACCGTCCGGGAAGCGCACCGGCTGGCGCCGCCCCACGCCCCCGCCCGCCGCACCCCCCGCCTCCCCGCCGGCCGGTCCGGAGCCCGCGGCGGCGCCGGCCGCTCCCCCGGACCACCGCAGCGTGATCGACTCCGCCGTCTACCGCGACGGCCGGCGCATCGCCTCCCCCGCGACCCTCGCGGAGACGTTCCGCCGGCTGCGCGACCAGCCCGACGGCATGGCCTGGATCGGCCTGCACCGCCCCACCGAGCCGGAACTCCACTCGCTGGCCGCCGAGTTCAACCTCCACGAGCTCGCCGTCGAAGACGCCCTGGAGGCCCACCAGCGCCCCAAGCTGGAGCGCTACGGCGACACCCTCTTCGTCGTCCTGCGCGCGGCGCGCTACCTCGACGCGTCGGAGGAGGTCGAGTTCGGCGAGTTGCACGTCTTCCTCGGCCCGGACTTCCTGATCACGGTCCGCCACGGCGCCGCCCCCGACCTCTCCGCGGTCCGCCGCCGCATGGAGGAGACCCCGGAGCTCCTCTCCCTCGGCCCCGAGGCCGCCCTGTACGCGATCCTCGACGCGGTGGTCGACGGCTACGCCCCCGTCGTCGCGGGCGTCCAGAACGACATGGACGAGATCGAGACGGAGGTCTTCCGCGGCGACCCGGAAGTCTCCCGCCGCATCTACGAACTCTCGCGCGAGATGGTCGAGTTCCAACGCGCCACCCGCCCCCTGGTCGGCATGCTCCACGCCCTGATGGCGGGCTTCGCGAAGTACGGCACGGACGAGGAACTCCAGCGCTACCTGCGCGACGTGGCCGACCACGTGACCCACACCAGCGAACGCGTGGACGGCTTCCGCCAGGCCCTGACGGAAATCCTCACGGTCAACGCCACCTTGGTCTCCCAACAGCAGAACGCCGAAATGCGAGCCCTGGCCGAAGCCGGCTTCGAACAGAACGAGGAGATCAAGAAGATCTCCTCGTGGGCAGCCATCCTGTTTGCACCCACACTCGTGGGAACCATCTACGGCATGAACTTCGAGACGATGCCGGAGCTGCACTGGGCTGCCGGCTACCCCTTCGCGATCCTGCTGATGGCAGTGGTGTGTACGAGCCTGTACATCATCTTCAAGAAGCGGGACTGGCTGTAGCAGGCAGCGCGGAACCCGAGATCTACTTCGCACCAGTGAAGGCCTCACTGTCTCGACTGGAGGGGCCTGGGGAGAATCTGGGGAGAATGCGCCGCGGCGGGAGCGAGACTGTCGCTTCACCCGCAGCCGTTCCACCCCGGTCAGTTGAGCTCGATCCAGGGCGTCATCAGCCACTGGTGATTACCGACCCTGCTAGGGCAAACCCCTGCCAGCACTCCGTGGATCATGTTGACTGCTCCATGGGCTACCGCACACAGGGAGGGTCGGTTGGAACCGAGAAGCGCCGCGGCTGCAGGAAAAGACTTCCCGTACACCGCGCGTACGACGTGCTACATCGAAGTCCACGACGACGGCAAGGTAACGCACGGGAACAGCCGGGAAGCCTACGAACGGGCACTGGCCGGCAGCTCGCGCCTCTTCGCTGTGTGGCCCGGCGAGTGGTCCAGCCACCTGTTCCTCATCGACGACCTGGACGAGTACGCCAAGGCCCACGGCATCAAGCACGACGATGAGCGGACCGGCCTCAAAGAGCACGCCCACGAGGTCAAATGGGAGAAGGATCCGTACGGGGACGACAACCCCCGGAGCCCCTACATGAGCATTCGTGTCTCGTTGGACTGCGGTTGCTCGGTGCATGACCTGGCTGCCTTCGCCGCCCAGATGAAGCAGCAGAAGGGTTGGGATGTGGCCACCAGCGTCGGCTGGGGCAGCAGTAGTGGACCTGAGGGAACCTCGTACTCGCTGCGAGTCCGCCGCAAAAGCCTGACTAGCTGAAGGCTGCCACGCAAGAACGGGTGGCACAGCATGTGCTGTGCCACCCGTTCTCAGGCAAGGGCAAGGTCGTCTGGGACGTACTGAGGGGCCACACCGAGCAGCGCATCGACTGCCGCGCGCCCCTTGCCGCCAGCCTCGGGCATGAAGTGGGCGTAGTGGTCGAGGGTGATGGTCGGGCTGGAGTGGCCGAGCCATCGGGCGAGGGTGACGACGGATTCACCCGCCTCCAGGATTACGGAGGCGTAGGTGTGCCGAAGTACGTGGAAGCCGTCCTTGCGGGAGGCCTTCCAGCGCTGACCCTTCTCCCGCACGGGGATCACGCCGGCCTTCGCGAGGCCGGGCTTCCATACCTCGTCGTTGAAGATGTTGGCGCGGATCGCGTTGCCGTAGGTCGTGGTCAGGGCCAGCGGGAAGGAGCGCCTCTCCCGGTCGGGTTCGGGGCCGCCCCAGGGCAGCTCCACCTCGATGGCCGGATGCTGCAGGAAGTGCGCGCGCAGCTCGGCGGCCACCGAAGGCGGCATGTCGACGACCCGGGTCTTCCCGCCCTTGGGAAGGGTGAAGTACAGGCGGCCGTACAGGAGCTGGACCTGTCGGCGCACGCGGATGAGGCCGCGCTCGAAGTCGATGTCCGCCGACGACAGCCCGAAGACCTCCCCCTGGCGCAGCCCGCACCCGAGGGCGACCACGACGGCGATCCGGTACCGCTGGTTGACGGCGTCCCGCACCCGTTGCGCAGTCTCCAGCGGCCAAGCCTCCCGCTGGCCCTCCGGGGCCTTGGGCCAGCGCACAGACTTGGCACGCATTGGGTTGCGGACCAGCCGTTTGTCATCGATCGCCGTCTCAAAGACGTTCGAGAGAGTGGTCAGGATCTGCCGGGCGTAGCGCGGTGCGCACTCGCCTTCGAGCGTGGCGATGTAGCCGCGCAGGACTGACGCGGTGACGTCCCTCAGCGCGATGTCACCGATGTGCGGGAGTACGTGGAGGCGCACGCGCTCGTCCACCCGCTTGACCGTGCCCGGCGCTCCCCGCACGCCCGCCTGCGAGTGGCGCGCGACGTAGTCGGCGATGGTGATGGAACCGTCGCGCGGGTCGACGAACTCGCCCCGCTCGCTGTCGGCGCCGGCTCGGCGGAGCCATGCCTTGGCGTCCTCCAAGGTGTCGAACGACATGCCCCGGACCCCCGGGATGCCCGCGACCCGGTACCGGCTGCCCTTACCGTACCGGGCGGTGCGCTCACGCCTGCCGGTGACGGGGTCCTTCTTCTTGTTGATCCAGCGGTCTTCGACGTAGCCGGCCAAGTGTTTCCTTGCAACTAGGGGTTCGGGACGGTCGGCCGGAAGCCGTCAGACGGTTGCCGAGTAGGCGGCTCGCCGCTGCGGTGCGGCACTCACGGGGTTGAGGTCGGGGTTGGAGCGGAAGTCCGCCTGCTCCTGCGCACATATCCAGGCGTCGAGCGCATCGACCCTGTACGTCACCCGCCCGCGGGCGCCCATCCGGAAACTGGGCGGACCCTGCCGCCGGTGACGCCAGACGTAAAGCGTCTTGGGTGAAATGCCGAGATAGGCGGCCGTGTCCTGGACCCCGAGAAACGCACGGCCGATGGTGGAACGGTGATGAAATTCGGGGGCACCGACAGAGGAAATCGGATCGACGCCGGACAAGCGAAGTTCCTTACGCAAGGGACGGGAAAATAGACCACTGGCCACGCACAGGCGCAGCAGCCTCCAAGGACCACCAATGGTGCGGATAATCCCCGGTTTCGGAAACCGGGGATCGTCGGCTATATTCCGCCCACCCTCAGCGACTCGGGGCGGCTCGACGGAGCAGCGAGAAGCGCGTTCGGCGAGGATCCGAGGGCTACGGCGATGGCAACGAGGTCGTCGATGTCGCAGCGGCGTACCGTGCGCTCTATGCTGGAGAGCGCGGTGAAGGTCATGGGGCGACCGAGTGCGGTGACCCGGGCAGCGAGCTGGCGCTGGGAGTAGCCGCGGGCCACGCGGGTGCGTTCGATGGCGTGGGCGGCGGCGCGTCCGGAGGGTCCGATTTCAAGAGGGCGTGGCGGCATTGGTGTGTTTTAGCTTGCCCAGCGGAGGCTAGGGAAGGCCTTCCCCGTCTGCTGTGAGCGATCCCGGGCCGACATCGAATATCGCGGGCGATTTCGCTGACCGGGATTTCGGGTTTACGGTCGTGCGACTCGAAAACCTTTCACGGCCGTTTGAGCCAGGTCTGGACTTCTGGACCCGGGGTGTGGCTGTGTTGTCCACGCACCCCGGCCCCGCCGGTTTCCCTGCCCCGATTTCGAAAGGCGGTCGATCTCCATCGCCCGTATCCGCACCATCAAGCCCGAGGCCTTCGCCTCCGAGTCCCTGGCGGCTGTGTCCCTGAGCGCCGAGCGGACTTTCTTCGGGCTGCTCACCCAAGCCGACGACAAGGGCCGCATCCGCGACCAGGCCGCCGTCATCGCGAGACAGCTGTGGTCGCTGCGCCGCGAACACGGCCCGGTCGAAGTCGAGGACGATCTGACGCAGCTCGGCGCGGCCGAATCGATCTGCCGCTACGAGGGCGAGGACGGAAGGCAGTACCTGCACGTCGTCGCCTTCACCCTCCACCAGAAGATCAACCGCCCCAGCATCAGCAGGATCCCGTCCTGCCCGCACCACGACCTCGGCGTCCCGCGTGAGTCCTCACTGCCGGTGCACGGAGCCGTCACGGAGGCCTCCAGGACGGGTCAGGCAGCAGGCAGGGAGCCCGCCATGAGCAGGGAATCCGCAGGTCAAGGGCAGTTCAGTGAGCCCTCGCAGCCGGTGGAGGGAGGGCTCAATGAGCCTGACGTGAGCCCTCAGGGTCCGGATCTAGGACCTAGGAACAGGGATCTAGGAACTACCCCGTTGGGGGGCGCGAGCGCCGCCCCCGCGCCCCAGACCGTCTCGGCGAAGCACCTCATCACCGAATACGCCGCGGCCTGCGAGCACCGCCCTCCCGCCAGCGTGCTCGGTCAACTCGAGCAGGAGGCCAAGAAGCTCCTCGACGAGGGCATCGCCCCCACCCACGTACGAGCCGGTCTCGACCGCCACCGTGCCAAGGGCCTCCACCCGAAGACCCTGCCCAGCGTCGTGCACGAGGTAATGAACGCGGGTGCCTCCACGCCCACTGCCGCCCACCGCCCCTGGACCAACCCCACCGACGTCGCCGCCGCCTACGGGGGTGCCCTCTGACCACCACCGCCTTCCCGCAGCCCGTCGACTACGGCGTCCGGGCCATGGCGGGCATCCTGCGCCGCCGGGGCGTGGACCCGTCCGTCATGGATTCAAAGGAACCGGAGCCCGCACCCCAACCGGTCACCTCCCTGGAACTGGCCGACTCGATCGTCGTCCCCACCCACGCGATGACCGACCGCCTGCTCAAGCTCGCCCCCAAGACCGACAGGCACAAGATCGAGAAGATCCTGTGGGGCGTCCCCGACCAGCTCCTGAGCGCTCCGCCGCCCCGTCCCGCACGACGCCGCTCCAGCCACCTGCGCGTCCTCTTCGCAGGCCGCGTGAGCTCCGAGAAGGGCCTCGAACCCCTCCTCCAAGCCGTCGCGGCCACGCCCTCCATCGAGCTGAGCGTCGCCGCGCCCCGGTCCCAGTTCCAGGACCTCGTACCGGTCATCCGCCAGCACGGAGTCCACGTCCGCTACCTCGGCTGGTTCCGCCGACAGCAGTTGTGGAAGGTCTTCGCCGACCACGACGTCCTGGCCGTGCCCTCCACCACCCTGGAGGCCATGGGCCTCGTCGCCCTCGAAGCCCAGGCCTGCGGCCTTCCCGTCCTCTACCAACCCGTCCCCGGCCTCACCGAGGCCCTCGCAGGCACCGGCATGGCCACCGACTTCACCACCCCGGCTACCGCGGCCCGCGACCTCAACCGCCTCCGCACCACACCGGGCCTGCTCGAACTGCTCCGCGCGGTCGGCCGCACCAACGCCGCCCGCTTCCCCCTCAGCGCCACCGCCTCGGCCATCACCGAACTCGGCCGACGGCTCACCTGACACCACCCGTGGCGCAGTCGGGCCGACCCCGGACACGTCACTAGGCTGGCCAGCGGACCACCCGCGGCCGTACGACGATCGGGAGACCATGACCACGCCCTCCACCGCCCGTATCGAAGACCTCCTCCAGACCGGCGTGCGCGAGGAGGTCTACCCCGGCGCGGTGTGGGCAGTCGGGGACGCCGACGGCATCCGCGCGAGCGGAGCCGTCGGCCTCCTCGACCCCGACCGGCCCGACGAGCCCATGCGGCTGGACACCGTCTTCGACGTAGCCAGCCTCACCAAGATCCTCGCCGTCTGGTCCACGATCGGCACGCTCGCCGAAGAGGGCAAACTCGACCTCCACGCCCCGCTGGGCACCTTCTGGGACGAGGTCGCCGGCCATCCCTTGGCCCGGGCCACGGCCCACCACCTCCTGACCCACACCGCGGGCCTGCCCCTGCGCGCCAACCTGAAGAACCTGTACGGCACAGACCTCCAGGACATCCGCGACGGCGTCCTCCACGAGGCCCTCCACCGCCCGCCGGGGGAGGCCGTCGAGTACACCGACCGAGCCGCCCTGATCCTCAGCTACCTAGCCGAGCACCTCTCGGGCCACCCCCTGGACCGGCTCGCCACCGGCCGCGTCTGGCACCCCCTGGGCATGACCCACACCCGCTTCGGCCCCCTCCCCACCCCCGAGGCGGCGCGCTGCGCCCCCACCGAGTACGACGAAACCACCGGCACCCACCTCAAAGGCACCGCCCACGACTTCTCCGCCCGCCTCCTGGGCGGCGTCTGCGGCATCGCCGGCACCTTCTCCGTCCTCGACGACCTCGCCCTCTTTCTCCGCCACATGCTCGCCCCCACCCGGGCCGCCTTCGGCCCCACCTGGATCAAGGACTCCCTCCACCTCCAGACTGGCGCCCTCACCCCCGCCCGCGGCCTCTTCTGGCACCCCGCCCCCGGCACCGAACTCGCCGAGGACATCTGGGTCCACTACGGCTTCACCGGCACGGGCATGTGGATCAGCCCGGCCCAGGGCCGCTGGGCCGCCCTCCTCACCAACACGGTCTACTTCACCCGCGACCGCGGACCCCTGACCGAGATCCGGAACAAGTTCAGAGCCACTCTGTTCGCCTAGCCAAGTCCCTTGGCGCGCCGCGTTACGACTCTCCCCGTAACATAGTCACGGCGATGCCGAACGACGTTGCTGAGCAAGGCCTTGCGGGTCCAGGTACAGCAGCACCGAACTTCCTACTCGAAGCTGATCAGCGACCGAGCGCAACGGCCAGGAAGGCCGCGGTGATCGCCGGTAGCAGCATGACAATGGCGTACCGCACGCAGCGGTTCTTGGCTCGGGCGATCCTGCTGGTCTCCCTCAGCGCACGGAGTAGCCGGGGCTGTGGATCTGAGCCGTCCCGCCTGAGCCCAGCCGACAAGTCGGCGCGTGTCTCTGCACGCACCACGTCTTCGTAGTATGCGAGGAGGCCATGCCTCTCGCCGGCTCTCGCCCCACGGCGCGGGGCCAGAGCCAGGAGCAGGAAGACCAACGCCCCGGTCGTGGTGACCGCTGCCGTCCACCACAAAGGGACGGCCCACAAGACATCGAGGGGACGCCGTACGAGAAGGAGCCCGAAGAGTGTTCCCCCAGTAGCCAGAAGAATGGCTGCCTTGCCGTCAGCCCGGCCGATCTCCAAATAGTTCTGCGCGATGAGTTCTCGCGACAGAACCACCACGTGGTCCGCGTCCGAAGAATGGCGGTCAGGCCGGGTTCTCAAATGGGCGAGGCGAGACGGTAGAGCCCACATCACGGCGCCCCTCCGTGGAAGCCGTTCATGCCGCTGTGCGGTACGCCCGCGTCACCCACCATGCGCAAGACCTCATCGCCCTGGGGTACGCCGACTTCGCTGAGGAGGCGCGCCAGGTTCACCCCGACGAAGCCCCGGTCCTCTTTCGTCAGTCCCTGGAGCGTTGCGGCCAACGTCCGCTCCCATCCGTCCCGCTCGGTGAGCAGCTGGTCGTGTGCGACCGTCCAGTCGAGTACCTCCCTGGCCTGGTCGGGATGGTGGAGCAGCCAGAGCGCCGCCAGACCGACCGGCCCGCCGGCAACCACCTCGCGGTAGAAGCGGTACGCCTCGCGGTGGGCCTCGCCGAAGCCCGGTGGAAGGAGGAGTTCGGCAGGATGGCTCGAAGCCGGTAGAAGGCCGGCTGGGGGGTCCAGAAACCAGTAGGTCAGGCCCGTCCCATCGATGCTAATTGGCTGACCGGGAGGCTCAACCTGAGCGGTCCCGTACAGGATCGGCGGCTGTCGAAGAGGACCTGAGGCACCCGGCAGTCTGGCATTCCCACGGATGGCCTGGTCGATAAGCCGATGCGCGGCGTCCTCCGTGAGGCCGCTTCGTGCCGCGAGCACTGGGTTGCTGACGTTCCAGGCGACTTCGTAGCGCGCTCGCGCAGGCGTCGATGTCATGGGTCCCTGGCGTGACACCTCCACCACGGTCCGGCGTTCCGACAGCGAGACCCAACCGATCGAGTCGAACTCCTGGCGGAAGGCCGCCCCGATCGACGGTCGGGGGTATCCCCAGATGTCTCCACCTCGGGGTGGCTCGAGGCGGTCCCCTTCCCGATCCGAGAGGAAGACGAGCGCGCGATCTGAAGACGATCCGAACCGTTGCCGCAGCAGCTGCCGAACGGGTGAAGACCTGACTGGCGTAAGCAGTGGCCTGCTCATGACTCACTCCTCCTTCGCGATGCGTTCGTGTGATCTCGGTGGCGCCCCAGTAGGAAACGGATGACTCCCCGCCGCTGGCGAGCGGTACGGGAGAGCTCGCTCAGCAAGTGGTCGAAGGCCGTCCTCTGGAACATGTCGGGTTCGGCTTCGACCCGCCCAAGTCCTTGGGCCACCGCGTCGTGCGTGGCCGGGTCGTCGAGACCCAGCACGACGAGTGCGAAGCCCTGCGCGGGGTGGCGCTCCAGAGTCCGGGCCAGACTCATACGGACGGCACCCGGTGTGCCCGGCTGGGGGAACGTCGAGAGCGACATGGAGTGGATCACGTGCACCGCCAGCGAATGACGGGGGGTTCCCCGGCCGGCTTCCAGCCACCTCGTCACCGTCTCCAGGACCTCGATGTGGTTCGTCTCCTCGGTGAGGAGGGCGCCCAGCGCGAAGGAGACGGCGGAACGTAGTTTCGCGTCCAACTCCGGAGAGGAGCCGTCGAGGACGGTGTCCAGAAGTTTGAGGGCCGCGGCTGGCCGGGCGAGACCGTAGCTACCCGCACATGTCTCGGCGACCGTGCAGCGGAGAACGGCGGATGACCGGCTCCACCGGCGCATCTGCTCCTTGACCGCACCGGACACCAGGGGGTGCTGGACGATCTCTCCCAGCGCGACTCCGACCAGACGTCGGCGCCAGCGGTCGCCCGAGGAGGCGAAGCGGTGCAGCTGAGTCAGCGCGCCGGGGCCGGTGGCATGTGCAAGCACCCGGCCGATCGCCTCTCCGGCGGCCACATCCAGGCCCGGCTGATAGCGCAGCTGCTCCAGCGCTCCCCACAGCGCGTCTGGCATGCCCTCGAAGTCCAGCCAAAGATGGCGCAGGAGTGTCGCGGAGCGGTGCCTGCCGGAGAAGACGATCGGCTGCACGGGGTAGCGGTACCGGTCGGCGGGAGAACTACGAGGTGCCAGTGCACGTGCGCCGATGGCTTCGAGCCGATCCTCGAACGAGAGGCCGAGGACATCCGGCGGCTGATCCTCCGGAGCCTCCTTCTGCCCCGTCTTGGCATGACGCGTACTGAGCAAGGGGCGCATTGCTGCGGCGAACTGTTCGATCACCGTGCGGTCCTGTCCCGCGAGCAGAGCGATGGCCGCCATCAAGGAGACTTCGGCGGCACTGTGCCGGGCCTTGGCGAGCGCGGAACGGGCGGCGGCCTCGGTGCCGGTCAGGAGTTCCTCGAGTACGGACCCGATCGGTGCCGACTTCTCCGCACACTGCCGCAGCCCGTCCGATAGGTCGACTGCGTCGCCGGGCAGCGGATGCGTCGAGAGGTAGTCGGTGCACTCGGGTGAGGCCAAGTGCCCCAGTGCGGCGTCCAGTTGTGAGATGTCGAGCTTTCCTTCAGCAGCCACGAGCCGTAGTCGTCTCTCAACTACCTCGTGCGGTCCGGGAGCGGCATGCACCTCTTTCCACCGGCTGGTGTCTGATGGCAACCGGGCGTCCTGTGCCATCGTGACGACCAGGTGCGCCCCAGCGTCGTGCAAGGCCTCGGCCAGGCCCGCCAGTCGTACTCCGTCGAGAGAGCGGGCGGATGCCGCGGGCAAACCCTGTAGGAGGTATCCGCGGCTGGCCTTTGGCCGCCACGCCGACAGATCCGCCATGGCGTCCAGGCCCGTGACACCGCCCTCTCCGTGCCTTTCGACGAGAAGGGCGAACGCCGCCGTGCCGACGCCCGTTCCGACCCTCGCCTTGAGCAGCACGATCCGGCTGTCCAGCACCTTTCGGCAGCGTGCGTACGACGGCGGTTCGACGAATCCATACAGCCTGTCGCGCAACTCTTCCGCCGGATAAGGCCCCTCGCGCAGGCGCGGCTTGAGGATCCGCTCGGTGGCTTCGTCGGTCCACGCACTGATGTTCAAGTACGTGAAGTCGCCGCCGACGTTCCCCATCAACGCGACTCCGCTGTCCACCCGTTGACGGCCCTCACGGATGGAACTGTGCTGATCGACCCCTGGGGTAAGCGACGGATGCGGCTGGTCGATGCCTGGCTGGATCTCCGGCTCGGCGGCCGGGCCGGGTCCGGCGTTCACCGGCGGCCCCCGTCACCGGTCCGCTTGTCACCCGCAACGTTGTCCCCGCTGCCCCAGTGCTGGTTGGTACCGCGGTACGTGGTCGCGGGAGCGGTATAGGTGAAGTCACGACCGACGTTGCCCATCACTGCGGCTCCTTCCCCGACGTGCTGGGAGTTTCCGCGGTACTCCGTTCCGGAACCCTTGTCCGGTGCCACGGCGGGCTCCGTCGGCACCGCAGCTACGGGTTCCTCGCGCGGCCGGATGCCCGCCCGCACGAGGTTCCCGGAGGGCGAAGGAACGTACAGCCAGGCCCGCTGCGAGAAGCTCTTGCCCTCGACGGTGGCCGACACTTCGACACACCGGCCGGGGTGGAGCCCCGTGTAGGCGCCCAACACGACGTCTTCGTAGACGCGCTCCGAGACGATTGCGGCGAGGTGGGTCACCTCCTCGCTCGCCGCGGCGAGGATAGCCTTGACCGGACGCGAATCCAGGAGTCGGTGCATGTCGTTGCGGGCCGTGCCGTTGCCGTCTCCGGAATCGCCCCCGTCGGGGAGCGGGCCGACGTGGACGCTGGCTCGGAGCCTGATCCGCGGACCGACGGCCTGCCGGTTGTACGAACCGAGCACGTCGTCCAGGACGCCCAGGAACGGCCAGAGCACGAAGGGCAGGTGCACCGGATCGAACCCGAAGACGACGCCGTCCCCCGTATTGGCGGGAAAACGCTGGGCATCGCGCAACTGGTGCAGGCCGGCCCGCTCCAGCGCCTGGTCCACCAGCTGGGGAATGAGCTGGCTGACCGGGCCGTGTTGAGCGGCCGGCAGGCCGGTGAAGTCCTTCGCGTCAACGGCGAACAGGGCGCGGTAGGGCGGGAGCGGTCGGCTTTCGGCGTACGGAACAGGCACAGGTACAGGTACAGACATGCGGGGTCTCCTCACGCACAGTCCGGGAAGTAGCCGTA
This sequence comes from Streptomyces sp. NPDC059355, assembly GCF_042752335.1. Taxonomy (NCBI): domain Bacteria; kingdom Bacillati; phylum Actinomycetota; class Actinomycetes; order Kitasatosporales; family Streptomycetaceae; genus Streptomyces; species Streptomyces sp. NPDC059355. Next base: position 188 of record NZ_JBHYXN010000059.1, on the reverse strand, counting down.
GTCGGGCTGCTTCGAGGTTCCATCCGCGCCGCTCCGCCGAGTGCACAGCGCTGGGCGCACGGGATGTGTCCCGGGTAACAGGCAATCGCCCTTAGAGGTCCTAACAAAGGCGTTGGACGTGTCGGTGGGTGATGAGGCAGGTGGCGAGGCCGAGGAAGGCTTCGTGGATGTCGTCGCGTCGTTCCCAC
>NZ_JBHYXN010000058.1:0-47912 GCF_042752335.1 Streptomyces sp. NPDC059355 | reverse complement strand
TGGCAGCAAGGCCACCGCCCCGAGCGCACCCGCACCACTCACTTACGCCGCCTCCTCGCACATCCCTCGAAATGAAAGATCAGCAACGGGGTCCTGAAGGAGGGGGATTCCTAGCTCACTTGGCCCGACCTCCGGCGGGGGTGCGGGTCTTACAAGATCAGCACTAGCCGGGTACGAGACCAGCCCGGACGAGCATCACGCGGGCGGAGTTCTTGTCCCTGGGGGACACGGTTTCGCACGCGGTGCACGTATACGTTCTCTCGGAGAGAGGTAGGCGGTGCTTGGCTCTCGCTCCGCAGTGCGCGCAGTCCATGGTGGTGTGCGCGGGGTGGACAAGGTGCACAGTCCGGCCGTGCTTGCGGGCTATCTCGACCAGTGCGGTCTTGGTGGCACCGATCGCGGCGTCGGCCGCCTTGCGGGCCATGGTGGTCTTCGCGAGGAACTTCGGCTTGAAGTCCTCGACCGCGAGAGTGTCGAAGTCCCGAACAACAGCCTTGGCCCACTTGCGGCCGGTGTCCTGCCGCTGTCGGGCGATCTTCTTCGACACCTTTGCTGCTGCCCGGCGGGCCTTCTTGTAGCCCTTGGTGTCGGGCCGGTTCTTCGGGGTCCGGCGACGCGCCATCATCCGCTGATAGTGCGCCAGCTTCGCAGCGGCCGTCTTCCCGTGCTGTGCGTGGGGAAGATCGTGGGCGTCGGACGTGGTGGTCGCGGTCTCCTTAACGCCCCAGTCGATCCCGATGGCCGCGCCGGTCTCCGGCAGGGCCTCGGTCACAGTGGCCACGACGAACGAGGCGTACCAGTGGCCGAGGCTGTCCCGGTACACGCGAACGCTGGACGGCGGCTTGGGCAGCTCGCGCGACCACACCACCGTCACCACGATCCCGCCCGCCAGATGTAGACGGCCGTCCTTCAGCCGCAATCCACGGGTCGTGTAGTTCAGCGACGGCGCCGCCTCCCGCTTTCGCTTGACGCGGGGCATCCCGGCCCGCTGCTGCATCGGCAGCTTTGCCTTGATGTCCTTCAACGCCTTGGCACGGGACTTGGCGAAGTCTCGGATGATCTGCTGCTGCGGAACCGAAGCTCCCTCACGCAGCCACGTCATCGACCGGCGGGCCTCGGTCAGCATCTTGTCGAGCTGCGCCGGCCCGCACGTCGTCTTCGTCTCGGCGTCCTTGTTGTACTTGTGGACCTTGCGGGACATCGCCACACACTCGTTCCACACCCAACGACACCTCCCCCACTCCGCTTCCAGAGCAGTACGGGAGGCGGACGACAGGCGCAACCGACAGGTGTACCGGGCGCGCCCGGCCACCTCGTCGGCTATCGCTGCTGTCGTCATGATCCAGAACCTAACACCCACCACTGACAACGGAAGAGAGTGCAGGTTAGAACAGATGCGCAGAGAACTCCGCCGCTTCGCGGCTCCGGTCCAAGGATCCATTCCTCCCCCGCCTGAAGGCGGGAGCCTCCTGGAAGAAGTCCGGTGAACTGGTGTCCGAGTCCGGAGCGCGGGAGCTGATCGGATAGCTGGTGCACGTCATCGAGGCGGGCGGCGCACTCATCATCTTCGCGGGTGCCGTCTGGGCCTTCGCCCGGTTCGCCACAACCAGCCTGCGCAGGCGCTCCCTCATCGGCGAGTTCAACAAGATCCGTCTCAGCCTGGGCCGCTTCCTCGTCCTGGGACTGGAATTCCAGCTGGGGGCGACGTCCTGCGCACGGCGGTCGCCCCCAGCTTCACCGAGATCGGCCAGCTGGCGGCCATCACCGCCATCCGCACCATCCCGAACTTCTTCCTCACCCGCGAGATCACACAAGAGCGCGCCGAGATCGAAGCCGACCAGAGGGAGCCCCTGCAGCGGACCGTAGCCTCCTGACCATTCGGCTCCCCACCACCAGCGTTTGACCCTGCCAAGCCGGTCACCGCGCACCCGCCGCCCGTCAGACCGCCTCACCAGCAAACGAACACACCGGCTGGAGATGCACCCCAGCGCGTATCGCTCCGCGGCCTGGGAACACGAGCAGTCATGCACGGACAACATGCGCGTCCCGCGAGCAATCCGTTCGGCCCGGCACCCGCAGTCCAGGCGCCCCCGTCCGGCAGAGCCGGCGCCAAGCACTCGCGCCGGAGCCGGATCGGCGGCCGGCTACACCGCCGCATCCTGGCATACCGGGCGATCGAATTCCTGTCCGCGCACATCCCGGACAACTCAGGCCCTGGCGAGGAATGTCTGCTCCTCGTCCACATCCGCCATGTCGTCGGCCAGGTCCGCTACACAATCTGCCCTGACTGCGCCCGCGGCACCATCACCGCCGTCATCATCGACGAGCGCTTCCACAGCGCCGGCCTGGGAACGCGGGCGCTCTCGCACCTGCGTTCCCGCCACCCGACGACTGCCTGGCGCAGCACGGCGACCGGGCGCACCACACGAAATCTCCTGCGCCGCATGCTTTTCCCCACCACCACCGCTGCCACATCCTGCGACCATGCGCGCCAGCCACTGATTGACCCAACGCCAGCCGCCTCCTGACCAACGCCCCGCCGCCTGCACGAGAGTGCCGGACGAGACCACGATCTGACCGGAATCGACCAGCCGCCGCTGGCGTGGAAGGTGTCCGCGTGCTGCAGGTAACGCCGGCTTCGCCGTTGAGAACCACTGGCTCCTGGTCATCAACCACGCCCACCAGGCCGAACTCTGCTCCTCACAACGTCCACCGCCTGCGTCGCGACCACGGGATGCTACCCACCCCGGTGCACGCGCTGGTGTCCTGCAGCCGTCCTTCCGCTCACAACGACGCCGACACCGCGGTCGCGGTCGCTGGATCGTCGACAATTCGGCTTACGCGCTCGCCGTCCATGCGTTCCACGGAGGCAAGGCAGTCAGCGCCTGCTTCCGGGGCCGCCAGCAGGCCGGACCCGTGCAGCGACAGCCAACACCCAGCAAGTGTGTACACCCGCGAAGTCGGGGCAGAAGGTGCGGACAGCCGTCAGCCAACTGGGAGGGAGCGGTCGCCATGTCTCGCTCGACCACCATGATCGGCCCCGTTCGGGCAAAAGAAGCGCAAGTCACAGGTATCCCGGGAACGCCGGTGGAGGATCGGGAACCGGTCCGGGTGGAGAACGCCCGTGAGATGGCGCCCGGCGACGCACGCGAGCTGTCGCGTGTCTTCTTCCGCAGACTGCGAACGCTGGAGGAGGGCACGCGCGAGTACCAGTACACGCGCAACACCCTGATCGAGATGAACCTCTCCCTCGTGCAGTTCGCCGCGCGGCGCTTCCGCGCCCGCGTGCTGGGCGGGGGTCTGGACATGGACGACATCATCCAGGTGGGAACCATCGGCCTCATCAAGGCGATCGACCGCTACGAACTCGAGCGCGAGGTCGAGTTCTCCACCCTTGCCCTCCCCTACATCATCGGTGAGATCAAGCGCCACTTCCGCGACACCACCTGGGCCGTGCACGTCCCCCGCCGTCTACAGGAACTGCGTAGCGAGCTCGCCAAATCCCAGGAGGCCCTGACCGACATCCTGGGCCGGGCCCCGACCGTCAAGGAGGTCGCCGGTCACCTCGAACTGACCGAGGAACAGGTCATCGACGGACTCATCGCGGCGAACGGATACACGAGCGGCTCCCTCGACACCGCCGCCGGCGAGAGTGACGTTTCGTCCCCGACCAACCGGACCACCCGCCCGCTGGCGGAGCTCGTCGGCGATATCGACCCCGCGATGGAACTCTTCGAGGACTTCCACACCCTCGCACCGCTGCTGCAACAACTGGCCGAGCGCGATCGGCTGATCCTGCGGATGCGCTTCGGCCAGGAGATGACCCAGGCCGAAATCGGCGCCGAGCTGGGCATCTCCCAGATGCAGGTGTCCCGCCTCCTGTCCCGAACTCTCGTCCGGCTTCGCGCCGGCATGCTCACCGGGTAGAGCCGACCGATGACGTCCCTACCGGGGAACGCGGTGCCGCGGTCTGACCCACCGTCCGGGCGACCTGGTCGAATCCCACACCACCGACAGCAGCTCCACGCTGCGGCTCCACAAGGCAATGCCCTGAGACAAGGGGTCCCCTACACTGTCACGACCATGCTGAGGCTTCTCGCATCACCCGGGTGCCTGCAACCGACCCAAGGCGCCGGCAGCGACCGTGGCGTGAGCCTGCTGTCGGGAGTAGAAGCCAGGGGTCTACGCGGGGGTGGAGCGACAGTGGAGACCCATGAACCGGAGGCGGGCGGTCCGATGAGCGTTGGTCCTCCCTCCGGGAGGCAACGCCGTCGGCTGATGCTCGCGGGTGTCCCGGGGCCGGTCGCCAAGGGCCGCGCCTTCACGCGCCAAGCACTCCAGGACTGGGGCTGGGACAGAACCGAGACCTCCGAGGACACCCTCCTCCTCGTGTCCGAACTGCTGACCAACGCGTCACTGCACGCAAACGGCTGCCACGAACTCGTCCTGACTGCCGACGAGACGGCCTTGCACATCGAGGTCCACGACGGCACGACAACCACTCCAGTCCGCCGCTCGGCGCCCCAACGCGGCATCCCGGGCGGCCGCGGTCTGTACATCGTGGAGCGTCTGTCCGATCGCTGGGGCACACACACGTACGGGACCGGCAAGGCCGTGTGGGCCGAGATCGAGGCTTCCCGGCTGGAGTACGGCATGGCAGCGGGAAGCTGACCACTCCGGTCCCGCACTGCTCACGTCGATCCAGAACATGCCGCGCTGTCGAGCACGACGTCGGTCACTTCGAGCGGGCCTTCCAGAGCATCGACTCCTTCTACCTGGACACCGCCACCCACCCGCCCCGTGTGTGACATCCCCCCTGGCAGCGAAACCCCGGCTTACAGGTGGCCCGGGTCCGCGGCTGGGGAGGGGCGCGGGTTCCACGGCCGTGTGGCGCAGGAGCATCGCATCCCCCTGAAGCCACGGTGTCCCGGAACTCCTCCAACCGGGCTGTCGGAGAAGCAGGACGGCTCCGAGGCGATGGGCGCCGGCGCCCAGGACTACCTCGTCAGGGGCAAGGTCGAAGCCTGCGGCCGGCTCGGCATCGAGGGGTTCCTGCCCCTGATCAACACCACACCGTCCCAGGACCCCGCGGCGCACTTGGACAGCCTGATCCGCCAGACCAGAGCACTCAACGCGGGAAGACACACCGACGACCCCTCCGTACTCCGCCTCGACTGGGGTTTCCACCAGGTCTGAAATTCATTGCTGGTGCCGAGGGGGGCGTTGTTGTCCCGGGCGGAGCCGGGTCGTGACGATGGCAGCGCCCCTCCTCAGTGACCGGCGGGAGCCTCCGATCTTGGTGGTCCGACTGCTACCGGCGGCGATCTCGCTCGCCGGAACGGTCAGCCTCCGTCGGTCGCCGTGCGGGACCGTACCTCCTCCGGAGTGAGGTAGTGGTCCGTGTACTCGAAGTCGCGCAGCGTCCCCGGCTTGTACGTTTGGAAGCCGGTACGGACGAAGTCGTCGCCGGCCACGGCGTTCAGGAGCCAGTTCGTCATCACCCGGGTCTTCGCGGCACCGGTGCGCAGCGCCGCCCAGTGGTAGCCGCGAGCCACCGCCTGGGCGGCCATCCCGCGCAGGTCGATGCCGAGCGGCCGGGAGACGCCGTCGCGGCCGCCGAGGTCCACGACCAGTCCGAGGTCCTTGTGGACGTACGGACGCAGCGGCGTGCCCCGCAGTGTGGCGACCACGTTGTCGGCGGCGACCTTGCCCTGGCGTTCGGCGTGCTGTGCGGTGGGCGGGCACACCGTACCGTCCCCGCCGCCGGCGAGGTCGGGCACGGCAGCCGCGTCACCGAGCGCGAACGCACCGTCCGCCCCGGGCACCCGCAGGTCCGCAGCGACGACGAGCCGGCCGCTCTTCGCGGTCTCGGCACCCAGCGTGGCGACGAGCGGGCTCGCGGCGACGCCGGCCGTCCAGATGAGCGTGCGGCAGGGCAGCACCCGCCCGTCGGTGAGGGTGACGTCTTCGGGGCCCGCCTTGGCGACGGAGGCGCCGAGCGAGACCTCGATGCCGCGGCGGCGCAGCACGTCGAGGGCTGCCCGGCCCAGCCGGTCGCCGAGCTCGGGCATCAGCTTCGGGGCCACGTCCACGAGGTGCCAGCTGATCTCGCGCCGGTCCAGCCGGGGGTAGCGGCCGACGGCGTTCGTGGTGAGCCGCTCCAGGGAGGCTGCCGTCTCGGTGCCTGCGTACCCGCCGCCCACCACGACGAAGCCCAGGCGTGAGGCCCGTTCCGCCGAGCCCGGTGCGGCGGCGTCGGCCAGGTCGAGCTGGGCGATCACGTGGTCGCGGAGGTGGGCCGCCTCGGCCAGCGTCTTCATGCCGCGGCCGTGCTCCGCCAGGCCCGGGATGTCGAAGGTGCGGGTCACGCTGCCCGGTGCGAGCACCAGGTGGTCGTACGGTTGATCCACCATCTCCCCGGTGATCTTCCGGATGACGCAGACCTTGGCCCGGGTGTCCACGCCCACGGCCCCGCCGGGCACGATCTGGGTCCGGTGGCGGCGGCTGCGGCGCAGCGACACCGCCACCGACTGAGGGGTGAGCACCCCGGAGGCCACCTGCGGCAGCAGGGGCAGGTAAAGCTGGTAGGAGAACGGAGTGACCAGCAGGATCTCCGCCTCCCCCGGTGACAGCGTCCGCTCCAGGCGGCGTACGCAGGCGACGCCGGCGAAGCCTGCACCGATGACCACGATCCTCGGTCGCACCATGGTGTCCGTCCCTTCTCGGGTATACGAGTCCCCGGCGCACCTTCCCCCGCAGGCCGTTTCATGCACGCGAAGAGCGGGACGGACAGCTGACGACACCGATCCTGCCCATCAGGGCTACTTGGCGCCGACCAGCATCCGTGCCCGTGTCGAAGCCGGACGACCTGCTCATCGCCATCGCTGCCGCCGTGGAGTCGCAACGGGCCAGGGGTTGCGGGGCCACCGAAGAACGCGGCTTGGACCACGCCTTCGGTTCCCGGCGCGCGTAAAGGATCTCGACACACCGACCCCGAGAGCCGTTCAGATTCGTTGGGCGCGGTGGAGGGGGGCGTGGAGTCCGTGGCCTCGCAGTGCGGCCCGGGCGGCGTTCGCGCCGGGTGCTCCGTGTACGCCGCCGCCGGGGTGGGCGGCCGCGGAGGCGAGGTAGAGGCCCTTGACGGGGGTCTCGGGCCGGCCGGTGCCGGGGGTGGGGCGGAAGACCGCCTGCTGGTGGAGGGCGGTGGTGCCGTTGTTGATGGCGCCGTTGTGGAGGTTCTCGTCCATGGCCTGGAGCGTGGTGGGGGCCAGGATGCGGCGGGCGAGGATCCGGGTGCGGAAGCCCGGTGCGAACCGTTCCACCTGGGCCTCGATCCGGTCGGCCATGGCTTCCTGTTCGCGCGTGTCCCAGCTGCCGGTGATGCCGTCGGGGCCGGCGTCGGAGGTGACGTGCTGCGGGACGTGGGTGTAGGCCCATGCCGATTCGGTGCCGGCGGGTGAGCGGCTCGGGTCCGCTGTGGTCATCTGGCCGAAGAGGGCGAACGGCTCGTCGGGCACCTGATTCATGGCGATCTGCGAGGCGAACCGGGTCAGGCCGTCGACGCCGTCGGCGACGTGGACGGTGCCGGCGCCCGCGGCTCGCGGCGCCGTCCACGGCGCCGGGGCGGACAGGGCCCAGTCGACCTTGAAGGTCGCGAAGTCCCACTGGAAGCGTTCCAGGTCCCGCAGGAGCCGGGAGGGGAGGTGCTCCTCGCCCACGAGGTCCCGGTACAGGGCCGGGGCGGAGGTGTCGGCGAGTACGGCCCGGCGTGCGGCGATCGTCTCCCCGCCCTCGGTACGTACCGCGACCGCCGTGCCGCCGCGTACGACGACGCAGGCGACGCGTTCCCCGCAGCGCAAGACGCCTCCTCGCCCGCGGAAACGGCTCACCAGTGCCTCGGTCAGGGCGCCGGACCCTCCGACGGGAACCGGAAAGCCGTGGCTCTGGCCAAGCATCGACATCAGCCAGCCGAAGCCGCCGCTTCCGGCGGCTTCCGGGGACAGGTCCGCGTGCAGGGCATTGCCGGCCAGCAGGAGCCGACCGCCCTCCCCTGCGAACTCCTCCTCGCCCAAGCGGCGCACCGGCAGGACCAGCTTGCGGGCCAACCGCAGGCCGCCCGCGGCTCGGAGCCTCACGGCCAGGCGAAGGCCGGCGCGGACCGGGGGGAAGGGGGTGAACAGGGCCTGCACCAGATCCGGGCCCACATGGGCCCACGTCCGGTACATGTTCTGCCAGACGTCAGCGTCGGCCGCCGCGAACTCCCCCAGCCCGGCAGCCGTTTCCTCGACACGGCGCTCCAGCACCGCGCACCTGCCGTCCAGCAGCGGGTGCGCCAGCACGGACAGGGCGTGGCTCCACCGCAGCCCCTCGGCGGCGAGGTCGAGGCGCGCAAGGACCGGGGAGGCGGCGGCCAGCGGGTAGAAGGCGCTGAAGAGGTCCGAGATGTAGTCGGGGTGGACGCCTCTGTCGCTGCGGACCGCGCCTCCGGGCTCGGGCTGCGCCTCCAGGACCTCCACACTCCAGCCGGCGTCGACCAGGACGTTCGCGGCCACCAGCCCGTTCGGGCCCGCGCCGATCACCACCGCGTCAGGCATGACGGACCTCACGGTGGTCGTTCTCCACGAGCCTGGCCAGGCGTGCCAGCATGCCCCGATGCCTCAGCTGGAGCGCAGCCTCGCTCACGGGGTTGTGAAGAGTGCCGCCCAGGCCGCGCAACGGGTGCTCGTCGCAGACGACGAGGGTGTCCTCGCCCCACGGCCGGAGCTGCAGGAAGATTCTCGCCGTCCCCAGGGCCTTGAACGATGCCTCCAGTTCAAGCTCGCTGCCTGGCTCCTGGTGCCGGACCGTCGTCACCCCCTCGGTCGACCAGGGGCCCAGCCGCACGGTGTAAAGGAGCTGGGAGCCGACTTCGGGCCAGGCCTGATCAAGTGGCGTGGACTCGCAGGGTCCCACCACCCACTCCCCGTAGCAGCTTGGATCCGCGAGCACTGCCCAGACAGCCGGCGGCGAACGGTGAATCAACTGGTGCCTTACGGCCATGAGCAGGCCCTTCTCGTGGAACGGAGGATGCGAACTCGGGGAGCACTCTCCTCGACGCAGGCGTTTCGGCCCGTCGACTGCGCGATTGCATCAGGGCAGAGGGAGTACGTCTTCACGCTGCTCGGCTCACTCGCTGGCTGCCAGAACGGTGCTACCCGGCGCTGCGCCTGCCGGGCGGATCCTGGGGGTCCACGCCCGTCGTGGCGGAGGCGTCCTTCGTTCCACTGGGCCGCTGGGACCGGCCGCGGGGGCCTAGGTCGTGCATGCCCTTCTCCCCGGCGCCCTTGCTCTGGTCCTCGCCTCGTTTGCCTCGGCTCTTGACCGGCTTGCCGTGGGGGTTTCCGGCTTCTTCCTTGGAAACCGTCGGTTCGGGGCCCTTGGCGGGCGCATATTTGTCCGGGTGGAAGGAACGGTGGGCGCTCCGGTTCTCCTGCTGACGGGTCTGGTCCACGTCGGGGGACCAACCGTGCTGCTTGGTGCCCTCGTAGGGACTCGGTCCCTTGCCGTGCTTCGGCTGGGACGGCTTCGGCTGCTTCGTCATGGCCTGGCCTGCTGTCTGATTCGGGAAGGCGCGCACAAGTACCAGCACGTCTGCCGTTGGTCTTCTCATCGTCCCACCGTCCACCGAAGCGGTCGCGTCGACTCCGGACGAGGCGCCGGTCAGGCCGCGGCTGTGGTGCGCGCGAGCTCGCCCACCACGTCGGTCAGGCGCCCTCTCCGTACATGGGCGGCGCGCTGTCTCGCGGCTCCGCCGCCGGAGCGCCGCAGGCGGTCGAACAGCTCCGCCACAAGATCCAGGTCACCGGTCGCAGCCAGCCCGGGAGCTGCGCGCTCCAGCAACCTCTCCGCCAGCAGCACAGCCGGTACGTGCTCTCCCCGCACGGGATCGAGCCCCTCGCCGATCAGGCCGCGATGGGCAGCGTGGGCGTGGGCAGCGTGGAGGCAGCCGTCGGGGAGGGCAAGGGGTGGCCGCCCGTTGTCGACGTCGGGCAGCAGTGCGGTGGCCAGGCCTCGTACGAGGGCGGTGAGCAGCACGACCACGTCGAGGTCGGCGTTCACGTCACAGACGCGGATCTCCAGCGTGGGTACGTGCTCGGACGGGCGGGCGTGCCAGTAGATCATCCGGCGGTCCAGCAGGGTGCCGCTGCGGACCAGGTGGCCGGCGAGGCGCTCGTAGCCGACCTCGTCGAGCAGGGGCGCGGGGCCGACGCCCGGCCACCGCGCCCACTCGACCGACCGGTGACTCGCCCAGCCGGTGTCCCGGCCCAGGGAGAACGGCGAGTTGGCGGCGATCGCCTGGAGTGTCGGCAGCCAAGGTCGCATGTGGTTGGCCAGCGCGAGAGCTTGGGCGTGTCCGGTCACTCCTACGTGGATGTGGCAGCCGCACACCATCCCGTCGTATCCGCCCACCAGGGAGGACCACCTGGCGGCCATCCGCTCGTAGCGCTCGCCAGGGGTTACGGTCGGCGGACGCCCCGGTGGGACGGCGGGAGTGCCGGTGGCGACGAGAAGGCACCCTTCACCGGCCGCGGCCTCCGCCATCACCCTTCGCAGCAGGGCCAGTTCGGACCTCAACACGGCCAGTGTCGCCGTGGGGCGGGTGCACACCTCGACCTGTGCGCCGAAGCTCCGTCTGTGCCTGTTCGCCCAGGACCGGGACCGCAGCTTTCACGACACAGGGGCCCCTGGCCACGGGTATGCCCGTGCGCCGGTCCACGAGCAGGAATTCCTCCTCGACGCCAACCGTCATCCGACAGCTTCCCCATGGCCGCCCGGCTCGTACGGGGTCGACGGCGCGTATCGGCACGGTCACCATGGCACACATAGGCAAGCCCTTCGCCGAACGGGCTGAGTAGGCCGTGATCGGCTCACTCCTGCTGCATCGCGTCTACCCCTCCGATCCGCCGGCAGTCCGAACGCATCTCCTTCGCGCGTGGCAGCGCCACCATGGCGCGACCGGCAGCCCCCGACTGTCCTACGATGCCGTTGAGGGCCTCGGGACGAGCAGCACCGGAGGGCACATGCCTGAGCAGGGCCGGGAATCGGAGGCTGACCTGATCAGCATCGCCCAGCAGCAGGCATTGCGATGGGTCGGCCTGACGGCTGCCTCCGATACTGGAATGGACCGATTCGCGCGCCTGGTTTCACGGGTCCTCCGCGTGCCGATGGCCTTCGTTTCACTGGTCGAGGCGGACCGACAGATCCTGCCCGGAATATTCGGCCTGACGGAGCCCTGGGCGGGGCGCCGCGCGTTGCCGCTGTCGCATTCGCTGTGCCGGTACGTGATTGCCTCCGGGCAGCCCCTCGTCGTCCCGGACGCCCGCGCCGACCAGCGCCTCAGCACCCACCCGGCCGTCACGGACCTCGGAATCACCGCGTATGCGGGAATGCCGCTTACCGATGCCGACGGGCTCGTCCTGGGCTCCCTGTGCGCCATCGACCACCAGCCCCGCACGTGGGGGCCGGGCGAGCTCTCCGACCTGGAGGATCTGGCCGCGGCCTGCTCCGCCGAGCTTCGCCTGCGCATCCTGTCGGCCCAGAACCGGTCCGCTCAGCAGGTGCTGGAGACCGCACGAGCCGCAGCCGAGGAGGCGAGAAGCGACGCGCAGCGCCTGGAGCAGCAAGCCCAGGCTGGATTGGACCATGCCGAGCTGCTGCTGAGGGCCTCGGAGGAACTGGCCCAAACGTCGGGGCTGGAGGACGTCCGGCGACGAGTGCGGGACCTCTTCGTGGGCGCCGGAAAACCGTCGTACGTCGGCCTGCTGGTCGCCGACAAGGACGAACTGCACAGGGTTCCCGACCCGGACATCGAGCGCTCGGTGGAACGGGAGGTTCTCACGCTGTCCGTGGACGCCGCGTTCCCGAGCACGCAGGCCATGCGGGAGCGGCGGGCGGTTTTCGTGCCCGACCGTGAGGCGCTCGTCGCCGGGTACAGCCCCGAGGCGGTCGGCTTCTTCGACCGCATGGGCTTCACCACGGTGCTGTGCCTGCCTCTCTGGGGCAGCCGCGCCCTGCTGGGCGTGCTCGCGATCTGCTGGGCCAAGCGGCACGAGGTGGGCGTCACCGAGCGGGCCACCCTCACCGCCGCGTCCGGTTACATCGCGCAGGCGGTGGAACGCGCCCTGTATCTGGATGAACGGATCTCGGTCGCCCGGCAGCTCCAGGCCGCCATGCTCACCGACCTCCCGCTCACCGACGGCGTCGAGATCAACGCCCTGTACCAGCCAGCCGCGGACGACCACATGATCGGCGGAGACTGGTACGACGCCTATTACCTGCCCCGCGCTCCCGCCTCCGACGGTCAGAGCTCGCTCATGGTCACGGTCGGTGACATCACCGGCCACGACATGCACGCCGCCACGATCATGGGCCAGGTCCGCAGCATGCTGCGCCAGGCCACCCTCGACCACCCGCCCTACAGCCCCGCCACCGCGCTGACCGCCCTCGACGCTGCCTGCTCTGTCCTGCCCGTGGAAACCAGCGGCACCCTGGTGCATGCCCGCCTCGACCCCGTCGACGGCAGCCCCGATTGGAAGCTGACCTGGTCCAACGCCGGCCACCCGCCGCCGCTGCTGCGCACTCCCGATGGGCATGTGGCCCAACTGGTCGAGCACGACGTGCTGCTGCACCGGTCTCTCGGTCCGTTCGACCGCACGGAGCACCAACGTCCGCTGCGTCCGGGCTCGACGCTCCTGCTGTACACCGACGGGCTCGTCGAACGCCGCGATCACGACATGGACGCCGCCATCGCGCAACTCATTGCCCTGCTCGCCCGCCACGGGGACCGCCCCTTGGACGAATTGCTCGGCCGGATCAACAACCGCCTGGCGCAGCCAGCGCCCGAGGACGACGTCGTCCTTCTTGCCGTGCGTACACCTGTAGTCGCGCGGCTATGAGGGTGCGGAGACGACGGCGGGTACGGCGCTCGACTTCGCTTGCCGGTTCACGACGGGGGTAGGCGCCATCCATACCCGATGCCTACCTGGGCGCGGGCCCCACGACGGCCTCCCAGGAGCCCCTCCGATCCCTCGGCCTCAACGACAGCGGTGCATTATGCGGTTTCCGTTCGGCTTCCGATCCGCCCGAGCGCGGCGCCCTCGGCGCGGACGGCGGCTCACGTACGGCTCCTGGCTGGCGGGCACGCTCAGCGGGACCGGTGTGACGAGGCTGCCCGCCAACGGGGATGGTGTCCTCGTCCTCGCCCTCACCGGAGAGTTCGACAGCGGCACCGTGGCGCCATTCCGCAGGGCACTCGCCGAGGCGCAGGCCACCCAGGCCGTACGGACGATCATCGACGTCTCGGGGGTCGCGTACGCCGACTCCGGTCTGGTCCGGCTCCTCCTGGAGGCACATCACCTGCTCCCCCGGCTCACAGTGGCCGGCCCTCTGCCGCCGCAGCTTCGCAGGCTCTTGGAGCTCAGCGGCGCCGCCGGGACGCTGAGCATCACGCCGGACGTGGATGCGGCCCGCGAGGCTTGAGGCAGAGGCTTCGCTCCTTGCCGACGGCTCCCTGCTTCGCTGGTGCTCGCCCGGTGCAGCCCGAAGAGGGACATCGGATTCACGGTGGCGAGCAGAGGCGCCTGCGCCTCCACCAGGTAGCGGCCGTAGGCGGGATCCAGGCCGAGGTCGGTCATCAGGTCCGCGAAGAGCTGGGCGTGGATGAGCTCGTCTCGGCCGTCACCGAACTCGTCGTCCTCGATGGCCACCATCGCGGCCCCGTTGTCCAGGACGACCTCGACCGGCTACTCCACCAGGACCGGGCCCTGCGGCTCCACGATCACCCGCCGGGCATCCGCCATGGCGGGGGGGCCGGGCCGGGAAGGGGTTCAGGCACGCCGCGCACGGATGACCACCAGCTCTTCCCGTTCCTCGGCTGCGGCCGCCAGACCCTGCTGTTCGAGCCAGGCTCGACGCGACCGCAGGACCGGGCCCCACGGCACGGAGGCCGTCGCCATGACCTCAGCGGCCAGCCCTGCCCACCCCAGCCGATCGAGGGTCTCCTCGGCACCGCACATCCCCGAGTGCACCAAGAGCAGGACTCCGCCGGGCCGCAGCAGGGCCGGAGCATCCGCGCAGATCCGGTCGATGACCGCGCGCCCGTCGAGACCGGCGTCCCAGGCCCGTTCCGGCCCCCGCGAGGGCGGTCGTCTGTCAGGGGCGGGGACGTATGGAGGGTTCGAGAAGACAACGTCGAAGCGGCGCCCCGTGGTGCGGGCCTCGAAATCCCCGTGCAGGACGCGCAATGGAAGACGGTGAATCCAAGCGTTCAGCCGTGCCGTGACCACCGCGGGCCAGGACACGTCGACCGCCGTAACCCGGGCGCCCCTGGTCGCGGCGTGCAGGGCCAGGGCGCCGGTGCCCGTACCGATCTCGAGGACCTCGGCACGGGGCCCGAGGTCCTCATGCGCGAGGGCCGCGGCGAGCAGCCGGGTGTCCGCCTGCGGCTGGTAAACGCCCGGCAGGGCCACCAGGCCACCGGGCAGCGTGACCAAGGACAGAGCAGTACTGGGCACCCGTACCTCCGATTTCACTGTGGGTCGCCGAGCGAGTCACAGCGATTGATGAGGCACTGCGCCTGCCCTCCCCGGGGCACCGCATCCGAAGGAGCGTCGATCTTCGGATGATCAGACCAAGAACGCGCCGCCACTCCTGGCGAATTCAACAAGATCCGGTTGAGCCTGGGCGCTCCTGGCTCTCGGACTGGAGTTCCCGCTCGCCGGTGACGTGCTGCGCGCCGCGGTCGCCCGGCCTCACAAAGATCGGTCAGTAGGCAGCCATCGCCCCGATCCGGAACCTCCTGAACTGCTTGCCACCCGGGAGATCGCTGAGCAGCAGACCGAGATCGAACAGGATCGCGAAGCACCCGAGCATCACTTCGCGGCTCCCGGAAAACCCCTTGTCACTTTGATCTGAGCGTTGGGCGCACTCGGCGGGGCAGGCGCGCATCGGAGGTGGTCAATCTTGCCCAGAGCAGTGGTGGATACAGTGCGAGGGATCCGGTCCGCGGCCATGGAGCGAGCCGACTACCTGCGCCGCGCGGTGCGAAGAGCCGGGAGCGAACGGGACGAGGTCCTGCTCGGCGCCAAGAGCGTGATCGCGGCAATGGCGGCGTGGGTTCTCGCGCGCTACCTGCTGCCGCCGGCGGTGTCGACGTTTGCGCCGTTCACCGCGCTGGTGGCACTGCAGGCAACCGTGTACCGCTCGGTGCGCGACTGCCTCCAGTACGGGCTGGCGATGGCGGCGGGAGCCACGCTCGCCGCCACGCTGGCGGCCGTGGCCGGCATCCACGGCTGGACGTTCGGCCTCCTCACTCTGCTCGCGCTCCGCCTCGTCGACCTCGCCGACACCCTCGAAGCAAGCGATCCCGACCGGGACCACCTGCGCCAATGGCGCCGCGACTGGCACAGGCTGTCCGCCGAATGCGAGCGCATCCGCCACGCCATCGAAGCCGAGATCGAAAACGGCCGCATGAACCCACGCCGCACCATCAGCGGCTCCGGCGAGGTCCTCCCCCGGGCTCGCGAAGCAATCACTGTCGCCGAACGCAGCATGGACCACCTGCGCTCCATGACCCGGACCTTGGACCACGCCCTCGAAAGCGGGGAACTCGGGAATCTCCCGGCCACTTTCCGTCCCCGCTTCAGCGCTGTCCTGCGCGCTGTGCCCACGGCGATGGAGGAGATCGGCCAGGCGTCACACACCGATCCGAACCTCCTCGATGTGAAGATCGGCGAAGCGGCCGGAGAACTCGACGGGGTGCAACGGGAGGAACGGACCACGCCGGAAACCTCCCCTGCCGCGCACGCCTTGCAGGGCACGCTCCTCACGGACGCCGGCCGCATCCTGGCCGATCTCAGGCCGGGCCGGCAAAGCCTCGCCAGCACCTGAAGACCTTCGACCCGGCATGGGCTCCGCGTGATGCGACATGAGCGGGGTAGGCGGCAGGGGAGAGACGTCAGCCGCCGAGGCAGGCGGACGCCACCGCGGTCGGGTCACCTGCGAAGCCGACCGCGCCGACACTCCCCTAAGGCGCCGCCCCCGCCGTGGACACTGCAGTGAGGGCGTGGCGTCGGCAAGGAAAGACCATGAAAGCGGCAGTGTACGAAGGACCGCGGACTGTGACGGTCACGAACGTCCCCGACGCGAAGATAGAGCATCCCTGCGACATCCTGGTGAAGATCACCACCACCAACATCTGCGGCTCCGACCTGCACATGTACGAGGGCCGGACCTCCTTCGAAACGGGCCGGACGCTGGGCCACGAGAACCTCGGCCAGGTCGTCGAAGTCGGCAAGGCCGTCAGCAAGGTCCAGGTCGGCGACTGGGTGGTTATGCCCTTCAACATCGCCTGCGGCTCCTGCAAGCAGTGCGAACAGGGCCTCACGAACTACTGCCTGACCATGCAGCCCAAGCCGGACATGGCCGGCGCCGCGTACGGCTTCGCCGAGATGGGCCCGTACCAGGGCGGCCAGGCGGAACTCCTGCGTGTCCCGTACGGCGACTTCAATGCCCTGCGCCTGGGTGAGGACGCCGCCGAGCGGCAGCTCGACTACGTGATGCTGGCCGACATCTTCCCCACCGGTTACCACGCCACCGAAATGGCGGGCGTGCAGCCCGGTGACCAGACGATCGTCTACGGGGCGGGCCCGGTCGGCCTGATGGCCGCCTACTCCGCGATCCTCAAGGGCGCCGGCCGCGTATGGGTCGCCGACCACCAGCCCGATCGGCTGCGGCTCGCCGAGGAGATCGGAGCCATCGCCATCAACACCGCCGAGCATGACCCGGCCGAGGTCGTCAAGGAAGCCACCCTCGGCCTGGGCGCGGACAACGGCTGCGAATGCGTCGGCTACCAGGCCCACGACCCACAGGGTCAGGAGGACGCGACCCTGACCATGAACGGGCTCATCGACTCGGTCCGGTTCACCGGCGGCATCGGCGTGGTCGGCGTGTTCCTGCCCGAGGACCCTGGCGGCGCCGAAGCCCAGGGCGAGCTGGAAGCCCAGGGGAAGGTGCCGCTGGACTTCGGGATGCTCTGGTTCAAGGGCCAGCGGCTCGGCACCGGCCAGGCGCCGGTCAAGCGCTACAACCGGGCCCTGCGCGACCTGATCGCCGGCGGCAGGGCCGAGCCCAGCTTCCTCGTCTCACACGAACTCAGCTTGGACGAGGCGTCCTCAGCGTACGAACACTTCGACAACCGCGACGACGGCTGGACCAAGGTCGTCCTCCACCCCAACGGCAGCCACGGCTCCGGCCGGCGCGCATCCGCCTCCAAGCGGGGCAGCAGGAGCGCTGGGGACAGCTCCTCCCATCAGACCCTGGAGGAGCTACGTCGAGAAGCGAAAGCGCAGGGCGTCGAGGGCCGCTCTCACATGAACAAGGAGCAGCTGCAGCAGGCCCTCAAGCACTGAGCATCGACCGACGGGCGGGTTTGGCGGCGGGTTGAGCCATGACGCGAATCAGTGACCGAGGGCGTTCTTGAGTTGCTGCTTGGTCATGGCCGAGCGGCCCTCGATGCCGCGCTTCTTTGCCTCCCGGTAGAGCTCGTCCTTGGTGCGCTCGGAAGAGCCTCCGCCTCCGCTGCCGGACTTCTGTCCGCCGCGCTGCGACGCCGACATCCCCTGCGTGGAACTGCGGCTGGCCGTCTTGCTCTCCCCCGACCGCGCTCGTTCCTTGTTCACCGTCCGAGACGCCATCTCCTTCGCCCGGCCCTCGGACATGCCGCGCTGCTCACCAGACTCCTTGATGTGCTCGTACTGCCGCTCACGCTTCGGGCTCGAACCTCGGGGCATGACCAAACCCTTCATCGACGGTGTCGTGTCACCGGTCATCGTGCGCGCACCCGGCGTGCCTCGCATCTCGTCGAAGCGTGGCGGGTCCGTAGCGGCATGCCGCTCACGTTCGGATCAAACGGGGATGCTGCGTCCTGGAGCTCGACACTCTGGTGGATTGAGCCAAAGGGGATGAATGGGACCGCTTGCGATATCAAAGCGGGATGCGCGGGTAGCCGGAACATCATGACTCCCAACAATCACACCCCGCTCCGCGCCATCGCGCTCGTCTGCACCCTGTCCCCCTCCCCCTCACCGTCGAGCTCCCAGCTGCTGGCCGAGCAGACCATGGCCGCCCTCGCCGAGCACGGCGTCACCGGGAAAACCATCAGGATCGCCGACCACGACGTGAAGGCCGGTGTGAAGACCGACATGGGCGACGGGGACGCCTGGCCGGAGATCCGCGACACCATCCTGGGCTGCGACATCCTGATCCTCGCCACGCCCATCTGGCTAGGCCACCCCTCCAGCATCGCCCAGCGGGTCCTGGAGCGCCTGGACGCGGAGATCTCCGAGACTGACGACGAGGGCCGCATGCTCACCTACGGCAAGGTCGCCGCGGTCTGCGTCGTCGGCAACGAGGACGGCGCGCACAAGGTCAGCGCCGACCTCTTCCAGGGCCTGAACGACGTCGGCTTCTCCCTCGCCCCCAACGCCGTCACCTACTGGGTCGGCGAAGCCATGCAGGGCACCGACTACCAGGACCTCGACAAGACCCCTGAGAAGACGGCCGCCACGACGGCCACCCTCGCCGCGAACACCGCCCACCTCGCCCGCCGCCTCAAGGCCGCGCCGTACCCGGCGAGCTGACCCATAGCTCACCCAGCGCGCCACGGAGACCGGAGAAACGAATGTCGTCCCAGAAAGTAACCAGCGTTTCCGACCCCGTCACCCGCCACCCGCGCCCGCCGTTTCCCGACCAGGATCAGGAGCACCCCGGTTCGACCGAGGAGATGGATCCCCGCCCTGACCACGGCGAGGACTCCTACCACGGCCACGACATACTCCTGGACCGGGCTGCTCTGGTCACTGGAGGCGATTCCGGGATCGGACGGGCTGTCTGCCTGGCCTTCGCCCGGGAGGGCGCGGACGTCGTCTTCACCCATCTCGCCGAGGAAGCCGACGAGGCGGCCGAGACCGCACGACTGGTCGGCGAGGCAGGCCGTAAGGCGGTTCCCGTGCTGTGCGACATCCGTGAGGAGGCACAGTGTGAAGCCCTGATCGACCGCGCGATGAGCGAGCTGGGGCGCATCGACATCCTCGTGAACAACGCCGCGTACCAGATGTCCCAGCCCGACGGGATCGAGGCGATCACCACCGAGCAGTTCGACCGGGTGATGAAGACCAACCTGTACGGAATGTTCTGGCTTTCCCGCGCGGCCCTCGCCCACATCCCGCGTGGCGGGACGATCATCAACACCGCTTCGGTGCAGGGCTACCAGCCCAGCCCACACCTGCTCGACTACGCGATGACGAAGTCCGCCATCATCTCCTTCACGCACGGGCTGGCGCAGATGCTCGCCGAGCGCGGCATCCGCGTCAACGCCGTCGCCCCCGGGCCGGTCTGGACGCCGCTGATCCCGGCGACCATGCCCGACGTGACGGAGTTCGGCAAGCAATCGCCTCTTGGCCGAGCGGCCCAGCCTGCCGAGATGGCTCCTGCCTACGTCTTCCTGGCCTCACCCCAAGCCAGCTACATCACCGGGGAAATCCTCAACGCCACCGGCGGCACACCCCTCCCGTGACCGCCGCCATCAATGCGCGGGTCCCGCCTCCAGCGGGCCCCATCCATCCGCGGTCGGAAGAGAAGGGCCCGCGGGCCCGCTCCAGGCATGGCCATCACCCCTACCACGACGTTGGCACCACCCATGAGGAGAACGATCATGACGAAGCAGCAGCCGGCAGATGACGCCGCCAGGAACGAACTGCCGGGCCAGCCGGGCCCGGTAGCCCCGCCCGTAGCCGAGCCCACGCAACCGGGGGAACCGCTGCCCCCGAAGCCGGACCAGGACGGACCCGAGACGGTGAGCCCCACCGGGCAGCCCACCGGAGCGGACCAGGCCCGCGCAGCGCAGAGCGGCGCCTACCTGACCACCGCCCAGGGCACCCGCCTGCCGGACACCGACCACTCCCTCAAGGCCGGGGCACGAGGACCGGTTCTCCTCCAGGACCACCACCTGCGCGAGAAGATCACCCACTTCGACCACGAGCGGATCCCGGAGCGGGTCGTCCACGCGCGTGGCGCAGCAGCCCACGGAGTCTTCCAGGGCTACGGAACCGCCGGAGAGGTGTCCAAGGCCGCGTTCCTCGGCAAGGACGTGGAGACACCCGTATTCGTACGCTTCTCCACGGTCCTCGGCTCGCGCGGATCCGCCGACACGGTGCGCGACACGCGTGGCTTCGCGACGAAGTTCTACACCGAGGAAGGCACCTTCGACCTGGTCGGGAACAACATCCCGGTGTTCTTCATCCAGGACGCCGTCAAGTTCCCCGACGTCATCCACGCCGGCAAGCCGCATCCGGACCGCGAGATCCCGCAGGCGCAGAGCGCGCACGACACGTTTTGGGACTTCGTGTCCCTGCACACCGAGGCCACCCACCACACCATCTGGAACATGTCCGACCGCGGCATCCCGAGGTCGTTCCGGATGATGGAGGGCTTCGGAGTCCACACCTTCCGGCTGGTCAATGCGGCCGACGAGAGCGTACTGGTCAAGTTCCACTGGAAGCCGAAGCTGGGCGTGCACTCCCTGGTCTGGGAGGAAGCGCAGTTGATCAATGGGATGGACCCTGATTTCCACCGCCGCGACCTCTTCGACGCCATCGAGTCCGGCGCCTTCCCCCAGTGGGAACTGGGCATCCAGGTCTTCCCCGACACCCCGGAACAGGCCTTCGAGGGCATCGACCTCCTCGACCCCACCAAGATCGTGCCCGAGGAGCTCTCGCCCGTTCAGCCCATCGGGCTGATGACCTTGAACGCCAACACCAAGAACTACTTCGCCGAGACCGAGCAGGTCGCCTTCCACCCCGGCCATCTGGTCCCCGGCATCGACGTCACCGACGACCCGCTGCTCGCCGGCCGGCTCTTCTCCTACCTCGACACCCAGATCAGCCGGCTCGGCGGTCCGAACTTCGGGCAGATTCCGATCAACCGGCCTCAGGCGCCCGTCAACGACATGCTCCGCGACGGCATGCACCAGAGCGCCGTCCACACCGGCGTCGCACCGTACCGTCCGAACAGCCTCGACGGCGGCTGCCCCTTCCTCGCCGGCGCCGACACGGGCGCCTTCATCGAGACGCCCGTAAGGGTTCCGGCAGCCGGCAAGGTCCGCGAGGCACCCGCCTCGTTCGCTGACCACTTCACCCAGCCGCGGCTGTTCTGGCTGAGCATGACGCCGCCCGAGCGCGAACACATCGTCGCCGCCTACACCTTCGAACTGAACAAGTGCTACGAGCAGGCCATCAAGGAGCGCACCCTCCAGGTCCTTGCGAACATCGACACGGAGCTGTGCGAACAGGTCGCCACGGGCCTCGGCCTACCGGCCCCCGCGTCCACCGAACCGCTCGCCGAGCCCGAACCCAGCCCCGCCCTCTCGCAAATGGGAGGGACCTGGCCGATCGACGGCCGTGTCATCGGCATCATCGCCGACGCCGCCTCCGACCTGGACGGCGTTCGGACCGCCCGCCAGGCCGTCCTGGACGCCGGCATGGTGCCCCTCGTCGTCGCCCCGACCGGCGGTACCCTCAACTCCAAGGGTGGCCCGATTGCCGTTCAGCGCACCTTCGCCACCGCCCGTTCCGTCGAATTCGATGCCGTGCTGCTGGCCGGAGTGCCGCAGGCCGGCGCGGACGCGTACGGTGCCCGCGACGCCAAGGCCGGCACTGCCCAGCCGCCCGAAGCTCCCGACCCGCGCGTGCTGCTGCTCCTCACCGAGGCATACCGTCACGGCAAGGGCATCGGCGGGTGGAACGGCGCCGAGCGCCTCCTCGAAACGTGCGGCATCGCAGCAAACGAGCCGGGCATCGCCACCGGCGAAACCAGCACGGCGATCGTGGAGGAACTGACGCAGGCACTGGGCGAACACCGCGCATGGGACCGGTTCCCCGCCAACCTCTGAGGCCGTCCGCCCCTCTCCCGCTCACCCCCGAGTCACCGGCGGGCGGGACTGTGCGGGCAGGTGACGGAGCAGTGCGTGCTGTACTCCGCGCTCGACGCCCACATCAGGGACCCGTCCGTCACCGTCGCCCGCGACGCCGTCGCCCACATCCACTCGGACCGCGCCGATGCCGCCCTGAAGATGATGGAGATCAGCATGGAGGCCCGCATCGTCCCCGCGGCAGGGGCCTGTATCTGGAGGAGGCAACGCCAGCGCGCGTTTGGCGGTCGGCGGCTCGTCCCACCGGCCGTGTCAGTCCACGGCGAGCACCTGGCGCAGGGAGCAGAAGCAGGCCGAGGTGGGTGGGCCCACGGTCAGTCCTTGGCACTCGGGACGGCGAGGGGCTCGCCCGGAGCCTTCTTCTTCGCCGCCTCCATCTGTTCGCCGAGTTCAGTGAGGCGGTTGCGACCCATGGCCTTGCGGACGTCGGGGCACCACTCCTTCTCCTCCTCCTCGACGTGGTGCCGGACGCTATCCATCAGGACGCTCATCTTGGCGTCGAACCGCTCGTCGGACGCGTCCAGGTCTTTGAGCTCGGAGAGCATCCACAGCACGACGTGGTGCTCCTCGATGCTTTCCAGGACGTGGTCCTTGGTGTCGGGCGCCGCCTCGCGGGCGGCCGAGTAGAAGATCTTCTCCTCGATCCAGGTGTGGGTGGTCAGCTCGTGGATCACCTTGTCGGCGATCTTCCGCTTCTCCGCGTGAGCGTCCTCGCCGGCCTTCTCGAACTGCTTCTCGACCGTCTTGTGGTCTCCCTTGAGCAGCACGATCCCGTCCACCAACGCCTCCGAGGCTTCGCCGTACCGGGCGGCGCAGCCGGCCACCCCACGCCCCTCTACCCGGCGCACGCTCGCGATGCTCGCCCGAAACGAAGGATTGGCCCGTATGGACGACGCGCCTGGCTGAGCCAGCCGAGTCGTTGGCAGGTGCACACCGACCCACCCGAAGGACACCCAGAGCGGCGCGACGGCCGCCCGGCTGCAGGTGAAACACCGGAAGGACTGAGCGGTGTCGGAGGTCAGCTCGACGCGCCGCCCCGTACTGCCCGGCAGGACCTCCACAGTCCCGCATGTGGATGATCACGTACCGGCACTCCTTGACGCCGTGAGACCGCTCTGTGCGAAGCCGGGTTCGATCCGGAGACCGCAAGCGGCTGGCCTGGTCAGCCTTCGACTCCGGTGGCGGTGTGGGCGGCGCCCACCGGCTTCGATTCAGGTGACCCTCGCTGTCTCAGGTAGACGGAGAGGACGACCATGGCCGTCACGGCCAGCAACTCCGACTGCCAGTTTTGCAGGGTGCGGTTCCAGAAGTCGGCGGACATCACGTAGGTCGTCCAACTGACCGGTTCCTGCATTTGCCGCAATTGCTCCTCGTTGAATGCAACGGCCCCGGTGACAGATTGCGCCAGCCACGACAGCAGGAAGATCAGGCTCATCACCAGGCCGAGCGACCGCGAGTACAGGGCCCGCCGCCAGCCGCCGTACGACGCCCATCGAGGAGAGTCGGCGCGCGCGTGCGCCCCGACCCGCTGCTCCTCATCCGTTTCCGTCCCCGCCTTGTCCAGCGGCTTGGACTCCGGCGATCCCCGCTGTACCAGCCACACGGTGCCGATGATGTAGAGGGAGAACTGGAGGAATTCCGACTGCCAGTTCTCGGTGACGTCGACCATGAAGTCCGAGGTGAAGAGGTAGTCGGCGAACGAGAGCGGGTGCAGGCTCTGCGCCTCCAGGATGCCGTTGAGCTCCGCGTGACCGGCGATCGCCTGGCCCAGCAGGCAGAGCAGGAAGCCGATGCCGAACGCCAGGGTCAGCCCGTTGTCGCGGAAGAAGCGTCGGCTCACGCTCATCGGTGCATCAGGCCCACCGTGAAGGCGTAGGCAAGCCCGCCGAACACCCCGACCAGAAACAGCACGAACAGCACGCGCACCTGGGCCACTCAGTCCCCCTTCAGCTCGCAGTGGTACGGGCGCCCTGTCCGGGGGGTGCATCCGGCGGCCGTGACGCTCCACCCGTCGGGGAAGGAGGCCAGGAAGACGCTGTCCTGAGTGAAGACCACCAGGGCCTGGGAACCGTAGACGTCGACCCGCTCGGCCGGCCCGGCCGCGGCCGGCAGCCGCAACGCAGCCACGGCCGGCCCGCACGGCGCTTCGGCCTCCAGCTCCTCCCGCGTCGCCGGCGCGAGAGCCTCACACATCCGTACGTCGTCAGCGGCCGTCAGCGCCCGCTCGAACCTCCGGGCTGCCGCCTCGGCCGCCTCTGCCCGTTCACTGACCGTTGCACACCCCGATGTGGCCAGGCACACCGCGCCTGCCAACAGCCAGCCAGTCATCGGACGCATGCGCCAGAGCATGGCGCCAACGACGCTGCGGCCCCCTGCATTCCGTCGCGACACGCGCTGTTAGGGCCGTTCGGAGTGCGCCGTGACCCCACGTCCCGCTCGTGCCTGATGCAAGGACGCCTGCCACAGCCTGCGTCATGGTCGGACAACACATGCTCCACCACGCTATGAGTGCGGCCGAGCAGCTCGTTGCCGTCCGCCGTCTGAGCGGCGCTCCGGTCCATCGAACGCAGAACTGGTACCGAGACTCGCCCATCAGCGGGCCTGTCGTTCGGGTGCAGTCCTGGCCACGCCGTGACGGCGGCCTGCCGACGGGTAGGCGTCGGGTATGAACTCACACATCCTCGACGCCTCGCCCACCGACAGGCATGCAGCAGCGCTCGACACTGCCTCGACATGGTGGCTGACGAGCCTGGACCGGCTCGAGCGGACCACGGTGGCCGATCCGGCCATCAGGGTGCTCCAGCGGGGCATCCACTCGCTCCGCCTGGGCCGGATGCGCGATCTCTTGCGCGGGAGACCGCTGGGCCACCCGGTGCACCCCGTGCTCGTGCAGGTACCCATCGGGTGCTGGCTGTCGGCCTCGGTACTCGACGTCGTACCTGGGGCGAAGCACGCGGCGACCACCCTGACCGCCGTCGGACTGGCCGGCGTCGCCCCGGCAGCGGTGGCCGGCTGGGTGGACTGGGCAGACCTGCCACCGCAGCAGGCCCGGGTCGGCCTGGCCCACGCGGTCTCCAACGTGGCTGCGGTGGCCTGCTATACCGCGTCCCTGACGGCGCGGCTCCGCGGCCGCTCGGCGAAGGGGCGGCTGTGGTCCCTGGGCGGACTGGTGGCCGTGGCCGCCAGCGGTGCGCTGGGCGGGCACGTGGCGTACCGACAGGCCGTCGCAGCGCACGCCGCAACATGAAGGACGGCTCTTCTCGCCGTTCCAGCCCGACTCCGATGAGCCCCAGCCGTTCATCCGACTTGCGTGCCGACCCTGCCCGCGCCCTCGCCGAGCCGAACCTTCCTATCCGGAGGTGGGGGGCGTTGCGGTGTGGTCCGGATGGTGGCGGGTGCGGCGAATCGTCTTGAGGCGGGCCTCCAAGAGGTGAGCGCGCCCGCCGACCAGCTCGTCGACAACGTCGCGTTCCATCCCTACGAACGGCTCGTAGTAGGTGGAGTTGTAAGCCTCGATGATCTGGAACGTCCAATGACCCGGGATCACGTTGCGGCCCACGATTTCACGCTCGACCCGTGCGGCCTCCTCCTCGTGACCCGCCTCCCGCAGGAGGCGGACCGCATCGCCGAGCTCGAAGTCCGCGGTCCCGGTCAGCTGGTGGAATCCGTAGAGGTGACCCCGGGCCCGCTCCGTGGTCTCCAGCGCCTTCGAAAGCGCGCCCAGCGCGCGCACCGTCTTCTCCTCGACACCGTCCGGCACCTGGTGCGCCGGGTCCATCTCGCGATTGCTGTCCATGGAGGTTGTTCTGCCCGAAGAGTGCTTCACCGAGCGGCCGATTGGGCCGAGCGGCCCAAGGCAGTCTCGTCAAGCGGCCCGGCCAACGGTACGTTTCCGTCGTCGAAGCGCCCTCCCGGAAAACTTCGAAATGCAGGCGAGCACTTCTGCCCGGCCACCAGGATAAGAAACAAGTAAAAATCGGATGCATGCCCCGGATGCGTCCGGGCAGATGATGCTTCGGAGGTTGATAACTATGGTTCCCCTGCTTCTTGTTCTACTGCTGGTCCTGATTCTCTTCGGCGCTGGTTTCGCGGTGAAGATTCTCTGGTGGGTCGCGATCGCAGTCCTCGTCCTGTGGCTTATCGGTTTCGTGGCCCGTCCGAAGGGCGGTAGCGGCCGCTGGTATCGCTGGTAGCCGCATGACGACAGTGCAGTTCCGGACACTACTTGGCGGTGGCGAGACGTCGTGATCCCGTAACCATTAAAGGGGGATATCGGGGGCATTCGGAGAGCAGCCGGGACGCCGCCCCGGTGCGGCGTCGAATCCGAGTGCGTGAAGCCGACATGGTTGGGCAGAAGGAGTTCAGGCGGAACGCAGCATTCCCGCCGTGTACGACGTACGGAAGAAGGAGGACCGGGCGGAGAATTCAGTCCCCGCCGTCCCCCATTGACCGGAGGAGTTGTTTTCGCGTGACTGAGCATGTGTGGAGTTACCAGCCGACCGCGGGCCACCTGGCCGGGACGGACCTGACCGGCTACAAGGTCGAGGCCACCGACGGGAGAATCGGCAAGGTCGACAAGCACTCCGACGAGGTCGGTGACGCCTACCTGGTGGTCGACACCGGTGTGTGGATCTTCGGCAAGGAGGTCCTGCTGCCGGCGAGCACCGTCATCCGGATCGACCCGGAAGACAAGAAGATTCTCGTCGACCGCACCAAGGAGCAGATCAAGAACGCCCCCGAGTTCCACCGGGACAAGCACCTCGGCGACGCCGGGTACCGGGAGGAGCTGGGCACCTACTACGGCACCGGTGCGCCCTTCGGCGGCCGACCCGCCTGATCGCGTTCCCACACCACGATGCCGGTCCCGCCACCCTCCTGGGTGCCGGGACCGGCGTCGTGTCGGTCAGCCGCCCTCGAATGCGAAGACCTCGGCCAACGCGGCTTCCTGCTCCTCCACGTCTCCGGCACTCCTTGCGATCACCGCGTACCGCCAGGAACGGCCGTCGGACGGCGCGTCCGCGTAGAGGACCACGCCCTCGGCGCGCTCCGGATCGAACGCAAGGCGGGAAGCGTGCAGCCGGGCGAGGGCTCCTTCGAAGTGCATGGGATCGCGTGTCCAGCCCTTCGACACCGACCATGCCGGTTGCGTGTTGGCTGATCCCGCTGTCAGCCGGGTGACCATGGTGTGCGGTGTGGTGGTGGCCGTGCGACGGACGTTGCTCTCACTCGCGTGCGCCACGCCATCTACGTCCACCAGCGCATCGAGTCCGAAGGGGCCGGCGTAGCCGTGATCGGCCAGATGGCGGCCCAGGGCTGTCCCCCACTGCTCCAGCTCGTCGGCCACATGCGCATAGGACGGCGGCAACGGGGAGGTGTACCCCGTGAAGGAGCCATGAGCCGTACGCATCGCTCCGCTGAACAGCGCGTGCGTCCCGGAGGTTGTGACCTCCATCTGAATGCTCACCGATTCGGCCACGTCGAGGCACTCCTCCACCACCCACATGCCGTCGGGCCCACCGACCGTGTCCAGCGGGAGTGCCGCCCCACCCCTTATGTCGTCGCGGGACACGAAGCTCATACCGTGCCCTCCCGCCGAGCGATCGGGCTTCACCACGACGCGCTCGTACTCCCGCAGGAGGGCACGGGCCACACCCTCGGCCTGCGGACGCGGGCACACCCGTCCCGGCGGCAGCCGCATGCCCAGCTGTTCAGCCGCCTCGCGGAACCCGGTCTTCGTGTTCAACAGCATGGTCATCTTCAGCGCGGCCTCGGCAGCCTCAATGGTGGGGTACGGGTGGACCGTGAGGCCGACGTCCCGGGCGAACGCGATCGCCGAAGCATCCAGCGCAGTCGGCAGCAGCGCGGCACCCCGGTCCCCGGCGAGAGCCCGGACGTGCTCGACGAGGCCGGCCTCGCGCACGGCACGAGCCAGCGGGACGGCTCCGGCGGGCGGTACCGCGACAACCGTCACCGATTCCGGGGGCACCCGCGTCAGGCCGTACACGTACCGGAGGAACTCCCCGCTCAGCGGCACGGGGGTGACCAGCACGTCCCCCGGTCGCAGCAGCCACGCCTTCCGCGGCGCCTGCTGGGCCCACTGCGTCAGGATCTGTCCCTCATTGAGATCCACCGCCAAGTCCGAGAGGAAGTTCGCGAACACAACAATCGGCTTCGACTCGGTCACCACTCTGCTCCTCTTCTCGCCGCGCGACCCTCTGCCGGTCAGCCAAGTAGGGCCCCGCTCAGCTCTTGCCGTGTGCCTGGGCCCAGACACGGAGAGCCGCGTCGCCCCGCCACGTACGGGTCGGAGGCGCTGGTACCTCATGCCCGTCCTACCCGGATCGTGCGACAAGACGGGCCTTCCCGGCGACCCTCATGAGACAACTGCACCTGGGACGTGGCGGCACATCAAGGGAACGGCTCCCACTCCTCGGGTCCGGCTCCCCGCCATTCCACGAAGTCGGGGTCGGTGAGGTCGACGTCCTCGGCGTTTTCCATTCCGGCAGCGGCGAGGAAGGTTCGGACATCGGCTGGGCGGTGCGCCACTCCGATGGCGACGCCGTCGTAGCGGACACGGCGCCAGCCCTGCTGGTCGGGCGGGTAGATGATCAGCTTGGCGGACATGGCCCCAGCCTCTGCCTCACCAACCACATCGGCACCCCTCCACGTACGAATGGGTGACTGCGACCGGGTTCCTGTCGCCCCGGAGCAGCGCCGTTCGTAGTAGTCCACGCCGAATTCCAGTGTCCGGCCTGGCCGTCGTACATCAACAGCCGTGACCGTGTCACAGGGATTGGCGTGCGGGTACCTCATCCGAAACAGCGTGCTGGAATGAGCCCCGGTGCCAGTTTGCTATGCGGGCACTACCACAGACCGCCTCACCTCGTGCCGGCAGTCATCGGAGTGTGGATGCTCAGGCGGAATCCACAGGTACCGCTCAGAGGGTTCTTCCTCTGAGCCTGCCATAGGGCCCAGAGGAGACCTTCTAAGCGCCGGGCAACCAGCCTCGCATCGGCTCGCCCCCACCCGGTCCCGTAACCTCCCGAACATATAGGAAATCTTGGGGACTTGATGAGGCGCAGGCTGGGGCACAGACGGCGAGTCTGGGGAATCGTGCTGGCGGTGTTCGGTGTCTCGATGCTGGTCGCCGCGCTGGTGGTCATCGGCCGGTTGATGCCTCCGGGCGGGTACGACGGGCTGCGCATGGGCGACGAGTCCATGGCCCCGTCCTCCCCTCGCGGTGCGGCGCTCTGGTACGAGCTGTGCGGTGCGGAGCGGGTGCACCGCGGTGATGTCGTAGTGCTGTCCACCGGCAGGCCGGCCAGTGACGTGGGTGTGGGAGGGCGGGTTGTGGCAGTCGGCGGGGACCGGCTCTCATATCAGGTCGGCGACCGCACGCTGATGCTGAACGGAAATCCGCTGACCGAACCGTACCTGCCGCCCGCAAGCCAACCCTCGGTCGTCGCCTTCGACGTCCAGGTTCCCGAAGGCCGGGTGGTGGCCCTCGGCGACAACCGGGCCGTCTCATATGAACATGACTTCCCCAACGGACGCCCCGGCACGTTCAACACCGCGGACATCCGGGGCAGGGCCGTCCCCAAACCGGACTGGCTCCTGGTGGCAGCCAGTGCGATCGCACTGGGCGTGCTGCTCATCCTCGTCGGCGGCGGCCTGGGCCTGTCGGCACTGATCACCAGACGCCGCACACGCCCCACACCGGATCAGCCCGCGCACCAGTGACGGCCATCGACCGGGTCGACCAATGCGTCGCGCTCTTCGGCGTTTCGTCGAGCGCTTGACGATCACTCGCTCAACATCCGCATCAGTGATCTTCCGCGGAACACCCGGCCGCGGCTCGTCGCCCGGCCAGTCCAGACCGTGCTCGAGGAAGCGCCGCCGCCGGGCGCGGACCGTGTCCGGCGCGATCCGCAACCGCCGCGACACCTCCATGACCGAGTGCCCCTCCGCGCAATCCAGCACGATCCGCGACCGCGTTCGCGCCCCGCCGGTCACCTTCCTACGCCGAGTGGGGCGTGTTGGCGCCCGGTAACGTCTCCGGCAACGGCTGCTGGCGGACAGTGGACGGTGCACCACTCATACGTGCCTGGACAAAGAGAGGGTGTGAGAGCGTGGCGTTTCAGCATCCGGCGCGCAAGCGTCAGGATGGTCGGCGGGGACGGTTCGAGGAGTTCGCTGAGCTGGCGTCGAATTTCACCAGCTCGCCGCTGTTCGCGGTGCTGTGCCTGTTCCTGGTGGGCGGGTTCGTCGCGGTTCACGTGGTGGGGCTGTCGACGGAGTGGCAGGTGCTGGTCGGCGACTCGATGGCGGCGGTGACGTTGTTGCTGCTGGCGATGCTGAAGAACTCCGAGCGGCGGGCCGAGCACGCGATTCAGCGCAAGCTCGACGCGATCGCCCGGGCGATGCTGGAGCAGCAGGAGGGCAAGCGCGGGCAGGCGTACGAAGACCTGAAGGCGGCCGTCGGAATGGAGGAGCGCCTCTAGTCGGGGCCGCGGTTCAGCTCTGGGCGGCGATGGCGCGGTCGACCCGGGCCAGATAGTCGCCACTGCGGCCCATCCGGCATCTGCCGCACCCGCTTACGCCGCGTGATTCCCCCGGCTGGCCCACACACCCGGGCGGTGCCGGCGCGCCCGTGCGGTGACAGGGCTACAAAGGCCCGGAGGCAACCTCTTGCGACGCTCAAAGCAGCCATTCGGCGTTCCTCCACGTACCTTGCGGGCTTGCCAGGGAAGGCGCACCGAGGAAACCTCCAGTCAGGTCTCCTTGGTCCATACCTCAGGGCCGCCGCCCTCCCACTGGATCGGCCCGTCTTCGGACAAGTCCGCATCCTCCAGGCCGGCCCGGCGCAGGAACTCCGACACGTCCCCGCGCGAGAACGCCCGACCCAGGTCCGCGTCCACGCCGAGCGCGTGCGCGGTGACCTTGCGTCCCCCCTGCGGGGACACGGGGTGGATCACGATCGCCGTTTCGTCCGCCATACGCCCACAGTGCACCGAGCCGACCAATGCGGCATCCCAGGGGCACGACCAGAAACGTAAGAGCAGCTACAAGCAAGTGCCGCCATCCAGCAACTGATGCTGCCTCAAGTTCTGCCAGAGCGGCAGCGTTTAGGGAAAGGCGGTGGGGATACACGCGTGGATACCGGAAGGTGCCACCAGCGGGTGAGGCCTTCTGGTGCGGGCCTGAGCCGCACGGCGCCCTCCCCCCTGGTGTCGTACGGCCGGCCCGCCCCGCACGACGGGCTGCCGCCCGGATCCGTACGGAACCCGCACGCCCAGGGCTACCCCGGCCGCCTCCCCAGCCGAGAACCCCAAGCCGTTCGGGCAACCCCCGACGGCAGCAGCCCGGCACAGCGCCCACATAGACCCGCCGATCAAGACGGGCTCCGCCAGGCGTCCGCGTGCTCACTCGGCCAGGGCGACGAGCCGTCGATATCCGAGTTGGTCTGCCCGTCTGGCGGTCAGGTGAACGTGCACATCGGTTAGGAACTCCTTCAAAGCCGTATACCCGGCCGTGTAGGTGACCTCCAGCTCAGCGGCGCCCGGCGGGATCCAGAAGATCAGCAGCAGGACGTTCCTGCGCGTTCCGTCCGGGCTGGCGAAGGCCAGCTCATGAACGACCAGCCGCGGCTCGTGCGAAGGAAGTGCCTCCACCAGCTCGTCATGAGTCAGGTTTGCCTCGGCATCCGGCACCAGGACACCCGGGACATCCCCGTAGCGCAGGGCCACGGTGTTGATCTCCCGCCTCTCCCTCAGCCGGTGCAGGGCATCAAGAGAGCTTTCCGAAAGGCCGATCGGGCCGCTCACAGGGACTTCACCTCGGCTCTGGTCAATGCCTGGCAATCGGGGCCAGGCGGGGCGGTCGGTGCTGGGGTCAGGTGTGGAGGCGGCTGTTGGTCCCGTCGTGGCCGTCGGCATGTGCGTCGTCGAACCAATAGTCGCCGGCCGCAAGGTAGCGGAAGGAGTGCGCGCCGTGGGCGGGAAGCGTCACGGTGGCGGCGCGGGAGCCGTCACCACGAGGCTCCAGGGGGTGGGCGGCAGGGTTCCAGTGGTTAAAGTCCCCCACGACACTGACCGGCCCGTCCGGGGTGCCCTCCGCAAGGATGAATGTGATCTGGGTACGGCCCTTGAGCTGCTTGCGTTCGAGCACTTTACGACTCCAGTCACGAAAGGCGGGATTCCAGCCCGTGCATCCTCACCTGGCGCGCGGGGTGTGCTGCGGTGCAGGGCCGCATGCCCGATCGAGGTCACCCGGGTGGCCGCGAGCCCGCCACCTCTGGAACCCACGGCGCCTGGTGGTCGGGACCGGACGCCGGTACTCATGAGTGGAGCAGTGTGATCGGTTCCGGATCAACCTTCGACACCGGTGAAAGTGGGCGAAGCTCCGACAGGCTCTCCGCGAGTGGAGCGACGACACGCGACCGGCGCCCCCGGGCGGCTCCCCGATGGCGGCGCCGGCCCCCACGCCGACCACCGAGCATCGGCCGGGTCCGGGTGGATGTCGGCGGCCGCACTTCGACGTCGTTGTCT
Source organism: Streptomyces sp. NPDC059355 (assembly GCF_042752335.1). Classification (NCBI taxonomy): domain Bacteria; kingdom Bacillati; phylum Actinomycetota; class Actinomycetes; order Kitasatosporales; family Streptomycetaceae; genus Streptomyces; species Streptomyces sp. NPDC059355. The sequence continues at coordinate 15,341 of NZ_JBHYXN010000058.1, read as the reverse complement.
CATCTCAGCCGTACGCTGTCGCGGTTGACCGGACACCGATGAGTAGTAGTGGGCCCTCGTCCGGGTTCTATCCGGCCAGTCCCCGGAGCAGGCTCTCCAGTTCGCGCTCGCCTTCGCGGGTCTGGGCGCCGTGGGCCATTCCGCCGCGTATCAAGTGCTCGGCCGCGGGGCGAACAACCTGACTTGCCCAGGCGTCGTGCTCCCGCAGGAGACCCTCGGCCAGGTCCTCTGGGACGATGGCGCGCTTGGCTGCAGCGATCACACCCTCGGGCAGGGCTGCGATGTTGCAGGCGAGGCGATCAACGATGTCGTCGAGTTCGTCAGCAGGGACCGCCCGGTTCACCCAGCCGTAGCGCTCTGCGGTTTCGGCGTCGTACAGGTCGGCACCCAGTACCACCTCCAGCGCGCGATTGCGGCCGACCCGGCCGGCAAGATACTGCGTGCCTCCTCCACCGGGGACGATGCCCATGAGAGCTTCGATCTGCCCGATCCCGGCGCGACCGATCGCCGCGAACGCCATGTCCGCGGCCGTGACGAATTCCGCCCCTCCTCCGCGCGCAATCCCGGCAAGTTTGACGATGGTCACCTGGGGCTGGTGCCGAAGCATCTCCCCCAGAGCCTGGAAGACGTTGACGCCGTCTGGAAGGTCGGCCGCGAACTCGTCGAAGGCGTCTGGCATGTCGACGAGCAACATGTCGACGTGGGCTACGAAGAACTCCGGGTTGGCACTGTCGAACACGATCACGTGAATCGAATCTTCGTCCCTCAGCGCGGTCAGCAAATGCCGGAGGTCGGCCATCAGAGCGGCATTCAAGACGTTGACGGGCGGGTTGTCGAGGGTGACGCGGGCGATGCCGTCCTCGTAACTCACCCGCAGGGTCGCGTAAGCGTGGTAGTTCATGAAGGTCTCCGATGGGTACCTGATATGCATCTAGGTTCCTGATGCATACTTAGATTGCGTTGGCGGGCGACCGGGGTCAATAACGCACTTTCGGCATCTCAAGGATCGCGAAGGATACCTACATGGACGCTTCTGAAACCGGCGCCGCCGCCAGCAGTGGCACCGTCTACCGATCCGACTGCCCCAGCCGCCCGATCCTCGACCAGATCGCCGACAAGTGGTCGATGATGGTGATGGAAGTCCTCGACAAGCCCACCCGGTTCAACGAAATCAAGCGCTGCCTCAAAGGCGTGACCCAGCGGGTCCTGACCCAGACCCTGCGCCGCCTGGAGCGCAACGGAATGATCGTGCGCCGCGTCCTGCCCACCTCGCCGGTCGGGGTCGAATACTCCCTCACCCCACTCGGCGAATCCCTGCGGGAGCCGTTCGGCCGGTTGTACGATTGGACGGTCAACAATGCGGACGCGATCCGGGCGCATCAAATGGAATACGACCACCGCGTTCAGAGCTGAGAAGGCGTGCCGAAGAGGCAGAGCCTGACCGTGAAGCCGCAGGCGGGCCCTGACGCAAATCCGCCTATCCGCCTGGCCCGTAGGCGACTCCGTTCTCTCCTGACGATGGGCCTCGGTCCCCTGCTGCCGACCGTTACGGGCACGGCCTGCCGCTGGATGGACCGAGACCGGGCCACCCGGGACCTCGACCGGATCAGCGCGCCGGGCGCAGCAGTCGAGCTCACCTCCGGCGGCCCCCGGCGACCTCGAACCGCCCCCTGACTCCACGTCGTCGACGAGGTCCGCATCCGCCATCTTGGCCCCGAACGCAGCCCCAGGTCCGGCATCTACACCATCCAGGCCGCAATCCGCGCCTCACATTGCGCCCGCAGGGCTGGCCGCCCTAACAACACCTGACGAAATGATCTTCGGGCTGCTTGGATGGCTCTGAGGACGTTGATCTGGGGGTGTGGGGTGGCTCGGCGGAAGCCGTGGGAATGCCGGCGGCGATCGCGATCACCTTGTTCAGGCCTTCGACCCGGACCGGGACGCTGCTGTCGTTGGTGGTGCCGTTGCCGAGCTGACCGTGCCTGTTGCTCCCCCCAGGCCACCACGGTCTGATCGGAAAGCAGGGCCAGGCTGTGGGCTCGGATAGAGAGGCAGGGTGGGGCGGAGGGGGTGAGCCCTCCGCACCGGTGGGTGTCAGCCCCTCGGACAGTGCCCGGAGCCTCCGCTGAATGATCTTGAAGTCCTGGAGAGGCAGTCCTTTGTCTAAACGGAGGTCCTGCTCACCGGCCCGCGATCGCTTCCGCCCATGTGGCTCCGTTCTCGTGCAGCTGGCCCGTGGGGATGCGGACCGCGAAGAGCACGGTGTCGTCTTGGGCCTCACGAGGAGCGACCGCATCCAGGAGGGATCGCAGCAACGCGGGCAGCCGGATCCCCGGTTGTGCTGTGGCGAGGAGGTGGGCGAGTTGGTCGATGTTCGCCTCGATGTCCGCGCCGCGTTCCTCGACGAGCCCGTCGGTGTACAGCAACAGAGTGCTGCCCGGGCCCAGGGAACGGCCGGCGCAGGTACGGGGCATCTGCGGCAGGCCAGGGTGCAGGAGTATGTCGTGCTGCGGCAGGCTCTCCACGACGCCGTCCGCGGTGACCAGCAGCGGCGCGGGGTGGCCGGCGTTGCTCCACTTCAGATGCCAGTAGCCGTCGGCCGCCGGACGGAGGTGGGCGTGGACCGCAGTCCCGCTGGCCGGGACGTCCAGCCGGCGGCAGGCGCGTTCGAGCGCAGTGAGGGCTTGGTCGGGGCCTTTGCCGGGGTGGTCGTGATCGGCCTGGCGGAGCATGCTGCGGACCTGCCCCATGAGGGCGGCGGCCCGCATGTCGTGCCCAGTGATGTCGCCGACGGTCAGAGCCAGCCCTCCCCTCACGTCGTCGTTCGCGACCTTTGGCAGCGGGTAGGCGTCATACCAGTCACCGCCGACCATGTCGTCGCGCATGGCCGGCCGGTACAGGGCGGCCAGCTCCAGGCCGGGGGCGTCAGGGAGCTCGGTGAGCATGGCCCGCTGGAGCTGGCGGGCGGCCGTGACCCGTTCATCGAGGTGCAGGGCGCGCTCCACCGCCTGCGCCGTGTAGCCAGCGAGCGTGGTCAGCACCGCACGCTCCTCCACACCGATCGCGTACGGGGTGTCCCACCCCAGCACCAGGGTCCCCAGGATGCGGCGCGTTCCGCGCAAGGGCAGGCAGACGGCGGTCGCAAGGTCCTGGGTGCCGAAGGCCGGGCTTGCCAGGGGAACGCTCGCAGCCCCGTCGGCCTGCGGCACTGCGTCGACCACGATCAACCGGTTCTCGCGCACCGCCTGCGCGGCCGGCCACGGCGAACCAAGATCGAAGGACTCTGGAACAGCGGGCCAGTCACCGTCGATGGGACTGCGGACGTGGTGGAGCCCGCTCTGTCGCAGGAGAACCAGGTCGATGCAGACGGGCTTGAGGTCTCCGCTGACCAGGTCCCCGACACGCTGGCGCACGTCGTCCAGGCCACTGGTGTCGGCGAGGTCCTCCGAGGCCCGCAAGAGCAGCTCGGAACGGTTCAGCAGCAGCTGCGCACGGTGCGCTTCCCCCTCGGCCGCCTGCACCGCGCCCTCGGTGGCTTCGCGGGCCTGGCGCCCGTTCTCGGAGCGCTTGCGCATCCGCATCTGCGCGCTGCAGGCCGCCGCCAGATCCGACAGGTCCTGTACTTCGTCCGCACTCCGCACCCGGGGTGAGGGGTCCATAACGGCCAGGACGCCCAAGACCTCGCCGGAACCTCCGAGGAGAGGCACACCCGCGAACGCGAAAGCCGCCCCACCCTGCTCCGCGTGTGCGAGGAACTGGGGGCGTCCGCTCTCCGCGACCCGCTGGCAGCACTCCAGCTCGTCCCGGGAGGGTTCCGTTTCTGGCGGCCAGCACTCGGGGAGCGCGCCTGCGGCCTCGCCGGCGGGCTCCAGCCAGATGAGCCCGAGCGGGACCGCGAGAACACGGGTGGCGAGTCGGGCGAACCGATTCAATCTTTGCCCTCCAGTAATTCGGCGGAGCAGGGCAAAAAGAGCTTGTCGCGATCCGGACCTGGCCTTATGCCTTGGGATCCCCCATTTTAGAACGAGCGCAACGTGAGGCGCGCATACCCCAGTAGGGCTTGTTGATGTGTGACATCCATCGTGTCGCACTGACAAGCACCCTCGACCAGAACACCCCAGACCCCCGACAGAACTCGCCCGGTTACCGCGTCAGACGAAGCGCCAAGGGGTTTCGAGCGGCTGGATCAGCAGCACCAAGATCATCTGACGGCGGCTTGGGGGCTCACCTTGACTGGACCCCTAAGACCGATTGACCTGCGGTTTCCTGGATCTCAAACAGTCACGCAGCTACGCGCGGCCTCCGCCGGACAGGTTCGGGCGAGGGCCGCGCATCCAGGACGTCGAGGGACCCCGACGCTGCGGCCAACGAACAGATCAGAGCTCCGTCCACAACTTCTTGCTCTTACGCCGCCCCCGCCCGCAGCGCCAACGGGCACGGCCTGCCCGGCCTGCCCGGCCTGCCCGGCCTGCGCCAGCATCGGCTCCACCGCCGCTCTGAGCGTCACAAGGGCCTCCTCACGGCGGCCCCTCTTCCAGAGGCGACCAGACCCGCGGAAACGGCGCTGGAGGCGGTTGGCGCGTCAGCGCGCCAGCCCCTGTCCCGCTGCCGCAACCACGGTGCCGAGCTGTCCCGGCCACAGGTCAAGGGCTTCGGCCGGCGTGGGCGGGCCCTCCCGCGGAGGATGCGTTCCGCGCTTACCGGGTGAGGGTGAAGAGGTCGCGTGCGCCGGTGATGTCCAGGAGGCGCAGGGCCTGTTCGGGCAGCCCGCGCAGTTCCAGCAGGCCTTGCTCGGTTTCGGCGCGGTTGCGGAGGATGAGGAGGGTGTTGAGGCCGGCGGAGTCGATGAAGGTGACGGCCGACAGGTCCAGGACGAGGGTGCGGCCGCCCAGTGCGAGGGGGTCGGTGGCTGCGGTGATGCGTGGGACGGTGTCCATGTCGAGCGCCCCGGTGATGGTCAGGACGGTCCGCTGTCCGGTGTGTGTGGCGGTGTCGATGGTCAAGGTGGGGTGCATGGTTGTCGGATCCGCCTTCGGGGGTCGGAGCCCATTGCGGTCGGCTCCCGGATTCGGGCGGAGAAGGCCGTCAAGCGCACGGCCGCCAAGGGGCCGCGCAAAGCCGAGCGAGACCACCCGTACCTTCCACCGGCCACCCGAGTGGCCTCCCAGCGGCGCGGGGTCTCCCACCAGACCAGGCTGGTTGTCCCCCGAGCGTGCCACGCACCCGCCGCGAAGGCCAGATCACACCCGGCCATAGTGCCCCTGCCAGGGGCGGGGCCCCGCCGGGGGTCGGTTCTCGGTCCTACCAGGGGGCGTGGGCGCAGATGGTTTTGCCGCCATGGGGGTTGGGTTGGGTGTGGGTGTGGGTGGTGAGGCGGTTGATGAGGTGCCATCCGTAGCCGCCGGTCCCATCCGTCCGGGGCGGGCGGGGCTCTGCCGGTTCGGGGCTGGTGTCGGTGACGCGGATTTCGATGTGGTCGTCGTGGAGTTCGAGGTGGAGGACGGCAGGGCCGTCGGTATGGCGGATCGCGTTGGTGAGGAGTTCCGTGACGACCATGAGGACCGCGTCGGTGTACTCGGGCCGGGCCGGCGCCCGGACCTGCGCGGCATGGTTGAGGAAGTCGTGGGCGACACTCCGGGCCGTCGTCGTGGGCCGGCCGGTGCGTGGCACGGGCCGGTCGAGGACGAACACGGGCGGAAACACGGAGTCACCTTCCTGGTGGCGTGTGCACTGCGCCTGCCCCCGCTGCGGGCCCCCACCCCATTTTCGGCCCGCCCATGCCTATCGCCGTGACCAGGTGTTCGTTCAGGAGGCCTCGTCGTGGGGGCCGTGCCAGTCGAGGCACAGCACGGTGGCATCGTCCTTCGGAGGACGGCCGTCGTAGGCATCGGTGACCGCGCCGACCAGCGCACGCACCACCTCCCGAGGATGCTCCTCCGCGGTCTTGCGCAGCAGGGCGGGCAGGTCGACCGTTTCGGCGTCGCGTTCCTGCATGCCGTCGGTGTGGAGCAGGAGGCGGTCGCCGGGTCGCAGGTCGAGGCCCTGGACGCGGTAGGCGCCCTGGGCGGGGATACCAAAGGGCAGGTCCACGGCCAGACGGAGTTCTTCGACGGCGCCGTCGCGCAGGCGCAGGGGCCAGGGGTGGCCGGCGTTGACGAGCTGGGCGCCGGTGCCGTCCAGGGCGATGCGCAGCAGCTGGCCGGTGGCGAGGCTGTGGCGGCCGTGGTCGAGAAGGGCCTGGTGGAGCTGGCGGGCCTGTTCGGCGAGGTCTTCGCCGGCGCGGCGGGCGCCGCGGGAGGCGGCACGAGCGGCTGATCGCAAAGGGCGGCTGCCGCCTGGATCTGGACCACTACCTCGAGGCCCTGATCCGCAAGCCCGGTGCCTTCCCCGGCGCCACCGCGCTCGAACAGGCCCGCTCCGCAGGCAAGTTCACCCCGGTCCATGACGCCTGGTGGGCCGCGGCGGTCAAGGCCCACGGAGACACCGCCGGCACCAGGGCCCTGATCGAGGTGCTGTTGCTGGCCCGCCACGTCTCGCATGAGCACCTGGTCGCCGGTCTGGCGACCGCGCTGCGGGCTGGGGCCCTGACCGCGGACGCGGTCGCGCTCGAGGCACGCAAGGTCGCCCAGGCCGAGGACGAGTCGGCCGGGCACGCTTCGCGGGCCGGCGCCGCGGGTGAGGCGACGGTGACGTTTCTGCACGAGTGGCGGCTCGCACATCTTCCCCCGGACACCAGGCCGCTGCCCTCGGTGACCCACTACGACCAACTGCTCCGACGCCGTCGCGCCAGCGGCGGTGAACACCGCGAGGGAGAAGCACAGTGACCCTGCCCCGCCAGCGAGGATTGACCGAGCAGGCCGCCAACACGGCCATCGACACCGCCTGCCGCCTGTTGCGGCTTCCGTCGATCAGGAACGAGTTCGCCGACATCGCTGACCGGGCGATGAAGGACCAGATGACCTACCGCGGCTTCCTCGCCGAACTCCTGATGGCCGAGTGCGACGACCGGGCCCGACGCCGGTCAGAACGACGGATCAAGGCAGCGGGGTTCCCGCGGGACAAGTCCTTGCGGACCTTCGACTTCGACGCGAACCCCAACATCGACGCAGCCGCCATCCACACCCTCGCCAGCTGCGAATGGATCAAGAAGAGCCAGCCGCTCTGCCTGATCGGCGACTCCGGGACCGGCAAGTCCCACATGCTGATCGCGCTCGGCACCGAGGCAGCGATGGCCGGCTACCGGGCCAAGTACGTCCTGGCGACGAAGCTGGTCAACGAGCTCGTCGAGGCCGCCGACGAGAAGCAGCTGACCAAGACGATCGCCCGCTACGGCCGCGTCGACCTGCTCTGCATCGACGAGCTCGGCTACATGGAACTCGACCGTCGCGGCGCCGAACTCCTCTTCCAGGTCCTGACCGAACGCGAGGAGAAGAACAGCGTCGCCATCGCCTCCAACGAGTCCTTCGGCGGTTGGACCAAGACGTTCACCGACCCCCGCCTCTGCGCGGCCATCGTCGACCGCCTCACCTTCAACGGCACCATCATCGAGACCGGAACAGACTCCTACCGCCTCGCCAGCACTCGAGCCCGCGCCGAAGCCGCGGCCAGCTAGCTCCCGCCAGGGCCGTCGGCCACCTCTCCATCCTCACGGGGAGTTGGCCAGCGGCCCATCAGCGCGAAGAGCGGTCCGCTACTCGCCGGGGGACGCAGGCTCTGGGTCAGGCACTGGCTGGCCGACGTCGGATGGCCAATTAGGGCGGAAGCGTTCGACCAAGGCTGTGAAGTCGTCCCGCAGATACCGAGAATCGCACGGCACCAGCCGGATCTGTTGGCGACTGTCAGCCCAAAAGATCTTGAAATCGGCAACCGTGCCTTCCGCTGGCCAGTCTTCGATCTCGCCTGACAGCCACAGGGCGTCGACAAACCCTCCGACGCTCAGGCCGATGTCCACGAAGATCCCGATCGTACCGGGCCGGGGAACCAGCACCACGGTGCCTTCGAATGCCTGCCCGAAGCGCAGGCCCCTTCGAATCCGAGTCCACTCGGCATCTGTCACCACCAACAGATCATCGCACCTTCCTCCGGGACGCCAGCATCCGGGACTCACCGTGAACCGAACCAGCTTCCCCTCACGATGTTCGCCTCAGCGACACTGCACTGCCGCTACTTCTCGTGAACATCCACGAGCCAGATGCTGACCAATCGCTGCTGAAACCCATCGACAAACGCTGCTGCTGAACGTGAACAAAGCCAGCCCGGGATGTACGTTGGCTCGACCAGCCAGCGCGGCCTGCACCAGATGGTGTTCGATGTCGTCGGCCGGGCGGTAAATGAAGTCCTGGCCGGCCGTGCCAGCGCCGTCGACGTCACCCTCACGCCCGACGGTGGCGTACGTGTCGCCGACGACGGGCCGGGTGTCCTCGTTGAGGCCGCAGGGGACACAGGCGGTCCCGGCCTCGAAGCCCTACTGACCCAAATGCACCCCGGGGCGGAGCCAGGCGGCCGCCACGCTGTGGCCATGAGTCTCTTCGGCGTCGGGCCCTGCGTCACCAACGCCCTGTCGAGCCGCCTGACAGCCGAGGTACGACGCGAAGGGGTCCACTGGGTCCAGGAGTATACGCGCGGCGTCGCGCTCACCCCGCCCATCAGCGCAGGACCGACGACCAGAGGCGGGACCACCATCGCCTTCTGGCCCGACACCGACATCTTCGAGACGGCGGAGTGCTCGTTCGCGGTGCTGGCAGAGCGCTTCAGGGAACTGGCCTTCCTCAACCGGTGCCTGAACATCTCGCTGACCGACGAACGCCCCCCGGGCGGGTCCCGATCGGTGCGGTGCCGGTTCCCGGGCGGGGCTCGGGACTTCGTCGCCTTCCTCGACGCGCAGGGAGGAGAGTCCGTTCACCCGGACGTCTTCGGCTTCGAGCGCGAAGACCCGCGGATCGCCGGGACGGTCGAGGTGGCCCTGCGGTGGCGTGGCTCCCACGAGGAGCGGCTCCGGAGCTACGCCAACAGCGAGCCCACACCCTACGGCGGCACGCACATGGCAGGGTTCCGCGACGGGGTGGCGGCCGCGGTCAACGCGCACGTGCGGGAGCGCCGGCTCTTGGCGGAGGCAGACCCCGATCTCAGCGTCGACCAGATCGGCGACGGTCTGACGGCGGTCGTGTCGGTGAAGCTGGACCGGCCCGAGTTCTCGGGCTCCACGCGCGGCGTGCTGGGCGGGGCCGCAATGCGCACCAGCGTCGCCGAGGCCGTACGGTAACACCTCGGAACATGGCTGGAGGGGCACCCAGAGCAGGCCGCGGCCATCGTCGGCCGGATCATCCAGGGCGCCCGCCAGGACTAGATGGTCGATTCCAAGGGATCGGCTGCGCGCAAACGGGGAGGGAGTCCAACGTCAGTGTGTGAAGACAGAGTTGGACTCCCTCGCCACCGCACTTTCGTCCGTCTGCGATTGGTGCTCAGCTGCCTCGTGGGTCGCAAGTTCCTCGGGTGTGCCCACGACGGCGGGACCACAGCCGAGCGGCAGGCGTTCCACGACCATCGCGATGGCCTGTTGGGGTGTATCCGCCGGCCCTACAGACTCAGTGCGGAGGGGCCCCGAGACCCAGTACCCGCCTCCGGCTGCCGGCTGGATGTAAGGGATGTCCCACGTGTGCCGATATTCGGTGCAGCGGCTGAAATGCAGTTCGCCCATCCCAGTCCAGGGAAACAGCTGCCGCAAGCGGGGCTCTGCGTATGCGGCGGCCAGAAGCGCGGTCCGTACGCGCCCATCAGTCCGGACGGCCTGCCAGCCTGCCTCGACGATCGCCGTCGATGAAGTGGTGTCCACGAGGTCATCATGCACGGCGTCGTTCCGTCTGGGTCGCCCCCGTCGACGGTCGAACGCTCCCTAGAACTTGATCACCCGAGCAGGAAAATCCTGAACGTGGAGGCGGCTTTCGTCTGATCATGTGTTCCGACCAAGGATGCGCGTGACCGAGGCGAGGGCCGTAAGGGTGAGTCTGCTGCCTGATGCTGTCCGGAAGGAAGCCTTCGGGGAAGCGTCACGCTTCCGGGGTGAGTTCTACGAGTGTCTGACCGCTCGGCGCGACGAGTTGTTCGAGCTGGTGGACGCGATGCTGTGTGCGGAAGGTGCGGTGAAGTCTCCAGTGGACTTGACGCTGCTCCCTGAGCATCGGCGTGGGCACGGAGCGATGTACGGCGGCTTGAACCACGGCCGACTCGACGTCGAACGGCTGCGGGCGGCGCTGGCCGGGCTGTCGCTGCCGCGGTTCGAAGGCGGGCGTCCGGTCCTGGCGGTCGATGTTTCTCCGTGGCTTCGCTCGGACGCGCCCTGCTCGGCCGAGCGGCTGTTCTGCCACGTCTACGGCCGTGCGAAGACGGCGTCGCAGTACATTCCTGGTGGCCCTACTCCTTCGTGACGCCGACCGCTGGACCTGGATCCTGATCGTCGCTCACACCAAGCTCCGGCTTGCCCGGCCGCTCGCCGCAGACCTCCGCCTGCCCTGGGAGAAGCCCACCACCTCCGACCGGCTCACCCCGGCCCGGGTCCGCAGGGGGTTCAGGAACATCCGTGCTCACCTCGCCCCGCGCGTGCCCCGGCGGGTTCCCCGTCGGATCCCGGACGCCCTCTTCGACGCACTGTTTGCCGCCTTGAGTTGCCGCCAACTTGAAGTGCCAGGTCAAAGGGCTGGTGTGATCGGTCCTCCAGGTACTCGTGCTGGTCGTGGGCGTGAGTCCACGGAGAAGATCATTCGTCAGCGGTTGACTTCGAGGTTCGTCAGGACGAGCAACGCGCGCAGAAGTTGGGTGGCGTGTGCGGGATCAGCCCGGAGTTTGGTGAGGATCCGCCAGTTCTTGAGGTGAGCGAAGCCGTGCTCGACCGGTGCGCGTTCGACGGCGAGAAGTCGGTTGGCTTCCTTCTGGCCCGGGGTGAGCTTGTGCGTGCGGGTGGCGGCGTAGCCGGTGACGATCACTGGGTCGTGGATGCTGTTGTCCAGGCCGCGGAAGCCGAGATCGGCCAACGCCCCGAGGCCGGCGGTGCGTAGGTGGGTCAGGATGTGGTCGTGGCGGGCGGCGGTGTTGTCGTGGGTGCGGCCGGGCCGGGCGGCGGATATCCAGATCAGGCGACCCTTCTCGTCGGTCAGGGCGAGGAAGTGCAGGCCATGGCTGCGGTGCTTGCCGGAATAGTTCCGCCGGTCGGCCCTCCCGGTGCGACGCTGGGTGCGGATGAGGGTGCCGTCGATCAGGACCACCTCCCCGCCCTGCTTGGCGACCTTCATCAGGGCGCGGTCCAGGCGCGGCGCCTGGGCGGCGAGCAGTCCGATCAGCTCGTCCCGCCAGCGGCGGACCGTAGACTCGGACACGTCGTTGCCGCCGGCCATGTCGGCCAGGCGCTGGTCGTGACGCAGCATGGCCAGGACGATCACCGCGATCTTCCCCGGCGGCAGGATCCGCCACCTGGACCGAATCGCCTTCAGATGGCGTCGCAGTAGATCAGCGAGGTGGTTGACCGTGCGCGTGGACAGCGGCAGACGGCACTGGTAGACAAATGAGCAGGTGTCCTCGGCGCGCTCTTTGGTGTTCGTCACACAATTCCAACGGCCGCCGGGGGCACCCCGGTTACGACCGTTCCGAGCCGCTCCGAGTGGCGGCGTTCCCGGTCACAGGCGGGTGGTGAAGCGGCCGTCAGGTAGTTTCCGCAGCCAGCCGCGATCGACGAGTCTGATCAGCTTGCTGCGCAGCGGTTCCAGCTCGGCCTTCACGCTGATGTCCACCCCCACCACCTCGCCGACCTCGCGGGCCATGACCGGTCCGGCGGCCTGCCGCACGGCGCTGATGATGCGCTGGTAGTCCCAAGGAAGCGAGCCCTCCTCCACACCCGATTCGCGGTGCGGGATCAGCATCACCGCTCGTCCGGCCACCTGCCCGGGCGGGGGCGCGGCCGAGGCGCGTTCCTCAGCGAGCTGCCCAGCCATTCGTTCAAGGACACGTTCGGCGACGGCGAGTTCGTCCCGCTCGGCCCGCACTTCCGCAAGCCGTTTGGCCAGTTGATCTTCGAGTTCGTCCAGTTCCGCGCGCCGCGCAGTGATCCGTTCCAGCAGCTCGGGATCCAGCATGCACAGGATCGTAGAAGACCGCCCAGCCACAGGGGCAAGAACCGGCCTTCAGCTCCCTGCCTCTGCTGCCGACTGCTTGATCAAGAACTGCTTCGCTGCATCGACCGCTTCCTTGTTGAGTTCCTCGATGGGGACTCCCCAGCTCTCCTGGCAGTCGTCCCAGCTGAGGGCACAGGAGACGAGGGGTTCCAGTTCTTCCGGATACCCAAGGTCATAGGCGATGTCCGCCCAGATGATGTGGGTGCCGGTGGCAGGGGCCAGGGTTCCGTCAGCGATCTGGCCGGCGACCCAGTGGGCCATTGCCCACTTCGCGGCGCGTGGATCAGTAGGGGGCTGGAAGACCAGTCCCAACTCCTCCAGCACCTGATCGAAGAGTACTGGGGCTTCAGGCTCTTCGGCCCGGAGGAGGCCAGCCAGCATGGCGAGGGAGGGGCTCTCAACCCCAGCGATCAACGCGGCAAGCCCTGTCTGGATGAGCCGGTCGGACCCGACGTGACTGCAGAATGCCCGCTCGCGCGCGATGTGGCTGAGCTGCTTGAGGGCGTCGTCGGGGGTCATCAGCGTCTTCTCGGGCGGCGTCTTGGAACAGAAGGCTCGCACATTCGCCTACGCCGCTGCCTCGCGTTTCTCTTCGACTCAGCCGTGCTGACAGACGATCTTCTCCGCAGACTCACGCCCACGACCAGCACGTGTACCTGGAGGACCGATCACACCAGCCCTTTGACCTGGCACTTCAAGTTGGCAGCAACTCAGGGGAATCCATCCCGCGATGGAGGCGATCGCGATAAAGGACCCGCCGCCCGTCTCCGTCAGGACGGGGACGGCGGCCCGGGCGACGTGGACCGTGCCCAAATAGTTCACGCGCATGGCCCGTTCGAAGTCCGCGGTGCACTGTTCCAGGACTCGGCCGAGCGGAGCGATGCCCGCGCAGTGGACCACCTGGCCGAAAGGGCCGACCGCGGTGCGAGCACCCTGCACTGCCCTTCGGGCTGCCGCCTCATCGCCCACATCGCAGACAAACGGGGTGATGAGGGGAGAGATGGTGGCCAGCGTGCGCAGGCCGTCCTCGTCGATGTCGATCGCGGCCACGCGCGCGCCGCGCGCCGCCAACTGGGCGGCGGCGTAGCGGCCGACGCCGCTGGCGGCACCGGTGACCAGCGCGGCGTTCAGCGGTGCAGACGACGTTCACATGTGGGCCCCTTTCGAAGGTGGACGGTATGGGGCCGGGTCAGGGCTGGAGAAGGTCTTCGAAGTAGCCGGGGCCCGAGCTCGGGAGTGACTTTGTCGCGCTGACATAGCGCAGCGTTTCGGTTTCCCATGCGTGGTAGCCGGCCACCCATGCCGTCATCACGCCGATGTAGGCGTCGACGGCTGCGAGCTGAGAGGGTTCGAGACGGAGCTGGGCGCACATGGCCGGCACCTCGCGGGCGCGTTGCTGAAAGCGTGCGCAGCGCCGGCTGACCTCATGGCGGGCGGCGGTCAGGGCCTCCTCGCGTGAGCAGTTCCGTTCGTGCTCGATGACCAGGACGAGGTTGTCCATGTCGCCCCGGGCTTCCTCCTTTTCCAGCGAGTACACGTCGTTGCACATCAGCGTGAGGTCGACAGCGATCTCACGCATGATCCTCAGCTGCGGACTGTGGAAGGCCGCCGGCGAAACGGCAATCTGCGCCGCCCGCTCGCCCAGGGACAGCGGTAACGCTGTAGCGGCGATCCCCCGGCGGACCTGCAGGTACTGCTCCATGTCGGTGGGTGTCCCGCGGCATCTGTTGATGGCTTCGTGCGCGTGGGCCGCGAAGTAGTACTCCCCAGTCGTGGGCGGCGCGCGGCAGCCACGAGGGAGGGGCTTCGTGCGTGCTGCGCTGCCAGAGGTCGGCGAAGGCGGACAAGCACGGGCCCTCGCCGCCTTGTGGTCCGGTGCCGTGGACGATGTCGATGAGGCTCTGGCACACCTCGGCGACCTGGTGGGGGGCCTGCCCCAGGGGGCCGTCGAACTGGTCATCGAAGAGGAAGAAGAACGCCATCGCATCCGTGCACAAGTCCAGCTCCCGGCCGCTGGCGTAGGGGAAGCCGTAGGCGGCGAGCCGCGGCATGTCCCACGACCGGTACCAGTCCAACGACTCTCCGCTGGTGATCAGGCCGCAGGCCTGCACCCAGGCCAGGTTCCGCACGCGGGCGCCCTCGAGATCCGGGCTCACCGCCAACGGGAAAGGAAGACCGAACTCGACGTCCTGCGGCATACGACCCCCCACACAACCCAGCCAGCCGTTCGAATGGAGTATCGGCGCAGACAGCCCACCAGTGACCTGCGGAAACCGACACCGGCCGAAACCCGCCCGCACGACGGCCGACCGACACCCCTCCCACGCCGCAGCCCCACCCCCGAGGCCATAGCCAGTCATCACGGTTCCCCCGCAGACCACCAGAGCCCCACCGGACCGGTCGATCACCCACACCTCCCCCAGCACCGCCAACGGCCCGCTACCGGGCGCGGTCAGCCGGAGCAGCGACGTTGCGGACTCCCCGGCCGTCAGCCCGGCCAGCGCGTCGGCGTCGGTGGACCCGGCGCATCAGCCGGCCGCCGCCGCAGAGCCCGCTCCCAATTGGGGGACGTCCTCGGGCGTCACGTCCAGGCGCAGCCGCTTCAGCCGGAGCGGATGGCGGAAGACGCCACCCCGGTCCACGGACCGGTCAGCGCTGATCTCCGCCACCACCTCCGGGCGCACCAGGACGGCGTCGAGGACGTCGCGGGAGCCCCACGCTGCGGCGAAGCGCACACCGGTCCAGGGGTGCCCCGGCTCGGCGGCGGTCAGGTGCTCGGCAACCTGGCGTGCCGGCTCCGGGCGCAGCGCGACGGTACGGCCCACCGCCCGCAGACGGCCCGTGTCGTCGTGGCGGCCGAGGACGAGAAGCCCGGGGCGGGTCAGGGTTCCGGTGACGGCGCCGATGATCGCCTCTGTGGTGTCGCGGCGGCGGACCTTGGTCCAGCCCCGATAGTTCGGGAGGTATTTGCTGGTCAGAGGCTTGATGACCAGGCCTTCGACGGCTGATACGTCGGTCCAGGTCTCCAGCCATTCTTGTGCTGTCGCCAGGTCGGTGGTCATCGGGCACAACGTCCACGGGGCTGTAAGAGGTCCTAACAGAAGCTGTTGATCATGTGACTTTCGGTCCGGGTGGTCGTTGGTCTGGGCGTGGGGAAACGTCAGTCGCGGCCATGGATCG
>NZ_JBHYXN010000057.1:0-48099 GCF_042752335.1 Streptomyces sp. NPDC059355 | reverse complement strand
CCCCGCTATCTACCCTCGGGTGGGCGCGGGCCGCGTCTTTGGTTTATACGCCCCGGGGACGTGACGGAGTGTGAGGGCCCCGCGCTTCGCGCGGGGCGGCCGGCGCTCGCTGCGCGAGCTTCGGCGGAGGTCTTCCGCTTCGCTCCAGCCCTCTGGGGTGGAGGCTGCGGGTCGCTGCGCTCCCCTTGCCATTGCTGGGTTGTGAGGGGGTGGGGCCCGGTCGCTTCGCTCCCCGGCCCTTGGCCCGCTGCGCGGGCGGCTGGCTAGGAGGGAGGGTGGCGGGGGTGGTCTCGAATCCAAAGCTGAGTTTGGATTCTGTGACGCTCCGTGAGCGTATCGCAGGGTGGGGGTGGTTGGAACCCCCTCTGTTCGCCCCTCCTGGGTTCTCCGGCCCTTTCTCGGGGCTTCCCGGGGCCTTTCGGAGCCGGGTCCGGGTGGGTGGGGCCGGGGTGTGTGTTTCGGCCTCGGGGTGGTCAGCCGGAGGTGTAGGTGCGGAGGGTGGCGCGGAGGCCGGGGCGGGTGGTGGAGAGGTATCGCAGGGTCTCGGCGTGGGTGGTGCAGGCGTGGACGGGGGTGTGGCGGCCGCGTTGGTCGGTGAACTGCACGGTGAGTGCGGCCTGCTGGCGGCAGGCGCGGTGTTCGGGTGGCTGGGTGGGGTCGAGTGCTTCGCAGCCGCCGTGCGGGGCGTCCGTGCGGAGCCGCAGGGCGCCGCCGAGGGCGTCCAGGAACGCGGCCGCAGCCGTGCGGCGCCGGGCGGTGGCAGGGGCCGTCACCGGGCCGCGTACGGCCTCGGGGCGGGGAGTGAACCGCTTCCCGGGAGTGGGGGCAGGCTGCTGCGGGACCCGGCGGGGCGCCGCAGCAGCCGGAGTGCTTCGCGGGGGCTGCGCCGAGGGGGCTGCCGAGGGCCGTAGGACCGCCCGGAGTTCGTCCAGGGCGCGGCGGGTGTCCGCCCGGCGCTCCGCGCGCTCCCGCTCGGCCTGGGCGTCGTCCTCGGCCCGGTCCTGCCGTACGGGACGGGGAGCAGGGTCCCGGCGGGGTGCGGTCGGCTGTGCGGGCCTGCGGGCCGGAAGCGGGGGCGCCGGGGGAAGGTCTTCCACGTCCTCGGCGCGGGCCGCGGTCGGGACCCGGCGGGGGTGGGAGCAGCCGGGGCAGCGGACGGTGCTCCCGGCCTTTGCGCGGGTGGTCCAGGTGTGGCCGCAGTCGTAGCAGTCGAGTTCGACCGGGGGCCGGGTGGTGCCGGCCGGAACCGGGATCGGGGTTCCGCAGCCGCCGCGCTTCTTGGGGCAGCGGGTGGTGTTGCCGCTCTGGCTGGTCGTCACCTCCCGCCCGCACATGGGGCAGCACACGGTGATGGCGGCCGGGAGGTCCTCGGCGGCTGGTGTCGTCACTACCCCACCCTCTTTCCCGCACTGAACATGTGCGGTGTCATCCCACGTTCCACTATGTCGCATGTGCGGGCGGCGCGCGCGTGCGGTTCATGTGGCTGATTTAGTGCGGGATTTAGCGCCACTGTGTCCGTTATGCGACTGATATGCGGTCAGATTTACCGGCTGATTTCCGCCGGGTCCAGGACGTGGATCAGGCGGCGGCCGCAGTCGGTGCACGGGGCGTGCGGTCCGGCGGTCAGGTGCGCTTCGCAGTGGGTGCAGGCGGGGCCGCCGCACTCCTCGCACCGGGCCGGGTCCACGGTGCCGTTCACGAATGCTGACCCGGCCTCCGCGCACTCCTCGGGGGTGGGCGGCGGGTCCTCCTCGCCCGGGTCGAGGTTCGCCAAGGAGGAGTCCGCCCGCAGGTTCGCCAGGGCGGTGACGTAGGCGGCCGAGGCCTCCAGTTCCTCCGCCAGGTCCTGGCCGCCGCACGCTCGGGCGCAGGGCTCGCAGAGGTGCCCGCCGGGCAGGACGTGGGCCTTGTAGCAGCCGGTGCAGACCGGGTAGCCGCAGCCGTTGCAGTAGTCGCCGTCAAGGTCGAGCCCAGGGCATTCAGTCACGGCGCGCACGGTAGCGGCCGCCACCGACAACTCCCGGTTGTCGGGCCGCCTCCGACAACCGGGAGTTGTCGCCCGGCCTACTCGCGGCCGCCGGCCCGGCGGATCGCACGCTCGGCGAGCACGGCCAGGTGCTCGGGATCCTCGGCCGGATCCACGCCGAGCACGGCCATGCCAAGGCCGGCGGCGGCGGTCCAGTCGGCGGCCGGGGCGGTGTGCACGGTGAGTTCGGCCAGCGGGCCGACCGCGCGGCGGACCAGGGCCAGCCACGGCCCGCGGCCGCCCGGGGCCACGTGCACGGCCGTGGGCGTCTGGTCCGCCCCCGCCCGGTACAGGGCGCCCAGGGCCGCCAGAAGCGGCCCCGTGGGGCCGCCCGGAGACCAGCAGCGGGCACGTCGCACCCGCAGGCCTCCCCCGGCATGCTCGGCCAGCAGCAGCACCCGGGCGCAGTCGTCCGGACCGACCGCCACCACCAGGACGTGCCGGGCCAGACTCCCAGGCGGACGCTCCGTGCGCCGGGGGGCCGGGAGTCGGCGGGTGCGGGGACGGGCAACGGTGGCAGTCATCAGACCTCCGAGGAGTCGCGGAAGCCCTGTACGGCCCGCTGCGGGCCGATCACCCGCCCGGACGACGGATGGGGCCGCCCTGCGGCTGATCGCTGCGCAGCAGGCCGTACGGGCCGTCAGACGGGTACGGACGGGGTGTCGGTGGGCTCGGCTGCGATGGCACGAACAGCGGCGGCGACGTCGGCGTCCCATTCGGCCTGGTTGGCGGCGGCTTCGGCAGTGCAGTCCGCGCAGCGGCCGTCTGCGGGCGGATCGCCGCGGCCGGGCCGTTCGCAGCGCGTACAGGTCCAGCGCTTCAGTGCTGGCGGTAGCCCCTCCACACGAGGAACGGGAACGATCCCCGCCCGCCGAGCCGCCCGGTGGTCCAGGTGTCGTTCGGCGCATGCACGGCACTCGGCGCCGGTGTGGGTGAGCACTCCGTCCTCGCACTCCGGTACCGGGCATTCCGAGACGCGCACGAGGGCGACCGCCACTCCCACCGCCGTACCGATCGCCTGCTGTCCGAACGCCGAGGCGTAGCCGTGGGCCCACCACCGGCGTTCCGCGCGGGCCGCCAGCTCGGGAACGGTCCGGTACTCCAGCGCCTCCGTCACCGCGCGGACGAACGGCTCCGGCGGGTTCTTCGGCAGCAGCGCCCGCAGCGGTGCGGGCAGCGCCGTCCACACCGCCCGCACCGCACGGCCCTGTTCCCTGGCTGCGGTGCCCTTCCCCGGCCGAGAACCCTGCTGCGGCGCGACAGCGCCGTCGGACGCGGCGCAGCCGCTCGCGCGCGCCCGCCCGCTACTACCTGTAGAGGCCCTCCGGGCGTCCAGGGCGCTACGCGCCGCAGGCGCTTCTTTCTCTGGAGGAGGGTTCTGGACAGGGCTATAGACATAGGGCGTCACCGGTGACGCCACCCTGGCGTCATGGGTGTCGCTACCCCTGGCGTCACCGGTGACGCCACCCCCCGGGGACTGCGAGCGCTTCGGGCGGCCGCCCTTGGGCGTGATCCCGGCCCGCTTCTTCGCCTCGACGCGCTGCGCGAGCACGGCCGCGGCGGCGTCGGCTGCGGACTGGCCGGGGCCGAGCGTGTCGGTCCACTCCCCGTTCCAGAACGCGGCGTCGTGAAGGTGGTAGACGCTCGCGTCGTTCTCCCGGGCGTTGCGGGGCGCGGTGCGGCGCTCGACGCGGAACAGGCCGGCGCACTCGCCCTCAAGGAGCACCCGGTCCAGGGTCTTGACCGATGTGCCGAGCTGCACTGCCAGCTCTGTACGCCACGGGCGGCCGCGGGCGGTGTCGCGGGTGGTGGTGTCGGCGTAGGTGGCGAGGATCCCGTACAGGGTCCGCAGGTTCGCCGAGTACCGCGGATCGCACAGCCACTGCGGGACCAACTGCACGAACAGCAGTCCCCCGCCGCGGCGGACCTCCGGGGCGATCACAGGGCACCGGCCGGGGCAGAGCCGGACGAACAGGCGAGAACGCGCGCACAGTACGCGCAGGTGTCAGCCATCACGGCTACACTCCGCTTCTGGGAAATGAGCAAGTGCACCGCCGCCCCTCGGAGTCGTGACCGGGGGGTTTGGTGCTTTCAGGGGCCCGCTACGGGGCGACCGAACGCCGAAGCACCGCCCGGTGGTACCAGGCGGGTCGTGTTGCTCAGGGGTTCAGGGGCCGTGAGGCGCGCAGGGCGCAGCTGCCGGCCGCAGGGCGGTACCGGCGCAGCGGGCCCGGTCAGGGTGCCGCTCGTTCAGGGGTATGCGCCAGGGAGCCACACCCCCTGGCGGGCCAAGGGTGTGCAGGACTGCCGTCGCCGGGTTGCCGGCTCCCCCGGGCCAGTCGATCAGGGCAACCCCCGGGGCCCAGCGGGCCGCCCAGGCGCCGCGCGCACTGCGGTTGCAGAGCACCGCCAGGACGGCGGCCATGTGGGGCCAGCCCTGCCAGCGTCCGGACCACAGCCGGTGCAGGGGGCGGTGCAGCGCCGAACGGCGGGCGGCCGCGGCCCGGCGGGCCGTGCGGTTCACCGTGCGGTCGGCGGAGACCGGGTCGGCAGCGGCCATCGAGGGAGCCGGGGCCAGGCCGAACCGCCGGGGCGGGTGCCCGGTCGGGGCGGCGGAGCCGGTATCCGTCGGCATGGCCGAAACCCTACCGTCCGGTGCTGCACAGGCGTCACTACAACGGCCGCACCACACAGGCCCATCGAGGGGCCAGCGCCACGAAAACACACCTACCTGACACCCCGTCAGGTGAGTTTCTCAATTACGGACGTCGCCCAATTCACCTCTCTAGGAACTCTTCTAGATTTCATAATCGACACATGAGTCGATTTAGCATTCCTCCTGAGCAATGACTCTCTAACCCATCGGAATTGAGGGAGATTTACAGCCCGAGGCCCTCCGAATATTCATTTGTGTGAATTATGCGCAACGCGGCCCCCGCGCCCCACCCCCGCGGCCGGGCGCTTCACTTGGCGCGGAAGCGCCAGCCGAGCAGACTGCGGCCATGTCCACGACACGCACGACATGGGTCTCCCTCACCGCTCCAGGGGAGAGCAAGGGATTCGACTGGGCGCCCCTCTGGGTGCTGGCTGGTGTCCTCTTGACGGGCTTCTTCGCGCTGGCCGGTCATTACCTGGTGCAACGCGGTGCGAGGCATCAGGCGAAGGAGCAGGCAGCCCGTGACCTGCACAAATGGCATCGCGACCTGAGGCGGCAGTCGTACGTGGACTGCATCGTCACGTACGAGAAGATGCGCGATCTCATCTCGCCGCTGGCCCGAGCCATCCCCTGGCCCGTCAGCCGTGCCTTGACCCCGGAGGAGGCGTCTCAGCTGAACGATCTACTCCTCATGCTGGCCCAGCGCTATGACGATGCGTTCCAAAAATGCCAGGTTGTCCGCCTTGAAGGCCCCGAGGCCGTGGCCGATGCCGCCCATCAGCTCATCTTCGCGGCGGCCGGCTTCCTTCACGCCGCCGACGAGCGCGCCAAAGCTGCACGGGCAGGCCAGCAGCCAGCCCACTCGCCGGAGCCCTGGAACGCCTCGGCCGGGCAGATGAACAACGCGCTGGAAGAGTTCATCAAGGCTGCCAGAACCGTGATCGCCGTGGACTAGCAGTGCCCGGGCTGCCGACTCAGGCGCTCACGAGGGAGTGCATCGCGTGGTGGAAGTGCAAGAAGACCACCCCGTGCGGCTTCTGCCCCGCAGCGCTGCCGGGCATGCCCTGTGTGCCGTCAGCTTGTGAAGAACAGGCTGGCTGAAAGCCCGGTTGGCCGGAGCGTCATGAGGGCGGGGCGGCAGCTGGTTGCTGCCGCCCCGCCCCGGGATCACAGAGTCTGCGGCCGCGGTTTTAGGGGCCGCGGGCTACTGCGTCAGTTCCAGTTCGCCGAGGCGAGCTGTGTCGCGTTGCTCAGGGCCGGGCAGGCCGCCGTGCCCTGGTCGAGCTGGGCGGAGAAGACGTTGGCGTTGACCCCGCACAGCGCGGCGGCCACCGGGACCGACACGTTCTGCAGCAGGACCACCTGGTTTCCGTTGAGGAGGTTGGTGGCTTCGACGTTGACCAGGCTGCCATGGGCCGAGGCCGGCGCCGCAGCGACACCGACGAACGCCGCGCCCGCCAGCATGACAGTGGCGACGGCCTTCTTGACCTTCAGCATGAGCATTGTCCTTCCGAGTCGACCAAGCAGGGATCGAACAGCGGTGGCTGGCCAGCCGTGCAGAAACGTACCCGGCACCCAGAACCAGCCACAACGACACCGGACACCAGCCAGTCCGTATCCCGCCACCCGGCGACCAGCACATTTCACGACAGAGGTCTACACCTACCGGACAGTCCGCCAGTACAGGACGGCCAGCAGCCTCCCCCAGGCACCTCGGAAGAACCCACCCCAATGTCCGACGATCTTCGCTCATACACATGTAATTCGAAGGAAAGTCTGAACAATCGCTTATCTGACAGGATGTCCTAGGTGTCAGATACCAGCCCCGAGCCGACAACTCCCGCATCACGCCCCGAACTGACTGAAAAACAACTTCAGCGGCCCACCGGCACAAACGGGGACGGCCGGCAGGAGGAACGGTCCCGAGTCCGGTGCCCCGGCCGGCCGTGCCAACCTGGGCGAACCCCGGCCTTGAGCAGGTGAAGTGGCTCCACCTCTCGAACGGGCGGCCGACATGCCACCCGGGCCCCTGACGGCCTCTTCTCGCTGGCTGCGCTTGTGCGCGGGCCACCTACCGGCCCGGCATTCGAACGATTGGCGGAGCCACTTCTCACCGTTGGGGTGGGGCCTGCGAACCCCGTCGCAGCCACACTCACCTGTGAGGTTCACAGGTTCACGTCGATGTAGTCGATGTCGGTGAACTCCACCAGCAGCCCCTGGGCGCGGCCGCCGCCGTCCTTGAAGTAGACGTCTTGCAGGCCCTCGGCAGCGATCCGCTGGAGGTCGGCCTCGGAGGCGCCGGCGTCCTGGGCGGCCAGCAGCCGGCCCGCGTACTCGGGCGGCAGGTGCTGGGTGATCCGGCGCATCCGCCCGTCGTCCGTGGTGCCTGGCGCGGCGGTGAACCCGAACCGGGCCCGGGTCTCGATCACCAGCCCGGTCTGCTTCGCGGCCCTGTCCCGGGCGCGCTTGCGCACCAGGGGCTGCCACCGTCGCTTGACCTCGGTCTCCATCCGGGCCGCAAGGTCGGCCTTCGGCTTCTTGATCTGGTCTCTCACGTACCGCTCCACGGTGCGCTGCGAGACGCCTAGCAGGGCGGCAACCTGCTTGGTGGAGCCCTTGTGCTGCTTGACCAGGTACCGCATCTGCGCGCCCGCGCTGCGCGGGATCGGCCGCGTCCCGGCCGCCTGCGCGGCCCGCTCCAGACTGTCTCCGACGATGCCCATGGGTCCTCGATTCTGTCCCGCGTACGGGACACTTTGCCGATCTTCGCAGCCGGGTCCGACAGGCCCGGCAGGGGGTTTGGTGTGAGGGGGACGGCGTGGCCGTAGAGGATGTGCACATGACGCGCCCGATGCTGACCCAGCGGGAGGCGGCCGCCGCGTGCGGCGTCAGCCGCTCCACCATCCGCCGCCGCCGCGAGGCCGGTGACCTGCCCAACTCCGTCCAGGACGCCGAGCGCGGGTGGATGGTCCCGGTCGATGACCTGCTGGCCGCCGGTTTCCGGCTGAACGCCCCCGCCCCGGCGGACCCGCCGGCCCCGGCCGGGGCCGGCCCCGCCGCTCCGGCCGAGGGCCCGGATGTGGCCGCCCTGCGGGCCGAACTGGAAGACCGCATCCGCGCGGAGCACGCCCTGGCCCTGGCCCACGCCGAGTACGGGCAGAAGCTGGCCGAGGCCGAGGCCGAGCACCTGCGGGCGCAGCTGGCAGAGCGGGGCGAGCGGATCGCCGACTTGCAGCGGCGGTCGCCGCCCTGACCCCGGCACCCGAACGGGCCGCACTCGCCCCGGCGGCGGGCGGGCCGACCGTGCCCGGCCAAGCCCAGGCCGAACCAGCCCCGGCCGGAGAGACGGACGGGCCGCGCCGGCGGTGGTGGGGCGGCCGGGCCTGACCCCGGACAGCAACAGCGGGCGGCACCCGGTTCGGGTGCCGCCCGCCGCCGTTTCGGTCAGTGCCCAGCTTCAGCGTTCAGCTCGGTCTCCAGCCGGGTCGGGTGATAGCCGGTCTCCAGCAGAACCGCCGCCGACCGAGCGGCCAGACCGCCCCGGGCCCGCCAAGCCTCCGAGGGGAACGCGTCGTGACCCAGCAGGCTTTCGACCTCGCCAACCTCACCACCACACCACTGTCCAGCCTCAACCTGACAGCTTCGCAGCGCAGCGTCCTCGACTGGGCCGAAGCCCACGGCGGCCTGTTCACCCCGATCCCCATCAACGCCGACACCGTCGCCCAGGACTGCGGAAACGCAACATCCACCATCTACGAGAGCCTGGCCCGCCTCACCGCGCTCAGCCTGCTCATCCGTGATGACGCCGGCCTCTACCGCATCAACGCCCGCTACTTCTTCACCCTCAACCCCCGCATGCGCACCCTGGTCGCCACCGCCATCGCCGACCCGCCCATCACCCCCGACGCACGCGCCAACAGACCACGCAAACTCGGCAACATCGCCGCCCGCCGCCGAAAAACCATCAAACCCGTCAACTAGCCAGGCCCCACACCATCAGGGAAGCGCCCACAGGCACACAGCCACGGGCATCGTCCGCCTGACAGCCAGGCAAAGCCCGGACCTGCGCAACATCCCGCGCCGCGGAGACTGGCACAGTGGCAACGCCGGTCGGTGAAGTCACCGGCACCCACGGCGGTGAGGTCCACCCGCCGTACCAGGTGGTCCCGGGACCGAGCCCCGGGACCACCACCCATCTGACCGCGCACCGGCAACGAACGAACCGTTACGGCGCCCGATCGTTGAGGAGCCGGATGCACAACCCGGCCAGGCCCACGCCCCAGCCTCCCTCGGGTGCGGGCCTGGCCGGCCCGGGCATCGCTCCCGGCCTCGAAGCAGACCGGCAGACCGCGCCATACCCGCCGAGCACTCACCAGCGCATCGGCCCGCCGCCGCACCCAGGCTCACAGCAGCGCTCTTGATGCGTGCCTGCACGCCACTCCCGGGTAGCCTCCGGTCTGCACTGGTCCACTGAGGAAAGGCGTGCGCATACCGTGGCCCGTATCTGGCTGTCGATCCGCGTGGAGCTGGTCTCCGGACACGGAACCGAGCTGTGGCCCCGCCCCGGCCGCATCTTCGCGGCCTCACGCGCCCATTCCTTTGCCCAGCTGGCCAAAGCCATCGACCTGGCCTTCGGCCGCTGGGACCTCGCCCACCTCCACCTGTTCACACGCTCCGACGGCAGCCACATCAGCCCCCTGCAGTGGTGGCACGGTGAAGCCCCCGAGGACACCGCCGACGGCCACACGACCAGACTCAGCACGCTGAAGGCCGGCGAGCAGTTCGCCTACGTCTTCGACATGGGCGACGACTGGGCCCACCTGTGCACCCTCGCCGAGAAAAGAATCGACCCCATCGAGGAACTCGGCTCGGTTCCCCGCCAGCCGGTCCCCTACTGGGGCTGGGGCAGCCTGCCCGACCAGTACGACCGCCGCTGGGACGGCGACGACGGCGAGACCACCGTCCCCGAACAGCCCGCACCCGGCCTGAGCGACCTGCCACCGATCCTGCCCTGGTGGGGCACCCACCACCGCACATAGCCCCACAGCGCACCGGGCCGGGCTGAACGGGCCAGGCGCTACGATTCCTGGTCAGCAGACAGAGCCGGGGACACACCGCCCCAGGGGAAGGCCGGGAAGGCAAAGGCATGACCAGCGAGAACGATTCCCTGGAAACAGCAGCGCAGGGCCTGCAGGATGCGCAGGACGCCCTTCACGCCGCCCGCCGCAACCTGACCGAGGCCACCCTGAACGCCTACGCCAGCGGGGAAACCGTCGCCCGGATCGCCGAACGCACCGGCCGCACCACCACCGACATCTGGAACACCCTCGCCGTCCACGGAATCACCCGCAGCACCCACCTCAACGGCAGCCGCTCCACCACATGAAGACCGGGCCGACGCCCAGGCCCACGCCAGACAGCCCCGTCCGTCCGAGTGGGGCGAGTGGGACTCGAACCCACGACCTACGGATTAAAAGTCCGCAGCTCTAACCAACTGAGCTACCGCCCCGCACCCCAGACGAGAACATACGGGACATCACACCACACCACCGCCCCAACCAGCCATGCTCCGGCAAGCGCGCCGGGCACCGGCCTCAGCGCACCGACCGTCACCAGCCGACCGGGACCACAGGCGGAGGACCCTGGCACCGGCAGGCGGCGATGCGCGTCGGCGCCACCCAGCCCCCCGTGTGGGGTGGGTGGGACTTGAACCCACGGCCGACGGATTATGAGTCCGCAGCTCTGACCAGCTGAGCTACCACCCCAACACCATCGAGTAGAACACCCAGTCGGCCACCTGTCCTGGTGCGGATCTGGGCCTCCCCGCTTGGCTGACTACCGGCGCCTTCCCAGCGCCTGCGATCATGCAACGGCCGGGAAACATCCTCCGGACCGGTGGCCCGGCCCGGTCCGCGCGGGGCACGGATCGCTTCACACGCCCCCAGCCCCGCGCGGCCCGCGCCCGCAGGCGCCTCGGCGGCGGCGTCGGCCGGACGTCGACCCGGCCATCGAAGCCGAGCTGGCACCACCCATATCCAAGGCAAGCCGAACGGCCCTGCGGTAAAGGACTTTAGTCCCCGGGGACGAAGTGAGTCCCGGCATTACGATCTTGCCTTGAGGCCCCAGCGGGCCTGGGTGGCCGCCGACCTTAAGCGGTCGCTTCGAGGAGGTCCCTTACCACGCGTCCCCCGCGCATCACCGGGGCCTCCTCCACCTCGCCCCCCTCAACCAGGAATGCAGGCGGCGTACCATCGGAGTCCCGGTACCGGATCGCCCCCGCTGCCCGCCACGGGCAGCCCTTCCACACCGCTCCACGGCCGAACGCGCTGCGCGGAAACGCTCCTTCACGATGAGGCCGAACAGGTCCATACAGGCCGGGCAGCACTCGCGTATCCGTCTCACAAGATGACCGGACGGCGAGGTGAAGTTCCCCCGGTGGGCGGGAGGCGCTGATCAGCTGGCCGTGATGGGCTGATGGGTACCGGCGGAGATCCTGGCAAGGGCCCTTCTGCGGCCCGCTGTGCTGCAGGGAGCCCCCTTGCCGGGCATGACAACCGCCCGGCAAGGGGGGTGAGGAACACTCACTTCCCACCGCACCCAACGGTCCGGCCGCAAAAACGTCACAGCCAGCCCCACACAGACACCGCGCCGCCACAGACATCCCAGCGAAGGCAGCACCCGCACAGACCCCATCCCCCAGGCTCAGCTCTGTGGGCTGTCGGCGGCACCCAGGCCGCCGCCGGCATGGACCGGCCAGCCTGCAGCACAAGGCGCGCCGGGGCGCCCGGGCCCGCACTCCCGGCCGCGGGTGCGCCGGCGGTTGGGCTGTTGTGCGGTTCAGCTGGCCGGCGGGAGGTGCCGGGCGCGCTGGCGGGCTGCTGTGCGGGCCCTGTGGCTGCGGTGTGCCGCGATACGGTACTCGGCCGGGGTGCTGGCGGTCAGTTCGGCGTGGCAGTTGTGGATGGCCTGGTCGAGGGCGAGGGTGATGCGTGGGCGTTTGCGGGCGCGGATGGCGGCGATGGTCTGGGGACTCACGCTGAGCCGGGCTGCCAGGAAGCGGGTAGGCCAGCCCCGCTCCGCAAGCTCCTGCAGGCACACAGCGCTTGCCTGGGCTGGGATCAGCCCCGGATGGCGCCGTCGTCCAGATGCGCCGGCCAGGGGTATGCCCAGGATTGCCTCGGCGGTGGTGCGGTGGACCGGCGGCTGCCCGTCCGCGGGCAGGCGCAGGAGACGGCGCACCAGCGTGACAGAGACCCCCGCAAGCGCCGCGATGTCACCGGCCGACAGCCCGGCACCGCGCAGCAGCACAGCGCGCGCCGCGGCCTCAGCGGCAGGGACCCTAGCGGGACGTCCGGCCTGGAGTTCTCTGGTACGCCGGGCCCGGTCACGGCGGGCTGCGGCCCTGCACTCGGGCCGCACACATCCGTAGCCGGCGCAGGAAGGGCTGCCGTGGCGCACCCGTGAGCGCACCGGCCGCACACCCGAACCCCCGGACACCGGCCACAGACCGGCCGCCTGCGCAGTCCGTTCCGGACTGTCCCCGGCAATACTCATACTGTTTCCCCGTCCCTTGCCTTTCTGCTGCCCAGTTTTACGGCCTGGTCCGGCAGGCCCGGCACAGGGGTCCGGTCTGAGGAGGCGGCGCGGCCGGAGAAGGCGGGTGCGCATGACGCGCCCGGTTACCGCCCATGCAGTGGAGCCGCCGCCGCGTGCGGCGTCAGCCGCACGATCCGCCGCCGAAAGGCCGGGCGAGGACCCGCGCGGGTGCACGGCTGCGACCGGCGACCTGACTGACGGGACAGGCACGGGCGGCCCGGTTAGGATGCCGGTCAGCGCGCGAAGGGGGCCTGAGGATGCCGGGAGATACGGCCCGGGTGGCCGTCGCGCTGCCTGACGGCCAGGAGCTGCGGGCCCAGCTGCACGAGCGGCGGCGTGCCGCGGACGGATGGCAGTACCGGGTAGGCATCGCCTGCTGGGCCGCCGGCAGCAGCGGGCGTGCGGAACCCGCCGAACACAGCATCTGGCTCGACGCCTGCCACGTCCGCCCCCTGCCCGGCGCCGACTACAGCCGCATCCCCACCCGCACCATCCCCGCCGCAGACGGGCAGGCCTGGACCCTGCAGGACCTCCCCCACCTCCCCGGCCACCCCGGCACCCGCCTCATCCACGTCATCGGCTGCCACCCCGGCGCTACACCCATCAGCCTCGACCAGGCCCTCGACGCACTGCAACAGCCACGCACCGTCCCCTGCCACACCTGCAAAGCCGCCACCTCACTCCCCAACGCCCCCGGCTGACCCCGCCCGCCCAGGACGAGGACCAGCCCCAGGCCAGGGATACCCGTGCCATCCTCCTGCCGCCGGCCGTTCAGAACAGCGCCAGACCCTCGCCGCTGGTGTCCGCGATGACCGGCCGCGGCAGGGCGGGAAGGCCGTCCAGGCAGTCGGGACCGGCCGCAGCAGCCACCGCGGGGGCTGTCTCGGCCAGCCAGGACCGGAACCGGCCGACAGCCTCGAGGTAGGGGACCTGGGCCAGCACACGATGCTCGCCGGAGGGGCAGAAGTCGACGGACACCGTCAGCAGGCAGGAACGGGGCGCGTTCTGGCTGCCCGTCCAGGACACCCGCAGCACACCGCAGGGCCTGCGCGCACGGCCCTCGCGGTGGGCGGGGCGCAGGGTGCGGCAGGCCGTGTGGGCGGTCCAGGCGGCCAGGTGGGGCAGGGGCAGGGTGGTGCGGGTGCGGCAGCCGGGGCAGCGGTGCCAGTGGTCCAGCCAGCCGGCGGCGTCGGCATCGAAGAGGCGCGTGTAGCGGCCTGCTACGCGGATGTCGTTGCTGTACAGGTGGTCGGGGCGCTCCAGCGTGTTGCAGGAGGAGCAGACGGGGGCACGGACGTAGCCGTGCTCGTGGCAGTGATCGAGCACAGCAGCTGGCGCGGTCCGGCAGACGGCACACGTCCACCCGGCAACCTTGCGGGACATCCCCGGCTTCCTGCTCAGCACCGAGTACAGCTGCCCCCTCAGCTCCCCGCTGTACGGGCGAGGAGCGACAGGGTCAGGGTTGCCTGTCGCCTGCCGTGCGTCGGCGGGTCTGTCCGGCCGTTGACCGGCGGTTTTCTTGACAGTTGCGCACTCATGGCGGGCCATGGCGGCTCGCAGCCACTGAGCTTCAGTGTGGGCGGCCGCATCCAGCAGCCTGACCACGGCCCGGGGCAGCCACCACGACCGCTGTGCCCCGCGGGTCTGCTCCACGAGCACCCGCCGCCAGTCGATGCCCGCCACATGACCCGGTATGGCGTGCTCGCCCCGGGCCGCCCGCTCGCGACCGGCTGAGTGCCGCAGTTCCTCTGCTATCCGCCCGCGCCACCGCAGCAGCGCTGCCCCCGCGTCCTCCTGCGCCGGAGCGCTGGCGAACGGGCCGACGCGAACCAGGTCACGGCCATCCATCCCGACCGAGCTGAATTCCAGCGCAGCCTGGCGCACCTGGGTCTCAGCAACCCCCCACCGGCCGTCCTCTGACCCGACCAGCGCCACCACACGAGCGCCGAGCACGACATACCCCGCCACCACCCGGGCACCAGCAGGAGGCCGGTTGAACACCGCGGAAGCCGCCGGCACAGCGCTACCGGCCGTCAACACGGCCCACAGCGCATCCGCGGCCCCCAGAGCGATCAGAGCGCCCCCACCACCCGGAACAACACGCTCGGACATACCAGCAGGCTAACCGCTGGCATCAGACTGCCGGCCCCGCCAGTTCGAGACCGGGAAGCGTACAACGTCACAGGTCACAGGTTCACGTCGATGTAGTCGATGTCGGTGAACTCCACCAGCAGCCCCTGGGCGCGGCCGCCGCCGTCCCGGAAGTAGACGTCTTGCAGACCCTCGGCAGCGATCCGCTGGAGGTCGGCTTCGGAGGCTCCGGCGTCCTGGGCGGCCAGCAGTCGGCTCGCGTACTCCGGTGGCAGGTGCTGCGTGATCCGGCGCATCCGCCCGTCATCGGTCGTGCCTGGCGCGGCGGTGAATCCGAAGCGGGCCCGGGTCTCGATGACCAGGCCGGTCTGGGTCGCGGCCTTGTCCCGGGCGCGCTTGCGCACCAGGGGCTGCCACCGGCGCTTGACCTCGGTCTCCATCCGGGCGGCCAGGTCGGCCTTCGGCTTTGATCTGGTCCTTCACGTACCGCTCCACCGTGCGCTGCGAGACGCCCAGCAGGGCGGCAACCTGCTTGGTGGAGCCCTTGTGCTGCTTGACCAGATACCGCATCTGCGCGCCCGCGCTCCGCGGAATCGGCCGCGTTCCCGCCGCCTGCGCGGCCCGCTCCAGACTGTCTCCGACGATGCCCACCGTGGCGGTTCCTGTCTGCTAGTTGGTTAGCTGGCTCGTTGGCTAGCCGGATAGCTGGCTAGCCTGCCGGTCAGCGGCTTGCCGGGTAGTGAGCCATAGGGTGACTGCTTCGGCCAGCGCATCTTGCATCTCGATGCCGTCGATGACGCAGCGGGCCTTGAACTGGCGTTGGAGGGCGGTGTCCATGTAGCTGCCGAACGCGGGTCGCCGGCGTTTGGGCCTGGGTGTGGGGACGGCGGCTGCGGCCACCTGGTCTCCGACGACCACTTCGTCGTCGTCGGGGGGCAGGGGCGGGTACGCGGTGGTGGCGGCCGGGTTGCCGCCGTTGTCTGCGGTCCGGCTGACGCGGCGGGGGCTCATGCGGACGGCACCGCCTTCAGGAACGTCTGCGTCAGCAGCTCGAACATCGCGCGCGGCTCGGCGCAGCGCGGGTCGGTGAGGGGGACGGCGTCGGTGCCGGCCTCGGCGAGGGAGGTGCGGTGCTTGATGGAGGGGTCCCAGATGAGGTCTCCGAAGATGCGGCGGGCTGAGTCGCGTTGTTCGGCCTGGACGGCGGTGGCCGTCAGTGCGTTGATGACCACGCCGCGCAGGGTGAGTGTGGGGTTGGCGAGGTCTTTGGGTGCGCGGTCCTCCACGAAGGCGCGGACGCGCTTGGCTGCCTCGATGGCGTAGATGTCGGCCTCGGTCACGATGACGACGTCGTGGGCGGCTGCGAGGGCGAGCTGGGTGAGGTGGAAGACCGACGGCGGGCAGTCGAACAGGGTGAAGTCGACGTGGTCGTCGGCGCCGTCGAGCGCGGTCACCAGGCGCCGCCACGCGCAGGAAAGTCCGGCCTCGGCCATCCGGTTCTCGAGCTTGAGGGTGGCCGGGGCGAGCGCGATGTGCCCGGCGTAGGGGGCGTCCCATCCGATGGGCTGGATGACGCCACGGGCGGCGCCTTCGGTGTTGGCCTTGATGGCCTGGCTGATCGTCGGCGGCTTCAGCTCCGGGTCGTAGGTCCAGCCGAGCATCTCGGAGGCATTGCCCTGGGGGTCCATGTCCACCACCAGGACCCGCTTGCCTTCCTTGGCGAGGCCCTCGGCGAGGCGCACCGCGACGGTGGTCTTGCCGACTCCTCCCTTGTTGTTGACGATCGCGACCCGTCGGGCCATCACTTCCTCCTCGGCTAGCTGACTCGCTGGCTTGTCAGCTAGCCAGCATGCCAGCTAACCCGCAGATCAGGGGCCCTACAACAGTCTTCTGCTGCCACGGGTTTCCCGGACGGGCGGCCGCGGGGTAGAAACGGGCGAAGCCCGGGGCGATTACAGCGCCCCGGGCTTCGCTCTGTGCGGTGTGCCTTCTGCTCATCCGGCGTCCGGTTCGTAGTCGGTGAAGGTGCCGCACCAGTGGAGGCCTCGGGCACTGCGGGTGTGGGGGGCCAGGCCCCGCAGCCACCCGACCTCCGCAACGCTCACGTGCGCCTGGCAGGCGTACACCGTGCGGTCCAGGCTCTCCAGCGCCCCGTCCCGGAAGGTGTAGCCCTCCACCAGCCACACGGCCGGCGCGGTACACGTACCGGTCTTGCCGAACACTGCGTTCACGATCTCTTCTCCCTCGGGTTGGTCAGCCGGTGTAACCACCGGCGATCAGGTCGGCGGCCGCCTGGCGGCGCTCGCTCGCCACCGTGCGGCCGACGTTCAGTTCCGCCTCGATGTCCGCGAGAAGGACGGCCTTCTGGTCACCGCCGGCGGCGAGGATCATCCGGGCCACCCGCCGCTCCGCCCGCTCCCGCGCGGACAGGCGGGCGGTGTCCTCGGCTTCCTGGGCGGCCAGCTCGGCGCGGGCGGCTGCTTCCCGGTGGACGGCGGTGAGGCGGACGGCGTCCGCCTCACGCTCGGCCAGGGCGGCCGCGTCGGCGGCCGCCGCCTTCGCGTTCCGGTCGGCCTCGCGACGCACTCGTCCTGGTGCTCGGCACCGTCCTCGCCCTCGGCGCAGGCCTCCTCGTGCGACTGGCACCCACATGGGCAGACCCCGCACAGGTCGCCATCGGCGCCGGCGGCCTCTACACCGCAGTGGTACTGCCCTACCTCCTCCGACGCCGATGAACACCATGCCGCGCTGGCAACGCGACGTGTTGAGAGCGGAGGGCCGGCCGGACCCGGAGGGGCCGACAACCCGCAGTTACCGCGTCGGGCGGCATCGGCGGCGCGGAGCGAGCGCCACGTCGGCCGCGGCCGCACTCTGCATCTCGTGTTGGGGGGGGATCAAGCGCTGCAGGCCAGGTACCGGCTTTTGCTCAAGGTCCCCGAAGACGCACCGTCCCAGCCCGCTGGCTGCAAGAGTGGGGCTGGGGGCCGGGGATTCCGGAGCAGCCGTGCCTGGATGGGCCCAACCCTGGGGTGGGGAGCAGATCGTGCATAGAACCGGTGCTGCTCTGCTCCTGGCGATCGCTACCGGACTTGCATCGGGCTGCCAGACCAGTGAGCAGACTCCGTTATCGGCACATGTAGTGGACTGCTCTGAGACAAGGCCGTTCACCGACGGGATACGCCGCATCGCCGTGATCAGGGTGAACAACGCTTCACACGAGTCATTGAGGTACCGGATCCATATCGGGGACGCCGTCATGGTGAGCGCGGACGGCTCCCGCACAGACGCATTGGCCGGCGGCAGCTCCCGGGAGTACCCATACGCCATGGTCCCGCTCAAGGACGGCGTCTCCAGGCAAGCCTGCACGGAACTGGGCGTGCGCGCCGAAATCCTGAGCCCTGACGACCCCCCGTAGCCAGGAAACCGGGCTTGCCCCGGGTGCATGACGAGAGGGTCGCCATGCGCCATCCCCGGACCGGCTGGCGGCCTTGCGTGTGCTGTGACGGCGAGGACGGGCCGCACTGAGAGGGTTCTGGGCGGCCCATCTGCTGCGTCAGGCCGCGAAGGGCTGAGCCGCCTCCTCGATGGCCCGGGCAGCAGCCCACGCCTTGTACATGGCCACGCTCACGTAGACGTTCTCGCGGGAGAACGCGTACTGCCGGGGCTCGGCGAAGGGTTCGTTCATGGCTTTGTGCCAGGCGGCAAACCACAGGTGCAGCTGGTGGAAGGGGATCTTGCAGGCGTCGAGGAAGGCGATGCACTGGTCGATGCCGGTCGGCAGAGCCCGCGCGGTGATGATGTTGTGGGCTGTGCTGTGCGGCAGTACCCAGCCGCCGCTGTACCCGGCGACCGTCCGGACCGGTGGCCTGCCCGCGGCTGCGTAGGCGTCCCGCAGAGCCCCGCTCAGGTCCGCCTTGTCCCGGACGAGCTCCGGGCGCGGCACGACCGAGGCCTTCCTCGACCGCTGTGCCCGCAGTTCCAGCTCCTTCGCCGCACGCTCATGAAGAGTGAACGCGTGGTCGACGGAGATCTGGTCCGCTCGGCATGCGGCCAGGAATCGCCGGACAAGGTCCCAGGGGGGCAGCATCCTGCCAGAGGTGGCGCGCTTGAGGGCGGAAGCCGACCACGACGTGAGCTTGGACAGGCGGGCGTAGGGAATCGCGCCGGCCCTCCAGCGCACGCCGCGCAGGAACGTAGCGAGGTCGCCCAGTTCCTGAACGGTGAAGTCCACGGGTGCTTCGGGGTGTCCCATGACGCAGCCCCTCAGTTCCCGGTCCCGGTGCCATTGCTGAGCGCCGCATTCAGCAGCCGGCTCAGGAGGCCTCCCCCGCCGCCCTTGCCGCCGCCCCGGACGTTCGCGGAGACCAGGACGGCAACGCTGACCGCGCCCGCCCCGCCCAGGAGGATAAGGATGTCCTTCGCCTGCATGTGCGCAACGAGGCTGAGGATGACCGCCGCCGCGAGAAACGCGGTGATCACGAAGGCGTGCGCCATGCCGAAACGGACGCTCGCGGTGGAAGACGAGGGGGCAATGGGACAGACGCCCCGCCGGTACGGCTCATTGAGGCTCCCTTGATGCCCGGGCGGCGACCTTGCGGTCGCCGCCCGGCTGCTACTGGCTCCAACTGGCCGCGGATCACTGGGCGATTGGCGTCACCCGAGCAGCGATACACGTCCACTTAACTACCTACGATTCCAGCCCCAGAGCACATTCGGCGCAGCCCAGCGGGTTGGCTCAACATCTGTCCACACGCACACGAACAGCAGGAACACGCCCTACCCGGCCACGATCTGCGGCAAAGACCGGAGCCCGAGCATTGGACCCGCTCACGTCCAGGTAGCCGGCCCAACGCTCCTCGTACTTAGGGCAGAAAGTTGGGGACAACGAGGCCCCGGAAAGCCCGAACAGGCAGTCCGCGGCCTGGCGCCCTGACTGCTACTGGCTCCAACCACGGCTGACACAGGGACACTGCAGGTCACGTTGGCGCGTGACCTGCGCCAAAGCCGATGACGCCCACCTGCATCGATGTCCCGCATCCAGATCGGGGACATCCCCTTCGGCAAGGAAGCAGCCCAGGCGTCAGACTGCAGGGGTGATCATGCGCCGCCCACTGGGCACCGGCCCCTGCCCCGCCACCGACACTCCGGCCCCGCCCAGCCCCCGAGCCCGCCTGGCCGCCGAGAGGGCGCCAGCCGCCGAAGCCACTGGCCCCACCACACGGTCCGCGGCCCCGCCCGGCCGGCGCAGCCTCGGCCCCGGAAGCACAGCCACCGACCACTGACCAGCCGCCACCGGCAGGGGCGGCGACCCCTGCAAGCCACGAGCCGGACAAGGGAGCTCGCAGGCGCCGACTCCTTCCGTACAGGCCCCTTCCCCAGCGGCCTACCGTCCCCGGGTCCCCGCAGACATCCTGCGCGGCTCAGTCGCCTGAACAGCGTCACAGCAGTCCGATCAGGTCCGCGAACCAGTGCCCCCACCTATCGGTGCCAGTGGCGAACGGCACAATGACAGCAGCCGTCAAGACGATCGGGCCGCCAAAGAGAATCAGCTCACTAGGCTCCAACCCTGCGGCGGCGGAGCCCGCCTCTCGGTCCGTCAGTCCATAGCCGTTGTAGTAGGTGATCACTGCGGCCAACAGTCCTACGAGGGCGGTGACCGTCTTCGAGATCCACGACTCTGAGCCGTTCTGCAGGACTGCGGTGGTGCCGAGCCCGATCACGGCCACCGCGGCCAGGACGGTCGCCGCCTTCACCACGCCCAGCATCCTGGCCCTCCGAAGCCTGTCGAAGGAGGCCTTGAAGATCTGGACTTCGTAAGCGTTTGCACCCAGCGCGCACAGAAGCGGCTCAATATGTCGCCATTTAAGCCGATCCCTGTACCTGGTTAACCGTACGTACCTTCGGCCATCCCAAATCGGGCCGCCATACGGATTCTTCGAGGTCGGGGGCCGTTTGTGCGGCGACGCCTCGTCCCCGCCGGCCCGGGCGTACAACTTCTGCAACTGCTCGATGAACTGCCAATCGGTGCCCGCGTGGCCCAAGGGCTCCCGCTTCGGCTTCTTATCCGGCGGTCCCGGGGCGATGAGGGGCTTGGGCGTGCTGGTGGGACGGCCAACCCAGGGCATGATGACCGGGCGGGCTACCCGCTCTGCCTCCCCGCTAGTGGCCTGCATTGACACACTGGAAACGGCTTCACTGCTCCGTTCCTCCGGCGCAGGGGTGGCAGTGCCTTCTTCGCCGATCGCGGGCTTGTCCAACAGCATCTTGGACACGAGTTGGACACCGTCTTGGACGGCTTGGACGACGAGCGGCTCATCGGCGTCGTCGCGCCCGGCCTGGACTTCCGGCTGGAGGTCTTCTTCGATCAGCGCCTCGTCTTCCAGGCCCTCGGCGGTGATGTGCTCGAGCCGGGCGTCGAAGTCAGCGTCGTCCACGTCCTTCGATGCTTCGCGGTGTACGGGTTGGAGGGCCGCGGGCGAGATGACCTCCAGGTCCCGTGCCTCGCTCTCCAGGCGCCTGATCTCTTCCTGGGTGGCCAGGACCTCGGCCATCCAGAACTCCTGCTGCTCCTCCGCCGTCATCCGGCGGCCGCGGGCACGCTCCTGCTGGACTTGGACCCGGCCCAGCCGCTCGCGGGCCTGCCCGAGCTGGCGCTCCCTGCGGGTGCGCTCGCGCTCGTCGCCGAGCTTGAGCTGCAGCTCGGCGTTCTCCAGCCGGCTCTGCGTGTAGGCGAGCATCGGCCGCAGCTCGGCCAGGTGCTTCTCGGCGTTCGCCGCGAGGGCCTGGTACTTGATGACCTGCTGGAGGGCGTCGTCACGCCGCTGGTGCTGGCGGACCAAGTCCCCGCCGCCGGAGGAAAAGCGGCCCGCGCGGCGCTCCGCGTCAGCGGCGTTCCATAACTTCAGCGCTTCGACCGCCATGGTCTCGCGCCGTGGGCCGGGGATGGTGAACGACTCCACCAGGCGTGCGACGAGCTGCTTGGGGATGAGCTGGGAGCCGTTGAGGTAGTTGCCCCAGCTGGAGCTGCTGCGCCCGAACCGGTCGGCCAGGTCACGCACCGGGGTGTTCTTGGTCAAGCCGACCAGGAAAGCGGCCAGCTGACCCCCCGCAGTCTCCTCATCGATCTCACGCTGCGGCGCCACCGCACCCCTCCCCCACCGTCACGTCCACCCGTGACCACGCGATGACCACACTCATATACCCACTGACCAGCCACAACGCTCCCGAGCCGCTCCTGGACAGCCTTTCCGGGACGAAGCTCTCCTTACCCAACCGGGCCTACGACACGGGAGAGCACCATGACCCTGTACACGCTGTACGCCTTCCTCGCCCACGACGTCCTCGGCAACGTCCTGGCCGCGCTCACGGTCGCGGGGACCGGGTACACAGCCAAGAAGATCCGCACCGAAGTCCGCAAGCGGAACGGCCAATCCCACAACACCAGCCAGTAATCAAACCGCCCGGCCAGCCCGGCAAAGGCGGGCCGGACACTGAACGCCGCCCTGCCCGCGGTCACCGCGCCAGGCTGGGTTCTGCAGACGGGGACGGGCCAGGCCGTGTTGGTAGGTGAGTCCGGTTCTGGCGGGCCGTCACCGCGTCCAGCGAGGACAGTCGGCCCAGGTCGTTCGCATAGGCGGTCGGCGCCCGCCCCCACTGCTCTGATCCTGCGCCGACTCCCCAGCAACCGCGCTCATCCGCTGACCACGACGGCGGCGCTCGAGGTTCTCGCGCGACCCGGCACGACGGCGCGCACGAGATGCGACACCGCCGAACTCCTGCTCCCGATCCTCCAGCACGGCCAGGACGGAGCCGGGCGGGAAGAACCGGCCTAACAGTGGACCACTGGACACGGCGGAGGGGGAGTCACCCAAGTTTGGGTGACTCCCCCTCCGCCGAGCCCGGGTCTCGATCACCAGCCCCGCCGCGGTCCTCCCCTCCCGGAGAGGACCGCGGCGTGCGGGGTCAGCGGTCGGTCATCACCTGGTTGAGGAGCCAGGTGGTCACGGCGCGGACGGCTCCCGAGATCGCGGCGCAGATCAGCAGGATGCGTGTCCTGGGGCGAGACGGGTCCTGGTCGCCGGTCCTACGGTGGGTCATCGGGCCTTCCTGAGGTCTGGGGCCCGCCGTCCTGGTTGCGACGCCATCGGCGGGCCCGTTCTACCAACTCGCTTTATGCGGTGGTGAGATAACCAATACGCCGACGAAAGGGCCGGAGCACGCGACGATCTGGTTGTCCGGTAGTACGAGGGGCTTTCCCGAAACGGAAGACAGAATTTCGGCATATTGGAGGGGTGGATGGGGGGCGCGCGACGTGAGGGACGCCCGTGGTCCGGCGCAAAGGGACCCGTCCCTGAGATCAACGCCGTCGCGGAACTGCTCCACCAGTACATGGAGCGGGCCGGACTGTCGCTGAAGGAAGTCCACGGCAGGCTCACTCCGGTGGACTTCCCCCAAGGCGTGGACGTCCCCACGCAGCGCCAGTTCTACGACCTGCTGGACGGCAAGAAGCTCACCTTGGAGGTCGCCTGCGCCGTCATCGACGTCTGCTCGGGCCCCGACGGCGACGCGCGCATCGACGCCCAGCGCCGCGACGAGGTCGGCGAGCTGTTCCGCAGGGCGGCACAGGAGCCGCGG
This sequence comes from Streptomyces sp. NPDC059355, assembly GCF_042752335.1. Classification (NCBI taxonomy): domain Bacteria; kingdom Bacillati; phylum Actinomycetota; class Actinomycetes; order Kitasatosporales; family Streptomycetaceae; genus Streptomyces; species Streptomyces sp. NPDC059355. Next base: position 25,096 of record NZ_JBHYXN010000057.1, on the reverse strand, counting down.
CCATCCTTCCGGGACCTGGTGACGGCCGGCGAGAAGATGCTCAGCCTGCGAAGCTCCCTGGAAAGCCTGCAGACGGCATACGAGGAGAGCAGCGCGGCGCGGGAGACAGCTCAGGTGGTGGCGGTGTCGATGCTCGGCCTGCTCCTGCAGATGCAGAATGCGGTCTCCAGCCTGACCCGGGAGCGCGACCGCCTGCGTGCCCGGGCCGGGCAGCAGCCCGGGCTGAACCCTGAGGTGCAGCGGATCCAGGACCGGCTCGACCGGGCCCAGGAGCGGGAGAAGGAGACGCAGGCGCTGCTGGATGCCGCCCTGAAGGACAAGGAGAGCGCGGACCGGACTGCCAATGAGGCGTCTTTGCTGATCGCCGAGAAGGAAGCAGAGATCAAGCGGCTCAAGGCGGCCGCCAAGGCTGCTGAGGAAGCCCTGCCGGCCGAGGGCGACACGACGCCGGCCCTCTCCGATCCCGTCGCGTTCAGTGTCGCGCTGAACGTGAACCTGACGCCGGACGAGGCGAGCATGGCGCAGGCGGATGCCGCGGTCTTGAAGGCACAAGTACTGCTGGAGCAAGGCCGCGAAGCCGTCACCGCCAGCCAGGAGAGGATCGCCGAAGCGAGTGCGGTCAGTACGCTCGTCGTCGACTCTCCCGTCACGGATCCGCCCTCGCCGCCGTTTTCCGGGACAACTCCGCCGAGTGCCCTGAAGTGGAGCGATGGCGCCTTCCGGTCCGACTCGACGGGTAGCGGGCAGACGGTCCACCACGAGGGCGTGTGGCGTCAGATGGGCACCGGCGAGGATCCGGACGACCCGGCGCAGGGGCCGGTGGGCGCCCGGATTGCGGCGCAGGAATCACCTCGTCTCTCCCGTGTCGACGAGCGGGCCCTGCAGCGCAGCAAAGCCGCGGACGGAGTCGTACTGGCCGTCCTGATCCTCACTCTGTGTACGTACACGTCCGTGACGGTCGTGCTCGCGCTCCCGGCGGTCCGCCACGACCTACTCGCGCGGCTCGGCGCCACAGCGCCGATGATCACCTGCAACCTGCTGGCGGCGGCCGTCACAGGATGGTGGGGGCGGAGCGCGGCGCTCCGGTACGGCCCCAGGCGGGTTCTGCTGCCGGGGCTGCTGTTCTTGTCGGTCGGGTCGCTCATGGCTTCCTGGGCCCCGGCATTCGAGAACAGCCTCGACTGGACCCCGCAGAGCATCGTCGACTGGTCTGTGGTCCAGCTGCTGACGGGCTGTGTACTGCAGGGCCTCGGCGAGGGGTTGTGTGTGGCCGCCGCCGGCTACATCCTCAGCGGCAGCAGAGGCTTCCCCTGGGCAGAGTCGCGGACCATGTGGGCGGTGGTGGCAGGCAGCGCGATCGCCATCGCGGCTTCGGGGTTCATCCTGTCCACCTGGATATGGCGTATCGCATTCCAGGTTCCGGCCGCCATGGCACTGGTGCTGCTCCTCACCCTGCCTCTCGTGTCCGGCCGCGGAGTACCGCGCGCGCCGCGACCCGATACCTGGCTGCTGGTCCTCACAGTGGCTGCAAACGTGGCCTTGGTCTGGGGCATCGAGATCGCCGCCACCGCCTTCTGGCTGTCCACCCTTCTCGTCCTGGCCGTCGGCCTCCTGCTGCTGTTCGGCTGCGCCCGGCGCCTGAAGAACCGCGAGAGCGTGGAGAGCCGCGACTCGGTTTTCTGGGTGCCCATGATCTGGGCCTGGGTGGGCGGGGCGGTGCAGTGCACGGCTTGGCTCTACTGCGCCCTCGCGGTGCAGCAGGTCTTCCACTACGAGGCATGGACGGCAGCCGCCCTGCTCCTGATCGCGGCCCCCGCGGTCGCTCTCATCGCCTTCCCCCGAGCTCTCCCCGCCCGCCTGCGGGCGCCGTCCCGGCTCATCGGGTTCCTGGCCACGGCCGGCGGCCTGCTGTGGCTGTCCAGCGGCCTGTCCAACCCGGATGCCTTCCCCGTCCCCGCTCTGGTGGGGGCACTGACCCTCGCGGGCGCCGGGACCGCCGTCGTGCGCTGCCCGCCCCCCGGACTCACCCCGGGCCAACGGCACACGTTCGACGCGCACACCAAGTACAGCGGAGCACTGGCGACGGCCCTCTCCACCACTCTGATCACCCACGCCTACGCCGTGGGCTCCCGCACAGGAGGAGCCGAGGCCCATCAGGCCGGCGCGTACACCACCGTTCTGACTGCCTGCGCGGCCGTAGCGATCGCAGCGGCCCTCGCAGGCGCCGTGCCCCTGGACCGCTGGCGCCGCACCATCGCGGCGGGGCCTCCCTCGGGATCCGGCGAGGGAACCCCGCCCAGGTACAAGGCCGGAATTCTGGCCAGGACCACCTACATGGTCCTGCTCTTCCTGGCGCCCACCCTCACCTCCACGGCCGCGCTCATCGCCGGAGCGGGCAACCGCGCAGCACTGTTCAGTCGGCCGGGACCCGGCGCCCTCGCGCTCATCCTGTACTGCCTGATCGGACTGTGCGTCCTTGCCGTCATCGCCGGCGCCGCCATCGCCATCACCATCTGGCCGGTCACAGTGCTGGGCGGACCCAACGCCCCGGGCTACATGAGCGCCACCACCTTGATCGCCATACCCGTCGCCCTCACCGCCGGGAACTTCATCCCCTACCAACCCCTCGTCACGGCCGGCACCTGGATCGCCGCCACCACGGGCCTCGTATAGAGACTTGAGCCACTTGTCCCACTGCTCGTCTGGGGGGAGTGAAGCCCCGAGCGCGGAGGGGCCGGGTCACCCAAGACTGGGTGACCCGGCCCCTCCGCGAACTTGCCGGGCGTGCGTGCAAGATCGAACCGCTCAACAGCTCTCCTGCGGTCAGCACTCCGGAACTGACCAGTCCGTATTGGTCGCGGGCGTATGGCCTGGCGTGTCACCGTTCATGAAGGTGTTCGCGACGGCGTAGTAGCCACCGCTCCACGGGCTGGTGGCGATCCGGTACCACCAGCCGTCCGGGTTCGCCGAGTCGATCTCGGGTGCGAGCACCCGGCACTCCACCTCCACCCAGGTGTGGGCCGGGATCCGCTCACCGGGGCCCTTGGCGCCGTGGGCGTTCAGGAAGGTGGGCGAGCCGTGGCTGCCGCTCTGCTCGCGGATCGTGTGCTTGGCCGGCTGCGGGGGCGTCGGCGTGGCGGGGGTCGGTTCCTCCGGGGCCTTGACCGTGGGCGCGACCGGCAGCGGTGTTGGGGACGGAAGTGCGGGGACCGGGGTGTTGGCCGGGTCCGGTTCCGGGTCGGGCGGGGCCGGGGCCGGCGGGTGGAGCTCCAGCCAGCGCTGAGCCGAGCACACCGGCGTGATGATCTGCTCGGAGACGGGGATCAGGGCCGAATAGACGTAGCCCTCTTCCCCTGGCTTCGGACTGCCGGGCGCCTGGATCACGTAGAACCAGCGCTTGTGGTCGGCCGGATAGCCGTCCGGGGCCATGCTGTCGGTCCAGCACCACATCTGCACCGAGGTCCCGTCGGCCACGGAGACGATGGACGATTCAGGGCAGTCGTGGGTGCCGTAGGGGTTCAGGCCGGGGCAGGGGCGGATCTTGACGGGGTCGCCGGGGCTGTCGGACTTCACCCGGCTCACCCCGGAGGTGCGGGTGACCTCCGGATGGGGGTTACTGCCCGGCTTGCCGGCCAACTCGACGTCGACCTTGTCGTTACGGTGCGGGGCGCGGTCGGCAGCCAGGTAGCCAATCCCCGCGGCGGCGGCCGCGATCACGGTCACCGCTGCGGCGCTGAGCGCCAGCGTGCGTCGTGGCTTCGAGGGCGGGGCGGACCGGGAATCGGGTGTCATGGGCGTTCCCTTCGCTGGTGAAGCTGTGCGGGACCAAGCGATCAGCAGGCGGGCAGCGGGCCGGAGCCGGCGTCGATGTAGACGGCTGGCACCCACTTCCCGGGCTGCACGCGATACCAGACGCCGGAGCGACGGGGGTCGGGTCCCTTGTAGGCGTCGCCGAGCTGGAACTGGCGGCCACCGGTGATCTGGCACTGCACCACCAGCGACTCACCCAGCACGTAAGAACCGTTGTGGTGTTCAGCCCCGCCCGTGGTCGTGGAGTCGTAGGCCCAGACCTTCGAGGAGTCGTCCGTACTGTTCGGGCCGTCATCGGACCACTTGACCACCGCCTGTACCGGCTTTGGCTGCACCGAAGGGGTAGGCGAGGAGACAGACACAGGCTGGCCCGGGTCGCCGTGGCCATCGGAATTGCCCTGATTCTGGGACCGGGTGTCCTCGGGGATGACGGGGGGCAGCGAAGGGGTCTTCCCAGTGGGCGTCTCGTTCGGGCTCTTGCCGGGCTCTGGCTGAGCCTTCGGGGAAGACGAAGCAGCCCGGTCGGCCGACTGCTGCGGCGGACTGGGCTCCTTGGATGCGCCCAACAAGGTTCCCCGACGCAGGGAGTCAGCCGTCTCCACCGCGCCAAAGGCCATACCAGCAGCCAGGACGACGGCAACGCCTGCCCGGACAGGCTTCCGCTCCCACCACTTCCACCACTTCCGCTCGGGAACGGGAACAGGCACGGGAACCGGATCACCGTCGAGCTCTGGCAAAGGAAGTTCCGGCCCCGGCTTGGGTGCCGGGATGGCGGCTGGCGTCGGGAACCGGGAGCCGGGATCACCTCCGCACCGCCGGTAGGCCACGGCCCAGTCGGCCACGATCACGCTGGCGTTCTCATACCCCTGGTGGGCAAGGCAGATCCGGACCACCAGCTCGACCTTGAGCCAGTCCGGCCGCGTGTCAGGCAGCCGACGGTCCAGCAACCCACTGAACGTGGCCGGGCTGGAGTACCCGCGAAGGTGGGGATTCTTCGTGGCTATGTCGTAGCTCAGCCCGGGCAGATCCTTGAAGACCGGCCCGGCCGTGCGCAGCGTGCACAGAGCTCTGCGGTAGCCCTTCCAGTCCCGCGCCGCATCTAACTCTTCCGGCCAAGTTCCCATCCGTGCCGCCCTTTCGCGACCGTTCCGAGCAACCAGCATCCCGTACACCCTGGATGTCGCGTTCAGTGGGCTATACACCCTGATGTCGATCTTGTGCATCGGACGTACATTTACGCCTTCGACCTGGGTGAACGTCATGTACGGCGTGTCAGGAAAATTCAAGAACGATCTTGCTCTCGAAGAGCACGGGACGGCGGGCTTGTCTGATGCCAGACCGCTTCACACGGGGCAGTCAGGGACCAGAGAGGACCAGCCACCCATGGCCGTCAACATCCCGCCCACCACAGGCCCGACGAAGACCGAGAAGGTCATGGCGATCATCATCGCCATCCTCAGCGCGATCATCGCCGCCTTCGTCGCCTACATGCTCACCCGCCACGTCGGCGGCACCGCGCTCGTGGGCGTCTGCAGCTCGGGCGCCTCCTTCACGGCCGCGCTGGGCATCGTCGCCTACATCGAGAAGGAGCTCGGCCTCCTCCGACCCACGCACACCCGCAACACTCGACACCCAGCGGCGCTCGGCCCCTTCGAGGGGTACCGAGCGCCGCTGTCTTTTAGCGCCCCCGGGCAGGCCCCACTGGGACCGCCCGGGGGGTGATCAGCTAGGGGCGATGGGTTCCCTTGCGTACGACCTGGGGGTCGTGGCCAGCCTTGCGGTTGCCTGTCTGCGGGTCGATACCGAAGACGCCACCGGCTCCCGTGACGACGTTCAAGCCGCCGAACAGGTAGAGCTGGTCTCCCACCGCGCGGATACTGGGCGGGGTCTGGGACTTGCCTGTGGCGTTGCGGATGGCCAGCCGCGCGGCCAGCAGGGCGTCGTGCGACATGACCGCCCAGCCACTGGCCAGGTGGCCTTTGTCGAACTCCTGTCCGTGGTGGGCAGTGGTGAACTCGGTGGCGAAGTCGAGGTACAGCGTCTGGTCGGGATTGGCGCTGTCCGCGAGCTGGCCGGGGTCGGCGAGCGGGACGTAGAGGACGGAGATGGGGGCGCCGGCGTCGTTCAGTCCCTCGATCTTGGGGTTCAGGGTGGCGGCGTCGGAGCCGGTGACCACCGTGATCGGGGTGGTGCGGCACGGGCGGTTGCGCAGCTTCTCGATGAACGTCCCCAGGTACGTCGCGCGGCCCGCGTAGAAGACCACGTCGATCTTGGGGTTGCCGCACATGTTGTTGGCGATGGTGGTCAGGCTGCTGTCCTCCGCTTCCTGCTCGACGGTGAAGTTGAACGCGAGGCCTCCCGTATCCAGGTAGGGCTGCAGGCCCATATCCGGGTTGCGGATGGCCGCTTCCATGGACTGCGTGTAGAAGTCGGGTTTTCCGTCCGGGGTCTCCGGCGCGCTGACCAGGGCCCCTGCCTTCATTTCCGGATGCTTGGCCACCTCCTGGGCGAGCGCCTTGAACTGGGTGCTGACGTTGGGGGCCACCCGCACCAGGCCCGGAATCGGGGCGCCGTGGTCGATCGCACCGCTCTTGTCGAAGCCGTCGGCGGTGATCACGTCGCCGACCATCGGGATGTGGGCCTTGGACAGCGAGCGCGCTGCGTCGATCGACTGCTGCTGACTCAGGCCCATCCCGGTCACCGCGACGAGCTGGTCATCCCCGCCGGTCATCGCCTTGAGCCCCTCGACGACGCCAGGCCATTCCGACTCGTTGCTGCCGATGTTGGCCAGCACCAGCCGGATCCTGGGATAGGCCTTGTCCTTGTTCGCCTCGTACTGGGCGATGAAGGCCCCCTCGACCTGATGCAGCGCGCGGTCGCCCGTCAGGCTCTTGCTCCCCTTGGTCAGCGGGGCCATCAGCGCCACCGTGACGTAGCCGCCCTCCTTCACCACCGCCCGGTTCTCGGCATCGATCGCGGCCAGGACCGGCTCAAGCTCCCTGCCGAAGACACCGTGTCCGTCGCTGCCGTCGGTGATCCCCGAACACTCACCGCCCAGCACCGTGCGCAGCGCCGGATTCGTGGTGCCGCAATGGTCGCTGTACCACCACAGGCCGCCGCCGACGGCCGGGGCCACCACCGCTGTTGCGGTCAGCGTGACCAGCCAGCGCCGAGGCGCGCCCCGCAGCCGATCGCGCAGGAGCCGGGGAAACGCGGCCCAGCCGAAGGAGCCGGAGGGTCCGGCGTCTTCTTCCTCGATCGCGGCCGGCATGTCCTTCTCCGGGGGCGGTTCGTCCTGCGGCTCGCCCAGGGGGGCCTGGCCGTCTGCCACGGCCTGCCACACCTTCATCCACAGGGCCCGGTCGGCTTCCTCCACCCCGCAGACTCTGAGCAGCTGCTGCACGAACTCCGCCTTCGGGAGCTTGTCCCGGGTCAGGGTCGCCCCCACGGTGCCCTTCGGAAGCGGCAGACCTCCCAGCTCTGCCGCCTTGGCGGCGACCTGGTCCAGCGTCAGCCCCACGGATTTCAGGAGGCTGGTCAGCAGCCCGCGGTATTCCTGGTGGGTTTCTATCCTGTACAGCTGCTCCTGCCAGGCGGCGCCGCCGGGCCCCGTCAGACCGCTCACGCCTCACCGCCGGGGAGGGCCGCGGCGGGCTGGGAGAGCACCGCACTGATCTGGGCGGCCGCGCCGGCCGCAACCGCCACGAGTCCGAACGCGTCGAGCATGGACTGGCCGGACTTCGTGAGGGCGACGACGACGACCGCCACCACCACGAAGACGACTACGCGAAGGCCGCCGGAGAGCGAAGCCGTCCCGCAGGACGGGGTGCCGGCGGCGGACCGGCGGTGACGCCGGGAAGATCGACGAACGTGCATGAGAAAGCCTCCTGGGCGACGTGGTGCATGCCAGGCCCAAGCGGTGCTTTACCGGAGCGCCGCGTTACGGGCCGTGATGGAAAGCAAGCCTGCGGTGATCGGCCAATGCCTGGCAAGCACTTGACCCCACCGGAACGTCCAGCCGCCAAATCCGTTCCCAGCAAGGGGTGTTCCGCGCCCGGACGCTCCCGATTCCGGCGCCGTTCACGCGGGTCCGACCGGTGCCACAGCCGGTCTGCGGGCGTTCCGTACACGGCCCCCACGGGGTACCGTCCAGGACGCCGGCCTGGCCATTCACCCTTCGGAACAGGGCGGAACGGCCTAACGATCTTGCTATTGGCCTCCGGCCGTGATGAGACTGAACGTGTGCAGCCGCTCTCAGGGGCGGCCGCGGCCGTGAAAACCCCGTCAAGTCCTCCTGGGCCAGGCGCGGACCCCACGGACATGAGAGGGCCCCTGTTACCGGCGGGGGCCCTCTTCCGTACACGCTCCGCAACCACCCCCCGCCTTCCGAACAAGCCCCGCGGAACCCGCCGATCGCACCGACCACACACGCCCCAGGCCCCGGCTCGGTCAGCCGACTGAGCAGCCAGCTGACCGAGGGCCCTCAGAGCCACCACATCCCCGACCGGCCAGACCGCCTCTGAGCTGAGGCAGTGGGACATGTGTCAGGTGTCGACCTGTGACTCTGGCCGTCCGGCCAGGTCCCGGGCTGGGGTTCGGTCAGTCGCGGCGGTGCAGTCGATCCCGCTCGGGGTCAGCCCTCCGGAGGCTTGCCGCCGCTCCACCGGTGGAGCCGTGCGGCGCCTTGGTGACCCTGGATAAACTGCCCGTCGGGACCTTCGGGCCCTTCGCACCGATCCCGTACCGGGTCAGGCACACGTCACGGCCGGTCGCACCGCGCTCGCATTCGCCGGCGGCGACGAGCTTGCCGGTCCAGGTGAGCGCGATGTTGAAGATGGGTGCAGTGCACTGGTAAGACGTGCCCCCTCAGGTGTGCACCCTCCGAGAGGACACGCTTCCCCCTGTTCCGCAGCAGCCTGTCGGTCCGCATCTGGCCGGATGGCGGACAGAGAGCAGGGCGGCCCTCCCCTCACTTGGGGTGGAGGCCCGCCCTCGCTCCTGTCCACACGCCCACGCCAACGAGGACGTCAGAGGAAGCTTCGCCGCTTTCTTGCTAGTCGGAGCCATTGCTGATCAGAAAGCGCAGCGGAGGAAGGGCGGCGAAGGCCGAACTCACGCCGACGGCGGCGGCGAGGGGTACGGATTCGAGGTTTAGGTAGCCCAGCGTTCCGGTGACCGCGCCGATGAAGAGACAGATCAGAACAGTGAGCCACGTGCGCAGAGTCACCAGAGTCCGCTCGGTGGCGGCAGGAGACTCCGGCATCGGCGGCGGGGTCTGGCGATGCCGAAGGTTCGCAATCTTGATGCGTGTCACCGTGTGGTGCCAGATCAGGGTGCGCTCCTCCTCCAAGCCGCAGGCCATGAGGAAGATGTGCAGCCACTCTGTGGTGGGCAGCTCGTCCCCGTTGAGGACGTGTGAAAAGGTCGCGCCGGAGATCGGGTACGAGCGCCGGCTCCGCTTCTCCAGATCCCTGAGGGTCAGTCCCCTGTCCGCGACCAGCTCACGCATCACGGACAGGACGTCCTTGGGGGTCGTACACAGGGCCAGGGCCGTGTGCATGCGGTCCACCGTCGGGCTGGTCACCCGCTGCAGCTCGTCGTTCTGGTGCGCCTCCATGAACTGCTGTACGAGGGCGAGCAGGCCGTCGGGCGGAGCCGGTATGGGTGTGGAGGAATCAAGGGCCGCCCGCGCCCGTCGGGAGCGGGACCTGACCAGCGCGTTGCCCTCGTTCTTCTCGCGGTCCTCCGGCTCCGCCTGCTGGATCACGAGCACCTCGGCGCCGGCCAGGTTCACGTTCCTGCGTGCTTCCTCGCCAGCCACGCGGGCAAGCGCGTTGCGGTGGATGGTCCGCCACGTCCGCAGATCACCGTTGTAGCCGCACCCGCGGACGAAGGCCTCGACCATCTCCCACTTCGGCACGTTCTTTCCGGATGCCGCCGTGGACAGGGCCGCAGCGGAGTAGTGCGACGTGGAGGCCAGCTCCTTGTAGGTCAAGTTGCTGCGGCGCCGGAGCGCCCGCAGTTCGCGGGCGAGCTCCGCCACCTCCATCGGCACGTCCGGGGAGATCTCATTCTCAGGACGCGCCACGACGTCCCTCCACCTCCTGGAGGCCGGCGTCACGCTCGTGCAGGCGCCGCACGAACCTCTGGGCTCCCCGGTGCAGGTGCCGGTGGCCGGCGTGCCGGGGCTCGGCCGCCGGGCGCGGGGAAGGTGCAGGCTGCGCCATAGTGACCGGCGTCCCGTGGCGCTGCACGCATCGCGCGTATCCACGGTGGCCGCGACGGTGCTCGCGGGGGCGGATTCCCGCGGTGGCTTCGGAGGCGTTGCCTGCTTCTGCGGGCTCGAGGGGCGGCCTGGCGGGCTCGACTGCCGGGTCGTCGGCGTTGGCGACGTACTGCAGAAGGACGTCGCCGACGGCTCCCGCGACGACGGCGCCGATCGTCATGCTCGTTTCGGGGTCGGCTCCGAGCGCGTGGGCGGTGAAGCCCGCTGCGGTGCCGGTTGCTTTCGCCGCGGCGGCGGCCATGACGGCGCGTCGGCGCTTCTTCGGGTGAGACATCTCAACTCCTGTGCGAGGGGCTCTTTGTGCCCGCTCGGTTAGAGGGTGGATGTGAGCGAGGGCGCCCCCAAAGTGGGGGCGCCCTCGCTCAGCCCTCGCACGGGTGGCTTCCGTGCCGGGGGTGTAACTCGGCCTGAGTGCATATTCAGTTGCTGCGAACCTGGCCACAGGCCCGACTTACAGGAGCTCCAACTCCTGTCCGCCGGGGTGGAGGACTGTGGTCCTCCGAGGCTTCCGCGCGCGGTAATCAGTCTGCCCCATGGGGTCCTCACCAGGACACGGGGACAACCTCTGCTCACGAGGTTGTGAACTCGTGAACAACCCGCCCCACCACGACACGCGGGTCCCACTTACGACATGAAGAACGCCGATCTGGTAGAAGCGGCCGCGGGCATTCCAGGCCTACGGATCGCCTCTTGAGCGCCGTCAGGCCTACGGAGTAACGAAGAAACCCGCAGAATTGACCAGCCGAGACCACTCTCGCGAGGGAAGAATCCCAGCTCAGAGGTATTGTTGAGTTGTTGTGGTTCTTCAGGCTTGCGTGACGTCCTGCTCAGCAAGCCGCGAATCGCGATACATGACCCCCCGCGGCACGCCACCATGGGGACGCGGTTCAGCTCCAACTGACCGCAATACAAGAGGCATCTCATGGCCTGAGTGCACCTTGAAGGCCCCCCGCTTCGGCGGGGGGCCTAAAACGTTCCGCCAGACCCCCTTCGCGAAACAAGCGCTTCGCCCGCTTCATCCAGGTTCACCCTCTGCCGGTCGTCATCTGTGAACAACCGGCAGTCCACCTCTCACACGAAACGCCATCTGTGATCGAGGTCACCCGCCTGCGTGGCACATTCGGGCCACTCGAATCGAACGATAGTTCCCTATTTCGATTATGAGTTCGCATCAGGGTCGGCGCCCCTCACTTTCGTCCCATCCGGGACGGTTCTCGTGAGCACGCAGAAGTCGTTCATGACGCAGACCTGGCGCCCGCTCAAAGCCGGTCATCAAAGTGCGCTCGCGGGGCGTTCCCATGACGGCGGGTCGGAAGCCGATCTCCACGTAGCCGGTATCCCGCAGCCCCACCACCGGGTGCGGGCGCGGAGCCCTTCCGGCGCCGTCGGCGGGGTGATGACGGCCCGTCGACAGCCTGCGCCTGCAGCTCCGCCCCGCGCGCACCGATGTCCTGCCAGTCCATGTGGCCTCCGACGGAGCCATTTTTCACCCTTTTCGGACGGTAAGACCTGTGTCTAGGGCGGGGCTGCTCAACCAGACGAGGCTTATGGGACAGACTGCTTATGCACACCGAAGTAGCCGGTCCGCTCGCGGGCCGGTGAAGCGAACGGAAGGCCTTCAATGGCAAAGATCCATGTGGTCGCGAACCGCAAGGGCGGCGTGGGGAAATCGCTGATCTCCCTGAACCTGGGCGCGGTCTGCGCCGATGTGGCGGGTCCACGGGGTGACGGATCCCCCTCGGTCGCGGTCGCGTCTGCCGACCCTCAGGGCACGTCCCTGTGGCGGGCGGCACGGCTGGTCGACCAGCCCTTCGACGTCCTCGACATCTCCGGCGACCTGGAGAACATCCAGCTCCTCAAGAAGCTCCCGTACAGCCACATCTTCGTGGACACCCCGGGATGGGCCGAGATCACCCCGGAGCAGTACGAGGCCGGTGAAGACCCGCTCGGTGACGACCGGTACGGTCGGCTCCTGACCGCGCTCCTGGAGCAGGCGAACGACGTCATCGTGCCGATCCTGACCGAGCCCGACTCCTTCGAGCCGACGTGGCAGACGATCGAGTGGGTCCTGAAGCCCCGCGGGCTGTCCTACCAGGTGGTCATCAACAACTGGCCGCCGGCCGAGGGCCAGGCGTACGTGGATGGCACCCGTGCGTTCTGCGAGAGCCACGGCTGGCCGGTCGCGCGGACGGTCATCCGCCGGTACCGCGTGCACACCAACGCGACGCGCGTGGTCACCCAGTACAACAACAACCGGGTCGAGCTTCAGGCCCGGGAGGACTTCTACCGCTTCGCCCTGGAGCACGGGCTGCGGGGCGCGAGCGGCCGGCTGGACGAGATCGAGGCGGGCGTCTGATGGCGGGGACACGCACGAGCATCGCCGAGCAGTTCAGCAGGACCGCGGTGGGCACCGGGGTGGCACCGGAGAAGCAGACCGTCCAGCCGCAGGTCCGCCGGGAGGCCGAACCCCAGATCCCGGTGTTCCGCATGCCGGCGAGTCAGGACCGTGCGGAGCGGCTGGCGCACTGCCAGGGCGCCATCACGTGCGCCGATGCGTGGGCGCAGACGGCGACTGAGGCGATCCAGCAGCAGTACCTCCTCATGGTCAGCGGCGCCTATGAGCTTGTCCGTGAGGAACGGCTCTGGGAAGACAGCGGCCTGGGCTCCTTCGACGCGTGGGGCAAGGCCCTCAACGGCCACGGCGCCGACTACATGAACAAGGTCATCCGGATCGGCCCGGTCGTGCGGGCACTGGCGCCGGTGACCAAGCGCCAGCTCCAGGAGAAGCCGTTGCGGCCGCTGGTGTCGGTGCAGCGCGATCACGGTGACGACGCCACCCGCGCCTGCTGGGTTGCGGCAGAGGAGGCAGGCGACCTCACCTATCAGGGGTTCTTGAAGGCGGCCGTCATGCTCGGCTTCAAGGTCGAGGTCGAGTCCCAGCCTCGGCCGTCGGCCGCCGCGATCGACCCGGCCAGGCTCAGCCTCGCCGCCCTGCGCCGACTGAGCACCAGCGACCCGGACCGGGCCCTGGAGGCGTGCAGCGAGCTGATGCGCGAGCTGACCGCGCTCAGTGCAGAGATCTCCCAGCGGAGCGGGCAGCCGGACGCGTGAAGACCCCAGGAAGACCCCGGGTCTTTTCGTCCAAGTGACGGGAAGACCCGGGGTCTTCCTCGCGAAGACCCCGGGGGCTTCCGGGGAAGACCCCCGGCCTGTGGTGGGATGGAACAGCAAGGCCCGCAGCGATTCGAGCGCTGCGGGCCTTGTCCGTGCGTGGCGGAACGGGGGCCGGTCAGCCCGTGTAGCCGGATGCGATGAGCTCGGCGGCCGCCTGCCGGCGCTCGCTCGCGACGGTACGGCCCACGCCCAGGAGCGTCTCGACATCCGCGAGCGGGACGACCTTCTGGTCGCCGCCGGCGGCGAGAATCATCCGGGCCACCTTCCGCTCCGCCCTCTCGCGGGCAGACAGGCGGGCGGCGTCCTCAGCCTCCTGCGCGGCCAGCTCGGCACGAGCGGTGGCCTCACGGTGGACGGCGGTGAAGCGGGCGGCGTTCGCCTCCCGCTCCGCCAGAGCGGCCGCATCCGCGCGCGCCTCCTTCCCAAGCCGGTCAGCCTCGGCGACCGCCCGGCGGTCCTCGGCAGCCTTTCGCTCCACCGCATCGGCCTCCGCCGTTTCGAACGCCGCCTTCCGCCGGTCCTCGGCGGCGCTCCGCCGGGCCGCCTCGGCGCGGGCCTGAAACTCGGCCTCAGCCGCGCTCCGTTCGGCCTCCTCCTCGCGCTCGGCGGTGCGCTCCGCCTCACTCGCGGTGCGCTCCGCCTTCCGGCGGGCGGCCTCCGCCGCAAGCTGCGCGGCGTGCGCGGCAGCCTCGGCCTCCGCCGCTGCGGTCGCCTCCGCGGCCTGTGCCTGCGCCTTGGCTGCCGCCTCGGCCGCGCGGGCCTCCGCTCCGGCCGCGGTCGTCTCCGCCCCGATCCGGTGCTCCGCCGTGGTCACCGTTGCGCCGATTTCCATGCGCCGTACCTTGGCTGCGGCCCTCCGCTCCTCCGCGTCGAGTGCGCGCTGCTCCTCTCGCTCGGCGGCCTCGGCCTGACCGGCGGCCTCGGCCGCCTTCCGCGCGTCCTCGGCCGCCTTCTGCTCCTGGGGCAGGGCCAGCGCCTGATCGACGCTCAGGCCGAACGGAGCCATCGTGAACGGCAGCAGCGCCTCGGCGCCGGCCGCCTTCTTCCAGGCCCGGCCGTGCTTGTGCTGGAGCCACGCCCGGTAGACGGTGCGCTCCTTCTCCATGGCCACCATCTGCGCGTACGAGGTGATGCCCCACAGCTTCATGCGCCGGTACAGAGCTGGGGTGGCCAAGGGAGCGAGCACCCACCGGTGCAGCGGTACCTGGTCGGACTCGATACCCAGGCGCACCCGGGCGGTCTTGATGACCAGAGCGCGGGCCGCTTCCACCGTGGCCACGAACAGGACCGGCATCACCGCGTGCATGCCGGCCGCCACCGGGTCCTCCACGATCCCCTTCTCGCCCGAGACGGCGTTGAAGGCGATCGTCGCGAACGTGAGCAGATGCGCGATGAACCGCAGGCCCGGCTTGGGGGTGCGCCGCCAGGCCAGGACCAGGTCCAGGCCGTACATCACGATGATTCCCGCATCGACGCCGATCGGGAACCAGGGCGCAACCGCCCCGAATCCCTTCGCTTCGGCCAGGGCGCGCACGGCGGTGTACGAACCGGCGAACCCGATGGAGGCGATCACCAGACCGCCGAGCGTGGAGCCGATCACGACCGCGCGCATCGCGGCGGCGGAACGGTCCTTCGCCACCGGCGGAGCGGCAGGCGCCTTCACCGGAACCGTATCCGCGCTCACCGGAACGGAGCCCGGTTCGGCGGAGGCGGGCGGATCGGGCACCGGCGAGGCCGGGCCTGTCACCGGAGCCGGGACGGTGTCCGGCTCGATGGTGGTCGTCATGTCTCTCCTTCTGCTGAGGATGCCGGGGCCGGGCGGGACCGGAGTCCCGCCCGGGTGGTGCTGGTGCCGCGGTGGCGCTGCCCATCCTCGTGGGGCGCCTTCCCGCAGCCCGAGGGGGCGGCCGTCAGTCGAGAGCCGCGGCACGGGCACGCAGCTTGGCGGCCTTCTGGCGGGCGCGGTCGGCGCGTTCGCGGGCCAGGGCCCGCTGGTCGGCGCCGCGGCACACGTCGGCGGCGGCTTCCTCGTGCATCTTGACCTCCTCGTCGGCGCGGGTGGCCCGGATGTCGAGGCTGGCGGCCAGCAGCTGGCGGGCGTTGGCGTCCTGGTCGTACACGGTGATGTCCTCTCGTCGGTGGGGACCGGGAGCCGGTCCGGGTGGGGTGGGCGCGGTGGCATTGCCCGCCGGGCGGGTGCTCTTCCGCAGTCGGAACGCCGGCCGGTCAGTTGCCGGACAGGTGGGCCGAGACGTCCGCGGCAAGGGCGGCGGCCGCGTTGTTCGCGGCGTTCAGTACGTCGGCCGAATGCTGGGCCTGCTGTATGGCCTGGGCGTTGGCGGCGCGGGCGGCTTCCATGGCGGCCGCGGCGGCCTGGCGCTCGGCGTCTCCCATCACGCACCCCCGAGGAGCAGGGCCAGGAGCCGGATCGTCCAGGCCCCGCAGCGCAGGCACCGGTACTCCCGGCCCGACGTGTCGCTCTTCATGCGCCGGCCGTGGCACCTGGGCGCGGTCGCCCGGCTCATCGCCGACCCCACCGGCGGCCACCGCTGCTGTCGTTGTCCTGGCCCGGCTCCGGCTTGGCCTCGGCCTTGAACCAGCCGCCGCGCGACGCGCTGTACTCGGTGGCGTGGCGCTCGCGGTCGGCGTCGCTCTGGCCCTCGGCCAGCTCGCTCTGGGAGATCGTCTTGCGGAATGCCATGATGTGGCTCCGTCTCTCGTGAGGGATGGAACCGGGCGCCCCTTGCTCTTCCGCCAAGTTGATCGGGGGCGCTCGGCTGTGTCTGGGGCCGTCTGGCGGCTCCCCTCGACCCGCCCCCGGGCGTGCGACGCGGGGGCGGGCGGGCAGCGGGCAGACGGTGGTGCGGCTACTGACGAGCTACTGGCGAACGGCTACCGACGCCCCCTCGTCAGTAGGGGTACAGCGCTCTGACCTGCACTCGTCTGTAGAAAACGCGCTCTACGGACGGCTACTGGCGGCCGTCTGTAGCGGCGTAGCGGGTGTGCGGGGGGCGGCCGATGGCCTCGACGACGCCCATGTCGGTCCACTCCCGCAGCCACCCGCCGACCGTGGTCGCGGGGACGCCGACCGCGTCGGCGACGGCGGCGCGCTTGATGCCGTCAGGGCCGGCGTCCCGGATGACGTCGAACGCGCGGGCCCGCTGGAGCGCTCCGGCCGCCACCGGCGCAGGCCCGGGTACGGGGGGTGCCGCCTGCTCGAGCCAGCCGTCCAGGACCGACCAGTCGGCCTCCGGCGCGGCCACCGCGGCCGGGGCCGGGACGGCCGTCGGGCTCGGTGCCTGCGCCGGAACTGCTGCCAGCGGCGGGGTGGGGGGCTTGGCGCGCAGCGCGCGGACCATGTCCTGGACGGCCGCCATGTCGGCCCCGTCCAGCCACAGGGACCGGACGGTGGAGATGCGGCCCTCGGCCAGCAGCAGGCCGGAGCCGCGCTGTTCGGGGTCCAAGAGGTGCGCGGAGTAGCCGCGCCCGGCCATGCCCTTGCCGAGGATGGTGTTCGACTCGTCGGCGCCGGTGGCGTACATGCACCACCGCCACACGACGTTCGAGGTGACCAGCCGGTCAAGTACCCCGGCGGTGGACAGTTGCGTGGCCAGGATGAGCACGATCCCGAACGCCAGCCCGCGGGCCGCCAGCTCGATCAGCGCCTTGGTGATGCGCTTGCCGTACTTCGCGTCCAGCGTGAACGCGGACACCTCGTCCACTACGACCACTTCGAGGGTCAGGCCTTCGGTGCCGACCAGGTCGGGGCGCTCTGCGAGCGATTCCACCCCGATGGCGGCCAGACGGCCGGCCCGCTCGCCCATCTCCGCCACCAGGGATTCGAGGCGCTTGGCGAGCTGCTTGGCGCGCTTGTCGGGGTCGTAGATGTAGGAGTCAGTCAGGCCCTTCCACCGGTGCTGGCCGGGGTACTTGCCGTCCGCCAAGTGCAGGCGCACCCGGGCGTCCAGCAGGCACCCGGCGATGATCAGGCGCAGGACGGCGCCCTTGCCGGAGCGGGAGGAGCCGCCCAGCAGGATCGACACATCCCGCAGCCGCAGGTACAGCAGCCGCCCGAACGCGTCGAACGCCACCGGGATGCCCTGCTCCCACACGTCGACCCCGCCGAGCATCTGCGCCGTGCACAGCATCGGCTGGGCGAACGGGTCCACGGTGAAGCCACTGACCCTGAGCGTCTTGTCGTCCGCGCCAGCCACCTGCTCGACGTGCAGGCGTGCCCGGTCCAGCCCGAGTTCCCCGCCCAGGTTCTTCCGGGCGGCCACCACGTGGTCCACCGTGGCGCCGGTGTCATCCGGGAGGCGGACCACGGCCGTCCACCGCTGGGCGGTGACCTCCGGCACGGCCAGGAGCGTGACCTGGGTGCCGCGCGGAATCACCCGGCACGCGCCCAGCGCCCGGGACAGGGCCAGCACCAGGTCCTGCCCGCCCTCCACCCCCGTGCCCGTCCCGCCCGGAGCGGCCGTGACGGGGGCGGTAGCGGGCATGGGCGGTACCGACGGAAGGCCGGCCGCCGCAGCCACGACCGGGGCCACGACCGGAGCGGGGGCAGCGCCCGGGACGGCAAGGACCATCGGGGTCTCGGCGATCAGGTCGGCCGGGACGGGGCGCACGGTCAGGTCGAACGCCTGCAGGCCGCGCGCCCAGGAGGTGAGCACGCCCAGCACGGCGGCGGTCGGCCCGGTCCACCACGCGCCGGCCACCGTGGCGGCGGTGATCCCGGCGGCCGGGGCCGCCAGGACCGCGCACCGTGCAGCGGCGATCCGGCGGCGCCGGTGGCGCACCTGACCGGGGTCCAGGGCGGGCACGGTGAACTCGCCCAGGGCGCGCAGCGCGGCGGTGTGCCGCTCCGCCTCCTTGGTGGCCGCCTTGAGTTCGGCCTTGGCGGCCGGGGTCAGGCCGCCGTCCTCCTCGGCAATCCGGTGCAGCTTGGTCGCCTTCTTGCGCGCCTTGAGGACCAAGCGGCGGTGCTCTTCCAGAGCCTCCTGGTGGGCCTCGGCGCGCTGCTTGATGATCCGGCGGAACAGTTCCTCGTTGGATACGGTGTGCCCGCCCGCCCAGTGGGCGAGGAACAGGGCCAGGTGACGGGCGCCGGACCGCGTCCGGCGGGCGGGGCGCTGGCTCATCCGATCAGCACCTCCCCGAGCCACGACAGCAGCGGGACACCCAGCATCGAAGCCCAGCCGCCGATCGCGGCCGTGATCCCCCAGGTGGCACCGGTCAGTGCGCCGGACAGGGCCAGGCCGCGCTCCTCCCAGCCCTTGGCGAACCAGATGAACAGGGCCAGGCCGATGATCATGCAGAACGCGAGCCAGGAACCGGAGTAGGACAACACCTCGCCGGTGGAGAGCGGGACCGCGCCGGCCCCGGACTGCCCGACCGCGACATCCCCGATGTTCTGCCCGAGTTCGTTGCCGGTGCCGGTGAACCCGCCGCTGATCTGCCCGAGCAGACCGCCGGTCACCGCCGAGGCCATGACCATGGTCAGGGCGGCGCCGCCCCACGGGAGCCACACCTTGCGCTTCTTGAGCGCCTTCAGGCTGCGGCCCTTGGAGTAGTAGACCCACATCGCCGTGACCACGGCGAGGGAGAACCCGAACGCAGCCCCGGCCCGGGTCACGACGTGCGTGAACGTGATCAGATCCATCGGTCAGGCCCCCACGATCCAGGCCGCCACCAGGTGACGGGTCGGTCCGGCGATCAACGTTCCGCCCACAGCGGCCACCAGCAGCGCCGCAGACACCCATCGACGCACCCGCCCGCCCGTCGCCGCGCCCACCGCGGCAATCCCGGCGCCCAGCACCCCGGCCGCCCAGGCCGCGTCCACCGACACCTGCGCCGCGAGCGGCACCGTGACGCCCTGCGCCCACCAAAGAGCCGGCAGCACGCCCAGACCGGCCACGGCCAGCGTCCGCACCGGACGCACCCGCCGCACCGCAGCCCGCACCCGCTCCCAGTCGATCGCATCGTCAGCCGACGACGCCCGGTCCGCAATCGAGTCCACCGGCGCGTACACCGGGTCCGACCACAACTCGTTCAACCAGGCGTCACGGTCGTGCTCTTCGACGCGCTGTTCCGGCACCACGGCCAGATACGGACCCTGCGACCACCAGGACGGCATCCCGCCCTGCCCGGTCACAACTCCACCCCGAGCGCCCGCAGGCCAGCACGCACCCGCAGCTCATCCCCACCCAGATCCAGCGCCTCCGGCGCCGCCTGGGCCGGCGCGTGCCGCGCCGTGGTGCAGAACCCGGACGGCAGAAGCGTCCGCGTCCGCACCACGGCGCGGCACGCGCCGCGCTGCACCCGCCACCTGCGTAATACCTCTGTCACCATCACCACGTCGGTACTCCCTCGTGATCACGTCGGGTCCGACAGCGGCACAGGTGCTACACCTGGGCCGCTCTGCCCGGCCGGTGTCCAGACCTGCCGGGCAGTCTGCGTTCACGCAGGTCAAACAGCGTTTACGCAGGTCGATAAGCGTGCTGACAGGCCCCAGTTGCTCTCGCTCCGGGTGGTCCGCCAGCACGCCAAACAGTAGACCACTAGCGATAGAGAGCGCTAGTGGTAGCGCTGTAACTGTGCGTGGTTTAGCCTCAGAGGTGCACCGCTGCACTCGCGGGGAGTGCGGCACTAGCCAAAGGAAGGGTCTGAAATGCCCGAGACAGCCGGTTACGCGGAGATCGCCGCGTACTACCGCAAGCAGATCCAGGACGGAGTGCTTAAGCCGGGCGAGACCATGCCGTCGTTGCGGCAGGTCAGCGAGCACTTCGGCGTGGCCCAGACGACCGCCAACAGGGCGTTTCGCGTACTCAAGCAGGAGGGGCTGACTCTCCCCAAGGCGGGCGTCGGAACGATTGTCGCTGGCCCAATCAGCAACAACATCGCGGCCCGGGTGCGCCTGCACGAGACGACCGGCAGCGCTTTGGCCGGCGGTGAGACCTCGCAGATCCTGGAGGTCGGCACGGTCGGCGCGGACGAAGTGGTAGCGCCGCGTCTTGATGTGGCTCACGGCACGCCAGTGCATGTCCGTCGCCGTGTAGTCAGCCGGAACGGCGTGCCCGTGCACGTCAGCAGCTCGTACTACCCGGCTTACGTGATCGCTGTCACGCCGGAACTGACGGAACTGGTGTCCACCGGCGGGTCTCGTGAACTGGCGGCAGAGCGACTGGGAAGCGACCAGGACCACGTCCTGGAAGAAGTTACCTCTCGTTACGCTACGGAATCCGAAAAGGCAGCTCTAGGTCTCACCGCCGGGGAAGTCATCGTGACTCAGGTGGTACGGACGGTTTACCTGACCGACGGTCGAGTAGTGGAAGTGGCCGTCAAGGTTGCCGGAGGAGCAACCATTCTCCGATGGGCCACTTCCTTGAACTCTCGGACTGCTTCGGAAAACCCTGAATAAGCCGATACCGCAATGCGAGAAATCCGTAATTCACGTGCAGATTCGAAGCATGCATCGGTCTTGCACGCGACTGAACGGATATGTGACCCCGCCGCATTGCCCAGAGGAACCGTCAGAAGGTGAATAACCCGGCCCCCATGAGCCGGGGTGCGGGAGCATGGCCGCACAACGCAGCGAGCCCCGCCGGTCGGCGGGGCTCGACAGGTCCATCCCAGGGTTCGCGGCCCTGGTCTGGAGAGGCGCAACATCACAGCAAGAGGTTGGAGGTGCGCTCACTGATGAGCGTACGTGTAACAGCAGGCCGGGCACCACATGGTGTCGGTCACGACGGCAGGTCCACCCGAGCGGGGGTGGGTCGGTGAGCATGTATCCGGTCCTGTGGGCCATCGATCATGCCCCGGTCAACGATGCCGAGGAGCGGGCGATCCTGGTGGCCCTGGTGGTCAAGGGCGATTTCGACGGGATGAACTGCTTCCGGTCGTACCCCACCCTGGCCGCGGCTGCGCGGGTGGACGCGAAGACTGCCGGCCGGAGGTGTCGCGCGATGGAGTCTCGGGGGATCCTGCGCCGCCAGACCAAGCACCAGTCACGGACGTGGCTGTCCATCCCCAAGGAACAGCGACCCGTGATCTGGGAGGTCATGATCCCCGCCGAGTGGTGGAGTGCCGCGCAGCTGGAGTCCATCAATGAGCAGCGCGCGAACCTGGGTCGCCATGCGCTCACGCCGGAGAATCGGCCGGTCCTGGTCCCGGCTCCTCCCAAGAAGGTGCGGGCGGACAAGGGCGTGAAGCGCCCGAAGAAGACCTCCCCGGACCCCGCCCCGGGGACTGATAGTCCCCGGGGCAAAGCAGACATTCCGGCGAGGGGGGTAGGGACTACAAGTCCCTACCCCAGGGACTACAAGTCCCTACCCCAGGGACTACAAGTCCCCCAACCTTCTGAGTCACCTTCTGAGTCACCATCCGAGGACAAGGAAGCGCCTGCGGCGCGAGCCGCTGGTGACGCCCGTAGGGCTAGTGCAGGTAGTAGCGCGCGTGCTAGCGCGAGCGGCTCCGCCGCGTCCGACGGCGCCGAAGCGCCGAAGCGGGGGTCGGCGGCGGGGACGGGCTCTGCGGTGCCCCGAATGACGCTCACCCCCGAGCTAGCGGCAGCGGTGACCACCGTGACGGCGACTTGGCCGCTAGAGCTCGCTGCCCTGCTGCCCAGCTACAGCCACAACCTGCACCCGATCCAGCAGGCGGTCCGAGACGCGCTTGACGGCGGCCGGACCGCAGAACAGTTGGCGGAGCGGGTGCGGCGGCGGTGGTGGAACCACGGCTACGCCATGGACGCGGCCGAGGGCGGCAAGGGCATCGGCTCCGCGGTCGGCGTGGCGGTCGGCCTGGTGCGCCCGTCCACGGACTGCCCGGACCCGATGTGCGAGGACGGTGCCCGGATCCATGTGGGGCCGACGGATGTCTGCCCGAAGTGCGAGGAGCGCCGGGCGGAGCGCCGTGCCGCGCGGCGGCAGGGCCTGGTGCCCGGTCCCCGGGAGGCAGGCCCGGCCGTGGTGTGGTGGGACTGCGAAGGCGAAGGCTGCGACGCGACGGGGAAGGGCACCCGGCCCGAAGACGGCCTGTGCTGGGTCTGCCACGACCGGGCCGAGGCCGAGGCGATCGAGCGGGCCACGGCGCCCCTGCGGGCCCAGAGGGACACGGAGTACGCCGTCGAGGCCGAGCGGGCCAGGGCCGCGGTCCGGTGGAACGCCATGGTGGACGACGCCTACGCCGAGCATGCCGAGCGGGAAGTGGCCAAGGACGCGGTGTTCCGTGCCCGGCGGGCCGCCGAGGCGGAGGAGACCCGCCGGCTGCGCGAGCAGCTGGCCCGGGAGCACCCGGAGTTGGCCGCCTACGCCCAGCAGTCGCAGGACCAGCCCGCCACTGCCCCGTTCTAGCCGCTGTACGCCCCGCTGAGCGCCTCGCAGCCCGTTTCGGCCCCTCCGGTCGCATCGGTTCCTGAAAGTCGCTCAGCGGGGCGCCTGTGGCTCTTTGTTGCAGACGATGTTTGGTTGACGGTTCCTCACGGCCCCGCCAGCACCCGCCTGCACACCCCTCCCGTTCCCGCCCTCCACCCCCTCCCCGATAGAAAGTCTGGCTGGTCACCGGCTGCAATTCGGGGGCTGACCTGGGGAGATGCGGCCGGGGCCGCGGAACCGTTTCCCCTCTTGTTCCCCCCCAGGAGTACCCCCCCATATGTCCCCCTTTGATTCCCCCTGTCTTTCCCCCTCGGTGTGCACGGCTCCGGTGCCTGGTCCCCGACTCCCGTGATTCCGGGAGTCGGGGCCGACCTGCGGAAACGCTCGCGTTGACCCGGCTCCGGACCGGCTGACACCTGACGTGTCAGGACGGCGCCTGACCTGGGGCGGGGGCGGTCCTGTCCGGCGAGCGGGCTGTCAGCGTCAGCTGTCAGAGCCGAGTCACACGGGCGTGTCACACGGGCCGCCGGGAGGTGTCACACGGAGGTCCTGTCACATGGCTGACCACGGGCGGGCTGCCGAACCCCCGCCCCTGGCCCAGGTGTCACACAGGGGTTCGGCACCGCCGTGGAGCCGCCGGGCGTCCGGGGTTGGGCTGGCCCGGGAGCAGCGGGGGAGGTTCAGCGTGGTTAGGGTCGGCGCAGCCCGTGCCGATATGGCGTGCTCGGGTGAGGCCCGGTGCCCAGAGCGCTCTGGGGGCAGCAGTACCACCGGGCCGCCCAACTCGAGCACGGTGCCTGGGTGGAGTCGGCCAACGCGTGCCGCACCTGGACGTGGTTACGGGTTACCGGTTACAGGCCGAAACGTTGTCCTGGTCGGCTCTGAGCAGCGCGAATCCATGTCCGCCCAACCGGTAACCGGTAACCGCGTCAGGTGTCGCGGGGGGCCTGTCACATGGGGGTTCATTACGGCCGTGGGGCCGATGAACGCCGGCGCCATGGGCGCGCGTGCAGGCGCGAGGCGCGCGTGTAGGGCTTCCCGTCCGGCGCTCTGGGCGGGTACCGGGCGGGGAGTCACCACCGCGACCCGGACCGCCGTGCCCACCGCCGTGGCACCGCCGTACAGGCCGTCCCGCGGCCGTCCCGCGGCGGTGGGTACGGCGGTGGGTACGGCGGTCACGTTGGCCCGGTTGTTCGCCGGTGGTCAGTGGCGGTGGCCTGTCGGCCTGTCGCGTCAGGACAGGCGGGCGTCAGGCTGTGGCCAGGGTTGACGGGTCAGACAGGCCGATTGGGGACCCCCGGGTTTCGGGGGCTGGGTGCCCGATGCGGGGGTGTGACGGGGCCCTGCTGTGACGGCAGGGGGCCCCGCCAACTGGCTCCGGCCTGCGTGGTGGACGTCTGGCCGGGCCGGGTGCGGCCCCGGAGAACGGAAGAGGGCCGCGTGCCATGAGTACCGGATACGGGCCGCCCACTGGGGGATCTTGGGCCGGAGTGTCCGTTCCGCCCCGCTCTCGGCCAGGGCGCAGTCACCGGTGAGTTGGCCGGTGAGGTTCCTGGTGGGTGAGTGGACGATCGGCGGCTGCGCTTCCGGGGCCCAGGATGCGCCGACCGGGCACGGCCGCGGACTGTTCAGTGCGGCCGGTGGCCTCGGTGGCCGGAGTCATCTCGGCCGGCTCGGCCGCCAGACGGGCCCGGGGTCCGGACGTGGCCGGGAAGTTGGTGGCGGGTCGGGGGCCGGTGCCCAGCGGGCGGCGCTCGTTCATCCGGCCAGTCTCGCGGCAGCGCCGTCCGGCCCGCCGACCGGGCTGGAACCGGACCGCACATCAGTCCACCGCTTCACCCGGCCGGGAGCCACTCCTCCCGAAACGCACCCCAAATCCTCACCCCTACACGGTTTATCAACACGGCCACTGAATTCAGTTTCAAGGAATTCAGAAACGAAATCTGAATTCGAATGAGCGACAGATGAATTTCGAGATACATTCCTGATGATGCGTCAGATAGGTGCGTTTCAGTGGCTCCTGGCTCCTGGCCCCAACTTCCGGAGCCCTGTACGCTCCTGTGAGAGACGCTCCACACCTGCTTGACACGGATGGATTACCGCAGGCCACAAGGCCGCAGACGGGCCGTCAGGGCCGCGTAGGCATGCAACCCCAGGAGTCGGCCCAGGGGACCATGCCCACGGCACCCGCACCTGCTGCTGCCAGCTGCCCGCGAAGCGGGCCCAGGGCCAGGGGAGCGCAGCGACCCAGGCCCCGCGGGCCGCGCAGCGGCCGCCCCGAGCGAAGCGCAGCGCAGCCCGCCAAGGGGAAGAGCGAAGCGAATCCCCGCAGGTCAGAGAGCGAAGCGAACTGACTCGGCCGAAGGCGAAGCGCAGGCCGCACCGGCCCGAAGGGCCGGCCACCGGCGCGCAGCGCCGGTGGATCACTTCCAGAGCGCGCAGCGCTCTGGGT
>NZ_JBHYXN010000056.1:0-48794 GCF_042752335.1 Streptomyces sp. NPDC059355 | reverse complement strand
GCCGACGACCGCTCCGGCGAAGCCCGAACCCCCGCCCCCGGCGGCCGCCGCGCCGCACGCCGTGCACGCGCCGAGGACCCGGCGGACGCGGCCACCGGCCGGCAGGCCGGCGGCGCCGGGCCGGCCTCCCGCCGCTCCGGCCGGGCCGAAGCGCCGGTGGGCGCCCGGCGCCGGGGGCGGGTGGTCAAGGCGGTGGCCGGCTTCGCCGCCGCCGCCGCGTGCTGCATGTTCGTACTGCGCGGCTCCGAGGCGCTCGGCGGCATCGGCGGCGACCGGTCCGGCCCCGCTCCGGCGGCAGCCGCCGACGCGCCCGACCCCGGCCGGGTGCTGCAGATCGTCGCGCACCCCGACGACGACCTGTACTTCATGAACCCGGACCTGCGGTACTCCATAGCCGCCGGCCACCCCGTCACCACCGTCTACCTCACCGCCGGCGAGGCGGACGGCATCAACGCCACCGAGGGCAAGCAGGCCTCCACCCCGCCCGACAAGCCCGCCTACGCCGAAGCCCGCCAGAACGGCATCCGCGCCGCCTATGCCCAAATGGCCACCGGCGACCGCGACAGCGCCTGGAAGCGGACCGTCGTCCCCACCCAGGGCGGCGGCCACGCCGAGGTCGACGTCCTCGTCGCCAAGCCCGAGGTCAACCTCGTCTGGCTGCAGCTGCGCGAGGCCGGCACCGTCTACGACAGCGCCCCCGACAGCCTGCACGGCCTGTGGGACGGCAAGATATCCGCGCTCGGCGCCCAGCTCGCCTCCGGCACCCCCGTCAAGCAGCGGTTCTCGTACTCCAAGGACCAGGTGGTCCGCACCCTCGTCGGCGTCCTGGAGCAGTACAAGCCGACCACCGTCCGCGCCCAGGACCCCACCCCCGGCCGCTTCCCGGACACCAGGAAGTACACGGACCACCAGGACCACTTCTACGGCGCCCGCTTCGTGCAGGCCGCCCTCGCCGCGTACGCGAAGGGCGTCGAGGCGAAGGACCGCCCGCACTTCGCGGTGCAGAACTACGTCGGCTACTTCAACGGCTCCCTGCCCAGCGCCCTGGGCCCGGACGAGGCGAAGGAGAAGCTGGACATACTCGGCACCTACGCCTGGCTCGACAAGCAGAACCACTGCGGCAGCAACGCCGGCTGCGGCGACCTCAAGGTCGCCGACCACCCCGCCGGCAACGGCTGGACCTCGACCGTCAACTACGCCCGCGGCACCGGCACGTCCTGGCTGACCTCCGACAAGGAGCACGGTCTGTGGGCCTTCAAGGTGCTCGACGGCCAGGTCGCCCTCTGGCACCGCTCCGGCCCCATCGGCGCGTGGAGCGGTCCGCGCCTGCTGCCCGGCACCGGCATGGACCCGGGCGTGGCCACCGTCACCCTCCCGGACGGGCGGATCGCCGCCTTCGGTACGCGCACCTCCTTCGGCGCGCGGCCCACGGACTACCGGCGGGAGGTCGTGTACGCCGTCCAGAAGGGCCCGGGCGCCGAGGAGTTCGGGGACTGGCAGTCGCTCGGCACGCCCGAGACCGCCGACGAGAACTGGACCTCCGACATCAGCGCCCCGGCCGTCGCGGTCGACGGCGGCGGGCAGTTGGCGGCGTACGTCCGCGACGGCGCGGGCTCGCTGCGCGGGCGGGTGCAGCTCGCGGGCGGCGGCTGGGGCCCGTGGGCCTCGTACGGCGGCGCCGACCTGCACGGCACCCCGGTCACCGCCGCCGACGGCGCCGGGCGGCGCATGGTGTTCGCGGCGACCACCAAGTCGGTGGTGGGCTGGGTGCAGCCGAAGCCGGGCGCCCCGCTCGGGCCGGCCACCCCCACCGGGCTGCCGGACACGACGCTCCCGCTCACCGCGGAGGGGCGCGAGGGCGGGGTGCGGCTGTGGTTCCGCAAGCCGGGCTCGGGCAATGTCCGTACCGCCCTGGTGACGGGCGAGGGCGGGCTGAAGGTGAACCACCTGACCGACCTCGGCGGACTCCAGGGCTTCGGCTCGGTGACGGCGAGCGGGCACGTGCTGGCCGGCCGCTCGGCGGGCGGGCTGCTGGGCGCGGGCCTCGGCGAGGGGCGGCCGTGGGAGCGGTCGCCGCTGATGTTCGTCGGGGCTCCGTCGTCCACGAAGACCGGGAGGGACACGGTCAGCCTGGCGGTGGTGGGCCTCGACGCGCGGCTGTACGTGACCTCGTCGGCGGACGACGCGGACGCGCACCTGGCGCCGTGGCTGCCGGTGGGCCCGCGCAACACGGCTCCGCCCGCAGCGACTCGCTGACCGCGTCCACATCCCGGGCGCGTGCCCGGGAACCGAAATGCACACGGCACAATCACATCCGGTCGTTTCCGGAAAGCAGGAGTCATCGAGCACATCGGTGAACCAAGTCGCCCGATTTGGCCTCTCACTGACTGAGCCGCTTGAGCCACTTGTGCCGAACTGACTGAACTGCCGTTCTTCCCGCCCGGAACGACCCAAGGCGTGACCGATGCCGATTGCCCGTCGCCGCTTCCTCCTCGCTGCCCTCCTTCCCGTACTCACCGTCGGTGCCACCGGCGTGCTCGCCGTCGCGACCGGCCAGCAGACGTCGGCAGAGGCCACCGACACCCAGAAGCAGGGCCCGGACTTCACGCTGACCGCGAGCACCACCTCCGGATCGGTCGTCCAGGTCGTCGCCCACCCCGACGACGACCTGTTCTTCATGAACCCGGACCTCAGCCGCTCGCTGACCGCCGGCCTGCAGCTCACCACCGTCTACCTGACCTCCGGCGAGGCCGACGGCCGCAACGAGGCCAACGGGGCCGGCGCCAAGGACCCGGAGCAGCCCGCCGACCGCGCCCACTACGCCGAGGCGCGGCAGAACGGCATCCGCTGCGCGTACGCGCAGATGGTCACCGGGGACCGCACCAGCGCCTGGAAGCGCACGGTCATACCCACCGCGGGCGGCGGCCAGGCCGAGCTCGACGTGCTCATGGCCCGGCCGCAGGTCAACCTGGTCTGGCTGCAGATGCGCGAGGCCCGCAACCCCACCGCCGAGAACCCGGACAGCCTGCGGGGGCTGTGGAACGGCAAGATACCGGCGCTCGAAGCCCAGTTGGCCTCCGGAACGCCGGTCAGGCAGCAGTCCACGTACACCAAGGACCAGGTGGTCCGGTCGATAGCCGGGCTGCTCGCGCTGTACAAGCCGACGACGATACGCATGCAGGACCCGACGCCGGGCCGCTACCACGACACCGGCAAGTACACCGATCACCAGGACCACATGTACGGCGCCCGCTTCGTGCAGGCGGCGACCGCCGCGTACGCCGCCCAGGTCACGGACCGGCCGCGGTTCTCGGTGCAGAACTACCTCGGCTACCACAACGGCACCCTCCCGCACGCGCTGGACCCGCAGACGGCCGAGACGAAGATCGGCTTCCTCAAGACGTACGCCTGGCTCGACCACGAGAACTACTGCGGCAGTCCCTCCGGTTGCGGCGACCGCAAGGTCGCGAGCAGCCCGACCGGCCGCAACTGGGCCCAGTCGCTGCGCTACGCCCGCGCCGACAACACCTCCTGGCTGGCGGCGGGCGCCGGCGGCCGGCTCTACGCCTTCGCGGCCCTGGACGGGCAGATGGCGGTCTGGACCCGGCCCGGCGGCCCGGCCACCGCCGCCTGGACCGGTCCGCAGCTGCTCCCCGGCACCGGCATCGACCCGGGCGCGAGCAGCGCCCGCCTCCCCGACGGCCGCGTCGCGGTCCTCGCGACCCGTACGGTCCTCGGCCCGGGGCCGTCGGACTACCGGCGCGAGATCGTGTACGCAGTCCAGGGCGCCCCCGACGGCCCGTTCGGGCCGTGGCAGTCGCTCGGCACCCCCGAGGGCGCCGACGAGGAGGGCACGTCCTCGATCAGCGCGCCCGCGGCGGCCGTGACCCCGGACGGCCTGCTGACCGTCTACGTCCGCGACTCACGCCGCACGCTGCGCGCCCGCGAGCAGCGGCCGGACGGCGTCTTCGGCGCCTGGCAGCACCTGGGCGGCGAGGACCTGCAGAGCGACCCGGTGACGGCGGTCGACACCGCCGGGCGGCGCCAGGTGTACGCCACCACCACCAAATCCGTCCTGGCCTGGACCCAGCCCGCCCCGGGCGCCCCGCTCCAGGGGCCCTTCCCGACGGGCCTGCCCGCCACCACGGTCCCGCTGTCGGCGGCTGCGGAGGGCGCGGGTGTCCGGCTCTACTTCCGGCGCCCCGACTCGGGGGTCGTCCGTACGGCCCTGGTCACCGCGGGCTCCGACAAGCCGCAGGTCTCCAGCGTCTCGGAGGCCGGCGGCCGGGCGGGCTACGGCGCGGTCGGCGTCGCGGGCCGCCTCCTGTCGGGCCGCGCGGACACGGGCACGGCCGGCACGACGGGCCTCGGCGGCCCGCCGGCGTGGGCGGAGTCGCAGATGCTCTACGCGGGCGCCCCGGCCGGCGTCCTCGAACCGGCGGGTGCCACGACGACGGCGGTCCTGGGCCTGGACGCCGAACTCCACGTCACGACGACCCCACCCCCCACCCGCCCCCAACCCCCCCGAACCCCCTGGCACAAAGCGGTCCCCCCGAAGTAACCCCCACACCGCCGGCCCCGGGCCCGCGAGACGACTCCGGGCCGGTGGTCAGTGACCACCGGCCCGGAGGGTCGTGCTTGCCCCGATTAGGCTCTGGCCTGCGGTTAGAGGACCGGGAGGTTCTTGCGGAGTTCGAAGGCCGTGACCTCCGAGCGGTACTCCTCCCACTCCTGCTTCTTGTTGCGCAGGAAGTCATTCGGCCCGTTGCCGACCTTGGGAGACCCTCCGCAAGCCCCGTATCGGCAGGGTTCGAGCGGTCACCATCGGTCGCCAATGGTGAACCTTGGCGGGCGTTTGACGGCCCCCAGACGGCCCGGGAGCCGAACCCCAGGACTCGCTACCGGTAGCAGCACGCCTTGCTAGCGCTAGCAACCCTGATAGCGACCGAAACCGGTGTTGATCAGGCTGTTAGCAGGTAGCGACCGCGCAGGAGAAACGCCAGGATCCGACCTCAGGTCAGTTTTCCGGGACTCGCCTCGGTCGCTATCGGAAGGCCGCCGGGACAAGCAAGAGGAGCACGCCGGGCGTGGTGCTCCTCTTGCTTGTCCGGCGGCCGATCGTCACGACGAAGGGCAGGAAGGACCGCCCTCTGGGCGGACGACCTCTCGGCGCCTACCGGCCGTACAGAGGAACCACCCCGGGCGGCTGCCGCTCCCACGTGGCCGCTCTAACCAAGAGCCACGTGGGAGGGGAGCGGCTGTACGAGCGATAGGCCGTCGGGCTCCCGTTGCGTGGCCTTCCAAGGAATGCGGCCACCCCCTCCTTGGAAGGCCACGCTGCTGCCGTCCTAGAGAGTTGAGAGAAGACAGCGTCCGCAGCGCCCGCCGGTCACTCTCAACCCCTTCTGACCTGCACGAATCGTGCGGACGCTAGAGGAATTGGCTAGCGTCCAACAGTGTCCGCAGCGTCCGGAGCACCCACCCCCGGCTAAGAGCATCACCGCAGGTCAAAGCAGTCCCTAGGGAAAGGCTCTGCGGACGCTACGCCCCCACTCGGCGCGGCCGCGAGACGAAGAGGCCACCGAGGCGCGGCCGGGTGGCCTCTTCGATACGGCTGCCAGCGGGCGACGGCAGGAAGATCAAAACAGTCAGAGGACGCGGTTACCGGTTACCGGTTACAGGCCGATGACACCGCCCCTCCCCGCCCTGAACAGCGCGAACCGGCGTCCACGCGGCCTGTAACCGGTAACCGGTAACCGCCCCACGGCGCCTCGGAATGAGGCTCAGCGTCACGGGCGTCACGGCAGCCGTGACGCCAGAGGCACGCAGGTCCGGGGCACCGAGGCCAGCCAGGCCGTCACGCCCAACGAGGCGTGACGCTGGGGCGTCACACCCGTGACGCCCTGCCAGTCGCCCACGCTCTGATGCCCCACTGAGCGTCGAGCGCGAGCGCAGCGAGCTGCCAAGGGTCGGCGGCCGAAGGCCGCTCCTTCCAGTTCCTCCACTCACAGAGGCCCGGTACCGGGTGCTAGGTCTAGCAACAAGTGTCGCTAGGTCTAGCACCAGTCCTAGCGACTTGAAGGGCCGTTGACCTGGGATCTAGCGACTAGCAGGGGATACGTGAAGCCCCGGCATCCGACCGGAAACCGGGGCTTCGAGGCTGAGCACCGCGCGCTAGCCGGGCAGGAAACCGGGCTTCTCCTGGCCCAGGGTCCGGAGGGTAGCGAGGTAGTCCTGAGCCGCCGGTTCGGTGCTGTACCGACGCTTCATCTCCGCCGCCAGTTCACGGCTGGTCATGATGAGCGACGGCACCGACTGGCGGTCACCCTGGAGCGCGCGCTCACCCATAATGAGGGCCCCCTCAAGGTCACCCGCTCGGGCAGCCGTCACGCCGAGCGTGACGCGAGCCTCCGCGTTCCTCATCGGGGCCCGCTCCGTCCCGTCGAAGTCCGTTCCCGCCCGGAGCACCTCCTCGGCGAGGGTGCTCGCGAGCTTGTCTTCACCCACCAGCCGGTAGCAGTCCATCGCGTAGAAATCGAACTTGGCCGGGTCCACTACGAAGTGGTTGTCGAGGTTCTGCGGGTGCGGCATCCCTTCGAGCATGCGCCGGCCACGGTCCAGAGCCACCTCGACCTGTCGCCGGTCCCCGAGCCTCGCCCACGCCTTCGCTTCTTGCGCCGCGAGCTGGACGGCGACGCCGTGGTGCTCTGCGACTTCCGCCCCGGCTTGGGCTGCCGCGATGACGCCGCGGTAGTCGCCGGTCGTGAGGGCGAACCATGCACGCATCTCGTGTGCCCAACCTGCCACCTCGCCGTGGTCGGACTCGGTCGCTATGGAGAGCGCGGCCCGCCGGGTCGACTCAGCGGCGTGCCGCTCACCGGAGTCGTACTCAACGCAGCCAACAAGCAGGGCGAGCCAGCCGGAGAGCGCGAGCACCTCGCGGTGCTGTGCGAGCGTGAGGCTCTTGGAATGCAGGTCAACGACCCGTCGGAGCCACTGCCGACCCTCGATGAGGAGTTGTTCGCTGGGCATGAACGGGTACTCGGAGCACAGTCGGTCGGTCGTAATGCGGAGCGCGTCCAGCGTCGCGTTGTCGACGTCGGAGCGGTTGAGCCGACTCACGATTTCCAGGGTTTCCATGCCGCTCGCCTCCAGGATCTCCCGGTTCCCGTCCCGCCGACCGGGAGCCGGGAAGAGCGCGTTCGTCACGGTGCCGAACATGGCCGCGATGATCGGACGGTAGAAGTCGTTCGGGGTAGCGCCTGACTCCCAGCGCTTCCACTGCCGGATCAGGCTTTCGTCGGCGGGAAGCTCGGTTGGGGCATGGGCCCGAAGCGCCCTTACCGCGTCTCGCTGCGACCAGTCCCGTGCCGCGCGCTCTGCCGCCATCCGTCGTGCCCATGCAGGCCTGTCGTCGCTCATGTGCCCTCTCTCCCGAGTGCCTAACGCGAGTCTTGCCTGTCGCCCCAGGGGACACGCAAGGGGACAGTCAGGGGACTTCGGGAGTGTCCCCGCCGTCCGAATGGCTGCCACCTCGGTGTCACTTACGGATCAACACCCCGCCGCCGCAAGCTGGTTGCAGATCAATCACCACAAGCGCTGCATCGCGATTCCAGCTCTGCGACGCGTTCAGTCAACGCCTGAACCTGGGAGCGGATTTCCTTGATCTCGTCCGGCTTATCGTCCTGCCCTGCACCGCCAGCTGCGAAGTTCCCGAGGTTGCCCGCAGACACGATCGCCCCTTCGGCACGCAGGATGGCAAGGCCGTTCTGGATGGTCTGGCCGGCGTACCCGAAGCGCTCCACCAGCTCCCTCTGCGTAGGAAGCCTCTCACCAGGACGCATCGACCTCAGCTCCGCCCGCAGCGCGTCGGCAACTTGGGCGGCTTTCGACTTGGGTCCTCCCGTAGCTGTCATGCCCTGAGCGTACCCACCAGAGCGAACTAGTGCACGCCACTCCAGGACCCTTGACGACTAGCACGCACTAGTGCACGCTAGTTAGCAGCTGAGACGCCCGAAAGGGCACCGGAAAGCAGAAAAGCCCTGGTCACAACCAGGGCTTCGACAGGGAGCGGCCACCTACCGCCAAGCAGTCAGCCGCTCCCCGACCCACTGAGGGGTGTATCCATCATGCCCGGAACTCTCACGAAGCAGCCCACGGAGCAGACCGACGTCACAGGCCCGACGGGGAACGGCCCTGGTGGGCGGAAGTTACAGAACGGGGAGATCGTCCCGCTGACGCCCGCGCAATCGGAGCGCTTGGCCGCGCTGTACGCCGAGTTCGGCGGCGGGCGGCTGGAGAGCTACGCACAGCGCAAGCTGATGAACCGTGGGATGCGTCGCTCGGAGGCCGCCGCGTTGGCGGAGGACATCGTCCAGGAGACGTGGGTTGCTGTCGCCCGCGAGACCACCAAGCCACTGATGGGCCCGGACCCTCTGAGCGAGGATGACCGCCGCATCTTCCTGTTCGCCCAGGTCAAGACCCAGATCCACCAGCACCTGCGGCGCGGCATGTCTGGGGAGGCTCCCGTGGACTGGAGCGACCCGGTGATCTGCAACCGGCTGTGCCCGCTGATGCCCAGCGGGTGCGTGCGGACCGTGCTCCCGGCCTACCTGGACACGATGGTCTCCGCCCTCCCGGAGCGCGAACGTCAGGCGCTCCTGCTCCGGCTGGAAGGCATGAACATGCGACTGGTGGCGGAGCACGTGGGGTGCAGCTACCCCACGGCCAACCGGCTGGTGGAAACGGCGCTGCTGCTGCTCCAGATCGACAATCCGGAGCTGTCAGGGGAGCCCGTGGCCGTGGATACGCTGCCGCGCTGGGAACGGCAGGAGCTGGCCCGGATGAGCGTGGCCCAGCAGGCCGCCCTGCTGCGGATGGACGAGATCTCCCGGCGGGCCCTGCTCCTGCATGTCGGGCAGGGACTCAACATCACGGACGTCGCACGTCAGCTCGGCGTCCCGCGCTACCAGGTGCTGCCGGTCCTGGGTGCCTGCGCCAAGTCGCTGCGCGCCCTGACTACTAGCGACATGGCGGTGGCAGCGTGAGCTTGCACGGCCGTCCGCGCCTCAATGCGGCCCGCCGCCGGGCGAGGAAAAGTTTCCTCGCCCGGCGGGACGGGGCCTGCTGCACCTACTGCCGCCAGTCCTTCACCGATCTGCGGGACGCGACCCTCGACCACGTGGTGCCGATCCGCCTGTTCCGCACATGGTCCGCTGACCATCTCGTGCTGGCCTGCCGCCCCTGCAACGACGCCAAGGCCGACCGCCTCCCGCTGCTGATCGCTCTACTGCTGATCGGGTCGGTGGAGGGGGTGGACGCCCCGATCGTCCACCCCGGCGTCCACCCGTCTTCCCCCCTCGACCAGTCGACCCCGCCGGATGGGGAAAGTCCGCTGATCGAGTCGGGTGGAAGTCGAGTGGATCGGGTCGATGTTCACCGGTCGACTGCGATGTTCACGCCGGACGTTCTGCGACTGCTGGCCCGCCTGGCGCACGCCCGTCAGTCGGCCGACAGGACGGCCTTCGAGTCGGGTGGACGGTCGGGGGTTCACCAGGGCGTTCACCGTGTTCACGAGCAGCCCCGTATGGCCGTCCACCTCAGGTCACGAGCCGATCGATCGACCCGCACCCGACTGTGCTCCGACCCCCACCATCCCGCCCGCACCCATGGAAGGGAGTTGGCGTGAACACTGCCGTGAACGGCCACGCCAAGACCACCGACGCAAAGCCCTCGACCGGCCCGCAGAAGACCAGTCGATCGGCCCCGGCCGACGCTGCGACCGGGGAGGGGAAGAAGCCTTCAGCGGCAGCCCGGCTCGTCGCTCTGGCCCGTGAGGGGTACACGTTCGTCATCTCGACCGACGGCCGCCCGTACGCGGTCGCGATCGACGGGCCGAACATCGCGCTCCCCCTGCGTGGCCGGGCCGGACTGCGCCAGCGTCTCGCCCGCAAGTACGCCGACACCTACGACGGCGACGTCGCCTCCCAGTCCGCCCTCGCCGACGCCATGACCGTCCTGGAAGGCATCGCCGAGACCGACGATCCAGTACCCGTCGACCTGCGAGTAGGGGGAGGACCGAACGGCATCGTCGTCGACCTCGGCAGCGCGGACGGCCGCGCGGTGACCGTGTCGGCCGGCGGCTGGCACACCGTGGACCGCTCCCCGATCCTGTTCCGCCGATCCGGAGCCATGGCGCCAATGCCCCCGCCCCTCCTGGACGGCGACGGCCTGGCCAAGCTCCACGCCCTGCTGAACATGGACGAGCCCACCTTTCACCAGCTCGTCGGCTGGCTCGTCGCCGCCTGGATCCCGCACATCCCTCACCCGATCCTCACCTGCAAGGGCGAGCAGGGCACAGGGAAGTCGAAGACCGCGCAGATGGTCGTCAACCTCATCGACCCCTCCCCCGCCAGCAA
This sequence comes from Streptomyces sp. NPDC059355, assembly GCF_042752335.1. Lineage (NCBI taxonomy): Bacteria > Bacillati > Actinomycetota > Actinomycetes > Kitasatosporales > Streptomycetaceae > Streptomyces > Streptomyces sp. NPDC059355. Next base: position 38,376 of record NZ_JBHYXN010000056.1, on the reverse strand, counting down.
GCGGAGCCAACCCCGGGACATCAAGGCCTGGTCGGCTCAGGCCTTCAACTCCTGGGCCCTGTGCCTGGACAACATCAGCATGATTCCGCCCTGGCTGTCCGACACCCTGTGCAAGGCCGTGACCGGCGACGGGATCGTGGACCGCGCTCTCTACACCGACGACGACGTGGTCGTGCTCTCCTTCCGGCGGGTCCTGTCCATGACGACGATCGACGCCGGGGCTCTGGCCGGGGACCTGGCCGAGCGGCTGCTCATGCTGGACTTGCAGCTCATCGAGGAGGATCAGCGTCGCACCGAGGAGGAGTTGGACGCCGCGTTCGCCGCGGTACGCCCCGCCGTCCTGGGCGCCCTGTTCGACCTCCTGGCGGCCGTCCTCGCGGTCCTGCCCAGTATCAAGTTGGAGTCCATGCCACGCATGGCCGACTTCGCTCGCGTCCTCGCGGCCGTCGACCAGGTCCAGGAGTGGCACACCCTGGACTCCTATCTCGCCACCTCAGCGAACGTCGCCGGAGACGCACTCGAAGGCGACCCCTTCGGCGCGGCCGTCGCCAACCTCGTAGAAGACTGCGGGACCTGGACCGGGACCGCCGCCCAACTCCTGGAACAGCTCCCGACCCCGGGAGGGTTCCGCCCCCAGGGCTGGCCCAAGGACGCCACCCGGGCCAGCGGCCGTATCAAACGGCTCGCGCCCTTGCTCCGGTCGATCGGGGTGGCCGTGGACGACACGCAACGTAGCCAGGACCGGCACCGCCACCGGCTACTCGTCCTCTCCCGCATCGACCCCGCCCCGCCCGCAGCGTCCACACCCCCGCAAGACCCGCTCTGGCCCGAGGTGGCATCACTCGGACAAGGCCGCACCATCCCTGAACAGCACTGACACCGCCGGATCACCCCCGGACCGGGCCGCGCACCAGCGGCCCGGGCACGTCAGCCCCTGCGGACGCTAGCCCCCGCCAACGTCCGCAGTGTCCACACCAGCGTCCACACAGAAAACCGCGCCCGACCTGCACGGATACCGAGTCTCCGGACGCTGGGGCGCTGCGGACGCTGCGATGCAGCAACTCTCTAGGACCGCGACCGCACCGACCCTCAGCACGCCGCCACGGACACGAGGAGTCACCCACCCCATGCCTGCCAACAGCCCGGACGAAGACCCCCGCGCGATCCTCCGCGCCGGACTACCCGACCGGTACCTGACCCCCGAAGACCTCGCCTCCATGCTCACCGTCCCCATCGAGACCGTCTACGGCTGGCGCAAGAAGCGCACCGGGCCGCCCGGATTCCGAGTCGGCCGCCACGTCCGCTACGACCCGGCCGCCGTCCACGCCTGGATCCGCGACCAGGCCGACCGTGACGCTGCCTGACACCTGACACCGTCACGCGCGCTGACACCCAAACCCCTAGGCAAACGCGGTGTCAGACCCGCTGACACCACCCCCTGACACCTCCCTGACACCAGGGAGGTGTCAGGGAGACAGGGAGAACTCCCTGACTGACTCCCTGGGCCACCTCCCTCTGTCTGACCTGCCCGAACACCCTTTTAGGGAGGCAGGGAGGCACGCCCGCTGGGAGCCCTAACACTCCCACGGAATCCCACCGGCGGACCCCCGTCCGCCTCCCTGTACCCACCCCACCGAGAGGAGTCAGCCTCATGGCTGGCCATATCCAAGACCGCTGGTTCAAGACCGAGACGGACGCGAACGGCAAGACCACGCGGGTCAAGACCGACCGTCACGGCTCCGGTATGCGCTACCGCGCCCGTTACATCGGTCCTGACGGCACCGAGAAGAACAAGTCCTTCCCCGACCGACAGAAGCGCCTCGCCGAGAAGTGGCTCACCAACATCGAGGCGGATATGTCCCGGGGGACCTACATCGACCCGGCCGCCGGCCGAACCACCTTCCAGCAGTACGGGGAGAAATGGCTCACGGGTCAGACGACTGACATGACCACCCGCACCACCGTGGAGGTCCAGCTCCGGCGCCACGCGTTCCCCTACATCGGGTCACGCCCGCTCGACTCGTTCAAGCCCGAGCACATCCGGGAGTGGCTGGGCACCTTGGAGACCGTCCTCCCGATGTCGTCCTACCGGCGCGTCATCTTCAACACCGTGTCGGCGGTGCTGACGGCGGCCGTCGAGGACGGGCGTCTCCTCAAGAACCCTTGCCGAGCCACGTCGGTCCGAGCGCCCCTTGCCGGGATTCCGCGCGTACGACCGTGGGCCGCTGAGCGTGTCTTCGCCGTACGGGCCGCGCTCCCCGAGCGGTTCCGTGCCATGGCCGACGCGGGCGGTGGCTGCGGCCTACGGCAAGGCGAGATCTTCGGCCTCACCGTCGACGCGGTCAATCACGAGACCGGATGGCTCCACGTCGCCTGCCAGGTGAAGGTGGTCAACGGTCATCTCGTGTTCTCTCCGCCCAAGCGAGGGAAGGAGCGGGACGTCCCCCTCCCCGACCACGTCGCGCACGTACTCAAGTTGCACAGCGAGAAGTTCGCCCCCGTGGACGTCTCCCTGCCCTGGCTTCGCCCTGACGGGCCCGCGGTCACCAAGCGACTCTTCTTCTCGCTCGCCGGTGGCGGAGCGGTGAGGCGGACCGACTTCAACACCCGCGTGTGGAAGCCCGCGCTCGTTGAGGCCGGGGTGATCGCAGAGCCGAAACCGGGCGAACGCCACGAGGCCGCGCGCGAGCACGGGATGCACGCCTTGAGGCACTTCTACGCGTCGGTGCTCCTGGACGCCGGGGAGAACATCAAGGCTCTCAGTACGTACCTCGGCCACGGCGACCCCGGGTTCACGCTCCGCACGTACACGCACCTGATGCCGAGCAGTGAGGGCCGGACCCGGAAGGCCGTGGACGGGATGTATGAGGCCACCGGTTCCGCACCGGACGGCCCACAGACGGCCCAGGGTGAGTGAGGCGACTCAGAGCCAGCGGCTGAGTGCCGCTGGCTCTGAGTGTAGCTCGGCCTCGGAATGCCGCCTGACCTGCGGTTACAGGACCGGAAGGTTCTTGCGGAGTTCGAAGGCCGTGACCTCCGAGCGGTATTCCTCCCACTCCTGCTTCTTGTTGCGCAGGAAGAAGTCGAAGACGTGCTCGCCGAGGGTTTCGGCCACCAGTTCGCTGCGCTCCATCAGGGCGATGGCCTCGCCGAGGTTCTGGGGGAGGGGTTCGATGCCCATCGCGCGGCGTTCGGCGTCCGAGAGGGCCCAGACGTCGTCGTCGGCGCCCGCCGGGAGTTCGTAGCCCTCCTCGATGCCCTTGAGGCCGGCCGCGAGGAGCACGGCGTACGTCAGGTACGGGTTGGCGCCCGAGTCGATCGAGCGGACCTCCACGCGGGAGGAGCCCGTCTTGCCCGGCTTGTACATCGGGACGCGGATCAGGGCCGAGCGGTTGTTGTGGCCCCAGCAGATGTACGAGGGGGCCTCACCGCCCGAGCCGGCCGTGCGGGAGGAGCCGCCCCAGATGCGCTTGTAGGAGTTCACCCACTGGTTCGTGACCGCCGCCGTCTCCGCGGCGTGGCGCAGCAGGCCCGCGATGAACGAGCGGCCGACCTTCGAGAGCTGGTACTCGGCGCCCGACTCGTAGAAGGCATTGCGGTCCCCCTCGAAGAGGGAGAGGTGGGTGTGCATGCCCGAGCCCGGGTATTCGGAGAAGGGCTTGGGCATGAACGTGGCCTGGACGCCCTGTTCCAGGGCCACCTGCTTCATCACCAGGCGGAACGTCATGATGTTGTCGGCCGTGGAGAGGGCGTCGGCGTAGCGGAGGTCGATCTCCTGCTGGCCCGGGGCGCCCTCGTGGTGGCTGAACTCGACCGAGATGCCCATGGATTCGAGCATGGTGATCGCCTGGCGGCGGAAGTCCATGCCCACGTTCTGCGGAGTGTGGTCGAAATAGCCGGAGTTGTCCGCCGGCACCGGGCGGGTCCCGTCCAGCGGCTTGTCCTTCAGCAGGAAGAACTCGATCTCCGGGTGGGTGTAGAAGGTGAAGCCCAGGTCGGAGGTCTTGTTCAGGATCCGCTTGAGGACGAAGCGGGGGTCCGCGAAGGAAGGGGAGCCGTCCGGCATCAGGATGTCGCAGAACATCCGGGCGGTCCCGGGGGCCTCGGCGCGCCACGGCAGTATCTGGAACGTGCTGGGGTCCGGCTTGGCGATCATGTCGGACTCGTAGACCCGGGCGAAGCCCTCGATGGCCGATCCGTCGAAGCCGATGCCCTCGTCGAAGGCCTGCTCCAGCTCGGCGGGGGCGACCGCGACGGACTTCAGGAAGCCCAGTACGTCGGTGAACCACAGGCGCACGAACCGGATGTCGCGCTCCTCGAGCGTCCGGAGGACGAATTCCTGCTGCTTGTCCATGCCTTCATCCTCGCAGTTCAGACGGCCTGTGCACCACTCCCCCGAGTGGCGGGGGCACAGTCGGGCGGGCCCAGTATCGCCAGCCGCGGTTTCCGCCACATTACGCATCCTTGACAGGTCGCGGCACCCCCGCACTGACCTCGGGGCCGTCATGAGCATTACCATCTGCGCCCATGGGGGGCCGGGAGCACATACGACGCGGGCGCATCGGGCGCCACGTACGTCGGCGTGCCGTCATCGCGGTCGCCCTGTCGGTGCTGTTCGGAGCGCTGTTCCTGTGCGTACGGCCGGGAGAGCCGCACCCCGCGGCGACCGCCTCGGCGACCGCCGCGGGGACCATCGGCTCCGCCGTATCCGCCGGCTCCGCCGCGCGCGCCGTCTGCGTGGCCCCCGACGAGCCGCCCGGCTGCTCCCCCTTCTCGCACGTGGCCCCGGGCGTGCTGCCCGCCCCGCCGCCGGCCGTGACCGGGCCGGGCTCGGCCCCGGATCCCGTCGCGCGCGCCGTCGGCGGCGGGCCGGCCCGGCCGCACGGGACCCTCGCGCGCGCCCCTGACCTCCATGCCCTCCAAGTGCTGCGGACCTGACGGGTCCGGGCGCCCTACCGCGCTCCACCGGATCCATCCCTCCACCCCCCTCAGCAGAAGGATTCAGGGCACATGGCCAGCAGCACCTCTCCCGACAGCAACTCCCGCCAGGCGCGCATAGCCGAGATGCGCCGCGCCGAGCAGTCCCGCGACCGGCGCAACAAGGCCGTCGCGATCATCGCCTCCGTGGCCGTCGTCACCGCGCTCGTCGGATTCGGCGCATGGGTGATGATCGACAAGAAGGAGAAGAAGGACGCCGCGGCCGCGGCTGTCCGCAAGGCCGAGGCCGCCGCGGCGGAGGCCCGCAAGACCCCGGTGACCGGCGAGCAGTCCTGGGACGCGAAGACGCTGGGCCGCAACCACGTCGAGACCCCCGTGAAGTACCCGATGAACCCGCCGGTCGGCGGCGACCACAGCCCGCGCTGGATGAACTGCAACGGCGACGTCTACAAGAACGCGATCCCCGAGGTCAACGCCGTGCACTCGCTGGAGCACGGCGCGGTCTGGGTGACGTACAACGAGAAGGCCGCCAAGGGCGACGTCGACGCGCTCGCCGGGAAGGTGGCCAAGACCCCGTACACGCTGATGAGCCCGGACAAGGAGCAGGCCGGCACGATCATGCTGAGCGCCTGGGGCAAGCAGCTGACGGTGGACAAGGCGGACGACCCCCGCGTCGCGCAGTTCCTCACCAAGTACGTGCAGGGCCAGCAGACCCCCGAGCCGGGCGCGGCCTGCACCAACGGGCTGGCCGAGAAGTGACCCGTACGTACTGGGCGGCCGGGACGGCCGTCCTGCTCGCGCTGCTGTTCGCGGTGGCGGCCACGGTCGCCTCCGCGAGCGGCGACGGCGACGGCGACGGCTCCCGTACGACGGCCCGCGCGCCCGGCCTCCACTCCCCGGACGCGGGCTTCGCCCGGGACATGGCCGTGCACCACCAGCAGGCGGTGGAGATGTCCTTCATCGTGCGGGACCGCACCAAGGACGAGCCGGTGCGCGGACTCGCGTACGACATCGCCAACACGCAGGCCAACCAGCGGGGCATGCTGCTGGGCTGGCTGGACCTGTGGGGACTGCCCAAGGTGGTGGCCGACGAGCCGCCGATGTCCTGGATGGGGTCCGCGGACGGGCACGGCGGCCACGCCGGGCACGACATGAGCGGATCCGACATGAGCGGGCACGACATGGCCGGGCACGACGTGGGCGGCGCCACCGCCAAGCCCGGCGCGCTCATGCCGGGCATGGCCACCAAGGAGGAGCTCGCGCAGCTCGGCGCCACCGAGGGCCGGGACGCGGAGGTCCTCTACCTCCAGCTGATGACCGACCACCACAAGGGCGGCGTCGCGATGGCCCAGGGCTGCGCGGCGCAGTGCGAGACGCCCGCCGAGCGGGCGCTGGCCCAGGGCATGGTCGAGGCGCAGCAGTCGGAGCTCACCCTCATGGCGGACATGCTGAAACAGCGCGGGGCCGCACCGCGCGGGTGACGGGACACGCTCGTACGGTGGGAGGAGGAGGCGTCCTCCCACCGTACGAGCGTGTGCTCCGCAGCGTGGGGAACGCCGCGGCCGAGCGCGTCCGCGACCGGCCGTGAACGGCGCTCAGGGAGGTTCAGCGATGACGACCGCCGAAGACATCATGCACCCCGGGGCCCAGTGGATCCCCGCCACCGAGACCCTCGACCGGGCCGCCCAGCTGATGGCCCGGCTCAATGTGGGCGCCCTGCCCATCAGCGACGCCGACGAGCGGCTGTGCGGCATCCTCACCGACCGCGACATCGTCGTGAACTGCGTGGCCAAGGGGCACGACCCGGCGAAGGTCACCTGCGGTGACATGGCCCAGGGCACCCCGCGCTGGATCGACGCCGGCGCGGACGTCACCGACGTGCTGGAGGAGATGGAGAGCCACCAGATCAAGCGGTTGCCGGTCATCAGGAACAAGAAGCTGGTCGGCATGATCAGCGAGGCCGACCTGGCCCAGCACCTCTCCGAGGACCAGCTGGCGGGCTTCGTCGAGAAGGTCTACGCGAGGCGCTGACCGGCCACCCCCGCGTCCGGCACCTCCACGTCCAGGACCGCCCGTGCCACCCGGCGCGGGCTGTCCAGCATGACCAGGTGCCCCGCCGGTTCGGCGACCTCGAAGCGGGCTCCGAGCCGGACGGCCAGCTCCGCCTGGCGCGCGAGCCACCGCAGCGCCCCCCGCCCCGCCGAGCCGTCGTACCCCGCGAGGACGGTGGCGGGCACGGCCAGCGGGCGCCCGGTCCGCAGCGCGAGCACCTCGGCGGCGACATCGGGGTAGCGGGCGTTCTCCAGCAGGGCGCCGCGCCACACCCGGCCGGTGCGGTAGACGCGGCGTACGAGGTCCCGCGCGGCCAGGTCGGAGCCGCCGGTGCGGGAGCCCCGTACGGCGGCCCGACGCGCGAGCGGCCCCAGCGCGGCGGGCAGCCCCGCGGCGGTCAGGGCCCGGCCGAGCACGCGCGCGGCGCCGGTGCGCACCCCGGCGGGCAGGGCCGTCCGGGGGTCCTCCTCGATGCTGGTGTCGACCAGGACGAGGGCGGCGGTGCGCTCGGGGTACAGGCGGGCGAAGGCTTCGGCGTGGAACCCGGCGATCGAGTGCCCGGCGATGGTGGCCGGTCGGCCGCCCAGGCCCAGCGCATCCAGCAGCCCGGCGATGCGGCGGGCCTCCCCGGCGGCGGTCGGCGGGGCGGCGGCGGGGGCGCTCAGCCCGTGCCCGGGGCGGTCGAAGCGGACCACGGTACGGCCCTGCGCGACGAGCAGCGCGGCGACGCGGTCCCAGTCGAACCAGGCCATGGCCAGCCCGGCGCTCAGCACCACGGTGGGCCCGGTCCCCTCGACGACGACGTGCAGGGGAACCCCGTCCACCCGTACGAAGCGCTCGCCGCGGTACCCCGCCGTCACGTGCGCCGCTCCTTGTGGACGGAGTACGCGAGCAGGCCCAGCCAGAGCGCCACGAGCAGCACCTGCATCCGCTGCCCGGCGCCGAGCGCCCAGGTCCCGCGCCCTGCGGTGAACAGCGCGATGGCGGTCAGGGTCCAGACGGTGGCCAGCAGTTCCAGCACCACCAGGGCGGGTCCGTAGCGGGCGAGCGGGGCGAGCCGGCGGTAGCGGCGGGCGGCGAAGGTGAGGGCGACTATCCCGACGAGGGCGCCGGTCATGGCGAGGCTGCTGCTGACGGCGTGCGCCTGGTGGGTGGCCGGGACCAGGCCGGCGGTCTCCCGGGCGGCGCACACGGGATCCACGGTGGGCGTGCAGCTGAGCGGGAGCCAGGCGTCGGCGGCGGTGGCCGCACCGAAGAGGGTGACGCCCGCCCAGCCGACGACCGACCAGGGCCGCCGGGATCCGCCGTCCCACAGCTGCCGGACGAGCCCCAGCAGGCCGCCCGCGAAGGCGAGCAGGCCGGCGGTGAAGTCCGTGGCCCGGAACAGCCCGCCGAGCGGCTGGTCCTGGGCGGCGAGCTCGCTGACGTACGTCTCGATGGGGTTCAGGCCGGTCGACAGGACCACCTCGAGCACCCAGGCGGTGTACGCGGCGGCGCCCAGGCCGATGAGGAGGGCGACCGGCCACGGGCTCTTCACGAACAGTCCCTTTTCGGGATTGGTGGACATATTGCGCATCATCCTCAACACGGCGGACCCGGTCCTACGGTCAGATACCCACCCGGGGTAGGGTTCCGCCCATGACGCGCCCTGCCCAGCGCACCGCACAGCGAGCCGCCCGGTGGCCCCGGCTGCTGCTGCTCGCTGCGCTGCTCCTGGGCATCGTCACCATGCACACCCTGGGCCATCCGAGTCGGTCCCACACCATGGAGGACGCGGCTCCGGTCGCCGCCGTTGCCCCGGCCGTGCGTGCGGCCGGCCACACCTCCGGCCACACCTCCGGCCACGCCTCCGGCCGCATGGCCGCAGACCAGGCCGCAGACCAGGCCCCGGAGCACACCGCGGACCACGTCACGGGCCGGATGCCGGAGCGGCACGCCCCGGGCGACCGGGCCCCCGCCGCCGGGGCACCGCTCCCCGGCTCCGGCATGGACCCCATGTCGGTGTGCCTGGCCGTGCTCGGCGGGCTCACCCTGCTGATCCTGGGCGCCGGACCGGCCGGGCTCCGCGACGCCGCGCCGCTCGGGGGCGCGGCCCGCGCGCCGGGCCGGTCCGGCGGACCCGACCCGCCCTCACCCCGCGAAATCCTCACCCGGCTGGCGGTACTGCGCGTATAGCGACGGGCCCGCTGCCGCCCCCGCACGCCCGCGCACAGGGCCCCGGCGGCGGCAGCAGACGGCGCCCATCCGCTCGTACGACACACGCCACGAGGTGCTTCCGTGCGCTCTCTTCCCGACCGCCTGCGCTCTCTTCCCGACCGTCCCGACCGTCCCGACCGTCCCACCCGCCGGGCCGTCCTCGGCGCCACCGCCGCCCTCGCCGGATCGGGGCTGCTCGCCGCCTGCTCCGACGCCGGCTCCGGCGCGGCCGGCGCCGGCGCCGGCATGGACCACGGGTCCATGAACCACGGCGGCCCCTCCCCCGCCGCCTCGCCGGGCGGCTACGTGGACCCCGCCGGGCCCGAGGTGCAGGCCGCCGAGGCCGCCCGCAAGGCCACCGGACCGGTCTCCGAGTTCAAGCTGACCGCCACCGCCACCCCGCTCGACCTCGGCGGCGGACTCACCGTCCGCTCCTGGGCGTACGGGGACCGGCTGCCCGGGCAGGAGGTCCGGGTCACCGCGGGCGCCACCCTCGCCCTGACCCTGGCCAACAACCTCCCGCAGGCCACCTCCCTGCACTGGCACGGCCTCGCCCTGCGCAACGACATGGACGGGGTCCCGGGCCTGACCCAGCGGGAGATCGCGCCGGGCGCGTCTTTCGCGTACCGCTTCGCCGTCCCGCACCCGGGGACGTACTGGTTCCACCCCCACTCGGGGGCGCAGCAGGACCGCGGCCTGTACGCGCCGCTCGTCGTCGAGGACCCGAAGGAGCCCCTCTCCTACGACAAGGAGTGGGTCGTGGTCCTGGACGACTGGGTCGACGGAGTGGACGGCTCCACCCCGGACAGCGTCCTCGCCGAGCTCCGCAAGGGCATGGACATGAGGGCGGGCGGCGGCCACGCGGGCCACGGCGGCGCCGCCGCCCCGCAGACCCCGGCGGCCGGCGGCGCGCCCTCGCGGCTGCTCATGGGCGGGGAGAGCGACGTCCTCGGCAAGGACCCGGGCGACGTGGCGTACCCGTACTACCTGGTCAACGGCCGGACGGCGCAGGACCCCTCGGTCTTCACCGCCAGGCCCGGCGACCGGATCCGGCTGCGGATCGTCAACGCGGGCGCGGACACCGCCTTCCGGATCGCCCTCGGCGGCCACGAACTGACGGTCACCCACACCGACGGCTACCCGGTGGAGCACGCGAAGACCGGCTCCCTGCTGCTCGGCATGGGCGAGCGGTACGACGTACTGGTCACCGCGCAGGACGGGGTGTTCCCGCTGACCGCGCTCGCCGAGGGCAAGGGCGGATCGGCGTCGGCGCTCGCCCTGCTGCGCACCGGGCCGGGTACCGCGCCCACGGCCGCGACCCGGCCCGCCGAGCTGGCAGGCAGGCCGCTGACGGCGGACGCGCTGCGGGCGGCCGAGCCCGCCGCCTTGGCGGCCCGTACGCCGGACCGCACGATCGGGATCGAACTCACCGGCGGGATGGCCGCGTACGACTGGGCCTTCGACGGCAAGCCGTACACCCCGGACCAGCGGCACCCGGTGAAGGCGGGCGAGCGGGTCCGGCTGGAGTTCAACAACTCCACAACGATGTGGCACCCGCTGCACCTGCACGGGCACACCTTCGCCCTGGGCGGCGGTGCGGGCGGGGCACGCAAGGACACCGCGCTGATCCTGCCGAAGGGGAGGCTGACGGTGGACTTCGACGCCGACAACCCCGGGCTGTGGATGGTGCATTGCCACAACGTGTACCACGCGGAGGCCGGGATGATGACGGTCCTCGGCTACCGGCGGTAGCTCCTGCGAAAGGGGTTTGGCCCCCGGGGCCAAACCCCTTTGGGGCTGTCGGGGGCGCATGGCAGGCTTGGTGATCACCGCGTACACCACCCGTGAGGATTCCCGCCAGGTATGAGCACGCCCCCGAACCAGCCCGACAGCCCGTCCGGTCCGCCGACGGAGCCTGCGGGCACGCCCATACCGGAGCCGGCCGCCGAGCCGGCTCAGCCCCTCTCGCTGGAGAAGACCCCGGAGCCGGAAGCCCGGCCCGAGCCGGCACCCGCACCCGAGGCCCGGCCCGAGCCCGCACCCGAGGCGCAGCCCGAGCCGGCACCCGCACCCGAGGCCCGGCCCGAGCCCGCACCCGAGGCGCAGCCCGAGCCGGCACCCGCACCCGAGGCCCGGCCCGAGCCCGCACCCGAGGCGCAGCCCGCCCCGGCCCCGGCCCCCGCGCCCGCCCCCGCGCCGCAGCCCGCGCCCGGCGACCCGTTCGCGCCGCCCGCGCCCGGCGGGGCCTTCGCGCCTCCGGCGCCGATGCCCCCGGCCCCCTCGTTCGGCGCGCCGGTACCGCCCGTACCGCCCGCCGGTCCCTGGGGCGCCAACGCCCCCGGCGCCGCCCCCGGCAACCCGTGGGGCGCCCCCGCCCCGAGCACCACCAACGGCCTGGCCGTCGCCGCCCTCACGCTCGGCATCGCAGCCGTGGTCATCGGCATCATCCCGTTCCTCTTCTGGGCGGGCGGCATCCTCGCCGTGGTCGGCATCGGCATCGGCATCGGCGCCCTCGTCCGCGCCTCGAAGGGCGCCGGCCGCAAGGCGATGGCCGTCACCGGCACGGTCTTGGCCGTGCTCGGCCTCGGCGCCTCGGCCGGAGGCCTCTTCCTCACCGGCTACGTCGTCACGAACGTGGCCGACAAGAAGCTCCGCGAGGGCTGGGAGGTCCCGTCCGACCTCGACGGCAGCGTGCCGCCGCGCCCGGCGCCGTCGCCGACTCCCTCGCCCACTCAGGTACCCGGCATCACTTCCCCGCTGGCGTTCGGCGAGACGTACACGTACCCGAACGGCATCAAGGTGACCCTCTCAAAGCCGAAGAAGTACGTCACGAAGAACAAGTACTCGACGGTCGAGAACGCGGTGGAGTTCACGCTCACCATCACCAACAACTCCACCGAGACCCACAACGTCATCTACGCGGTGCCCAACGTCCGCGACGACAAGGGCATGACTGCCAAGCTCGCCTTCGACGGCGGCGACGTCCCGAAGATGATCAGGGGCGACATCCTGCCGGGCGAGTCCGCCAGCGGGATCCTGGCGTACGAGGTCCCCGAGGGCACCGAGCAGCTCTCGGCCGACATCTCCCCCGGCATCCAGCTGCCCAGCGCGAAGTTCAGCGGCTCGATCGGCTGACCCGAGCACCCGGCATCGGCTGCCCCGAGCACCCCGCCCGGCACACCGAAGGCACGGCGAAAGGCACGGGCCCAGGACATCGCGTCAGAAAGACGATTACACTGGGCCCGTGCCTCAACTTCGCCTCGCTCTGAATCAGATCGACTCGCAGGTCGGCAACATCGCCGCCAACGCCGACTCGGTCGTCCACTGGACCCGGCACTCCGCCGAACAGGGCGCCCACCTGGTGGCGTTCCCGGAGATGATGCTGACCGGGTACCCCGTCGAGGACCTCGCCCTGCGCACCTCCTTCGTCGAGGCCTCCCGTAGCGCGCTGCGCGAGCTCGCGGAGCGGCTGGCGGCCGAGGGCTTCGGCGAACTGCCGGTCGTCGTCGGCTACCTCGACCGTACGGAGCAGGCCGCGCCGCGGCTCGGCCGCCCGGCCGGGTCCCCGGAGAACGCGGCCGCCGTGCTGTACGGCGGGAAGGTCGCCCTCCGCTTCGCCAAGCACCACCTCCCCAACTACGGCGTGTTCGACGAGTTCCGGTACTTCGTGCCGGGCGACACCCAGCCGGTCGTCCGGGTGCGCGGCGTCGACGTGGCCCTGGCCATCTGCGAGGACCTCTGGCAGGAGGGCGGCCGCGTCCCGGCCACCCGCTCCGCCGGGGCCGGCCTGCTGATCTCCGTCAACGCCTCCCCGTACGAGCGCAACAAGGACGACCAGCGCCTGGAGCTGGTGCGCAAGCGCGCCCAGGAGGCCGGCTGCACCCTCGCCTACCTGGCGATGATCGGCGGCCAGGACGAGCTCGTCTTCGACGGGGACTCGATCGTCGTCGGCGCCGACGGCGAGGTCATCGCCCGCGCCCCGCAGTTCTCCGAGGGCTGCGTCCTCGTCGACCTCGACCTGCCGGCCGCCCGTGCCGACGCCCCCGAGGGCCTCGTCGGCGACGGGCTGCGGATCGACCGCGTGATCCTCTCCGAGGAGCCGGTGGAACCGTACGAGCCCGTGGTCACCGGCGGTTACGCCGACCGCCTCGACGACGACGAGGAGGTCTACGACGCGCTGGTCGTGGGCCTGCGCGCGTACGTCAGGAAGAACGGGTTCCGCTCCGTCCTGATCGGGCTCTCCGGCGGCATCGACTCCGCGCTCGTCGCCGCCATCGCCTGCGACGCGATCGGCGCGCAGAACGTGTACGGCATCTCGATGCCCTCGAAGTACTCCTCGGACCACTCCAGGGGCGACGCCTCCGAGCTGGCCGACCGGACCGGCCTGAACTTCCGGACCGTGCCGATCGAGCCGATGTTCGACGCGTACATGGGCTCGCTGGGCCTGACCGGCCTGGCGGAGGAGAACCTCCAGTCCCGGCTGCGCGGCACCATGCTGATGGCGGTCTCCAACCAGGAGGGCCACATCGTGCTGGCCCCCGGCAACAAGTCGGAGCTGGCCGTCGGCTACTCCACCCTGTACGGCGACTCGGTGGGCGCGTACGGCCCGATCAAGGACGTCTACAAGACGGACGTCTTCCGGCTCGCGCGCTACCGCAACCGGGCCGCGGCCGAGCGCGGCGAGACGCCGCCGATCCCGGAGAACTCCATCGTGAAGCCGCCGAGCGCCGAGCTGCGCCCGGGCCAGGTGGACACGGACTCGCTGCCGGACTACCCGGTGCTCGACGCGGTCCTGGAGCTGTACGTGGACCGTGACCAGGGCATCGACGCGATCGTCGAAGCCGGCTTCGACCGCGCGCTGGTCGCCAAGACCCTGCGGATGGTGGACGCGGCGGAGTACAAGCGCCGCCAGTACCCGCCGGGCACGAAGATCTCCGCGAAGGGCTTCGGCAAGGACCGCCGGCTGCCCATCACGAACGGCTGGCGCGAGCACGCGTAGCCGCGGCCGCCGGGCCGGACGGAGGAAGGGGGCCCCGCCGCTCATGCGGCGGGGCCCCCTTCCTCACCCGTACAGGAGTACGGGCGTACGGGCTACGGCTTCACCGTCACCCGCGCGGCGACCGGGAGGTGGTCGCTGCCGGTGCGCGGCAGGGTCCAGGAGGCTTCCGGGGTGATCCCGCGGACCATGATCTGATCGATCCGGGCCATCGGGAACTGGGCCGGCCAGCTGAACCCGAAGCCGTCGCCCGCCGCGCCCTGCGTGGAACGCATCTGCGAGGTGACGTCGGACAGGGACCGGTCGTTCATGGTTCCGTTGAGGTCGCCGAGCAGGATGACCTTCGTCAGCGGCTCGGCGGCGAGCGCGTTGCCCAGGGCCGCGGCGCTGTTGTCGCGCTGGTTGGCGGTGAAGCCGGCGTTGAGTTTGACGCGGACGGAGGGCAGGTGGGCGGCGAAGACGGCGATCTTGCCGTACGGGCTGTCCACGGTGGTGCGCATGGCGCGGGTCCAGCCCATCTTGATGTCGACGGGCGCGCTGGAGCTGAGCGGGTACCTGCTCCACACGCCGACCGTGCCCTCGACGGAGTGGTACTTGTACGCGCCCGCGAGGGCCTGCTCGTAGACGGGGACGGCACTGCCCTTGAGCTCGGTCAGGGCCAGCACGTCGGCGCCGGACCTGGCGATCTGGGCGGCGGTGCCGTGCGGGTCGGGGTTGTCGGCGTCGACGTTGTGGGTGGTGACCACCAGATTGCCGCCGGAGCCGGACTTGTCGAGCACCAGGCTGCCGAAGAGGTTCACCCACACGCCGGCCGTCAGCAGTATCGCGATCAGCGCGGTGGCCGACTTGCGCATGACGGCGGCGGCGAGCAGGAGCGGCACGGCCAGGCCGAGCCAGGGCAGGAAGGTCTCGGTGAGGCTGCCGAGGTTGCCCACGTCGTTCGGCAGCTCGGCGTGGAAGATCATGATCATCGAGATCAGGGCGGCCAGGGCCGCGGTCACCATCCCGCGCCGCCAGATGCCCCGGTCCCGGCTCAGCCCGGCCATTCGGCGCCGGAGGCGGGATCCGGAGGGCTCGGGCTCCGAGCCGCCGTTCCCCGTCTCCGTCATGTACGCCTGTGCCATGCCACTGCCCTCGCTGCCGTGCTTGCGCTCCGTCCCCGCACCTTGACCCTAGGCGATCGACGAAGCCTTCCGTGCCGTTGTTCCGGCCGTACGTCCGGGAGGACGAACGGCCGTGTGGCCGAGGTTCCGCTTGTCACGAAACGCGCACATTGGCTCCGGCGCGCGCCGAATCGCCGGGGAGGGGACCATGAGAGGGCCAAGAGGGGGCCATGAGGGTGCAGGGAGTGCGCCTCGCGTGCCGCAGGAGTGTGACGCACGGGCCCTCTCACCACTTTCCCCACGGCCCCGGCAGGTGCCACCATGGTGGGTGAGTCCGGGGACGCCGTAAGGGCGCCTCGAGATGACATCAAGGAGCAGTTGCAATGACGCATGCCGTTTCGCCTGCCCGCGAAGCCTCCTCCCCCACCCTGTACGGAGGCACGGGCACCCGGCGGATCACCGTCCGCGACCTCACCCTCGCCAAGGAGCGCGGCGAGAAGTGGCCCATGCTCACCGCCTACGACGCGATGACCGCGTCCGTCTTCGACGAGGCCGGCATCCCGGTCATCCTCGTCGGCGACTCCATGGGCAACTGTCACCTCGGCTACGAGAACACCGTCCCCGTGACGATGGACGAGATGACCATGCTGTCGGCCGCCGTCGTACGGGGCACCGGCCGGGCCCTGGTCGTCGGCGACCTGCCCTTCGGCTCGTACCAGGAAGGCGCCGTGCAGGCGCTGCGCAGTGCCACCCGCCTCGTGAAGGAGGCCGGCGTCGGAGCCGTGAAGCTGGAGGGCGGCGAGCGTTCGCTGCACCAGACCGAGATGATCGTGCAGTCCGGCATCCCCGTCATGTCCCACCTGGGCCTGACCCCGCAGTCCGTGAACGCCATGGGCTACCGGGTGCAGGGCCGCGGCGACGAGGCCGCCCACCAGCTGCTGCGCGACGCCAAGGCGGCGCAGGACGCGGGCGCGTTCGCGGTGGTGCTGGAGCTGGTCCCGGCCGAGCTGGCCGCCGAGGTCACCCGGTCCCTGCACATCCCGACGGTCGGCATCGGAGCCGGCGCGGAGTGCGACGCGCAGGTGCTGGTGTGGACCGACATGATGGGTCTGACCGGCGGGAAGATGCCGAAGTTCGTGAAGCAGTACGCGAACCTGCGCGCCACCATGGGTGACGCGGCGAAGGCCTTCGCCGAGGACGTGGTCGGCGGATCGTTCCCGCAGGCCGAGCACAGCTTCCACTGATCGGGCAGCCCCGTACCGGAAGCCCGCCGACGCCCCGTCGGCGGGCTTCCGGCTTCCGGTCGGCGGCCGGTCGGCAGCCGGCAGGCCGCAGGTCGTCTTCCTGTCGGTCGCCTGTCGGTCCGCTGTCGGTGCGTTGTCGGTGGCGGATGGTCCCATGGTGGACATGACGCGAAACGACAAGAATCCCGTGCACGGCTCGCACGCCGTCGAGGTACGGGGGCTGGTCAAGCACTACGGCGAGACCAAGGCCCTGGACGGGGTCGACCTGGACGTCCGCGAGGGCACGGTCCTCGGTGTCCTCGGCCCCAACGGCGCAGGCAAGACCACCCTGGTGCGCTGCCTCTCCACCCTGGTCGTCCCGGACGCCGGGACCGCGACCGTCGCCGGCTACGACGTGGTCCGCCAGCCGCGGCAGCTGCGCCGCACCATAGGCCTCACCGGCCAGTACGCCTCGGTCGACGAGAAGCTCTCCGGCTGGGAGAACCTCTACATGATCGGCCGGCTGCTCGACCTGTCCCGCAAGGACGCCCGGTCGCGCGCCGACGAGCTGCTGGAGCGCTTCTCGCTCACCGACGCCGCCAAGAAGGCCGCGATGAACTACTCCGGCGGCATGCGCCGCCGGCTCGACCTGGCCGCCTCGATGATCGGCCGCCCGGCCGTGCTCTACCTGGACGAGCCGACCACCGGCCTCGACCCCCGCACCCGCAACGAGGTGTGGGACGAGGTGCAGCGGATGGTCGCCGAGGGGGCCACCGTCCTGCTCACCACCCAGTACATGGAGGAGGCCGAGCAGCTCGCGAACGAGCTGACGGTCATCGACAAGGGCAAGGTCATCGCCAACGGCAAGGTCGACGAGCTGAAGGCCCGCGTCGGCGGCCGCACCCTGCGGATCCGCCCCGTCGCCTCCTCCGACCTGCCGGGCATGGCCCGTTCGCTGGCCGAGGCCGGCCTGGACGGGGTCGCCGGCTCGCAGGCCGTCCCGGACGAGGGCGTGCTGCTCGTCCCGATCCTGAGCGACGAGCAGCTGACCGCCGTGGTCGGCCTGCTGGCCGCCCGCGGGTACGCGATCGCCGACCTCGGCACCTACCTGCCCAGCCTCGACGAGGTGTTCCTGGCCATCACGGGCCAGCGCCCCACCTCCGTCGAGGACTCCGTTCCCACCGAGAAGACCGAGGAGGTCGCGGCATGAGCACCGTAACCACGACGAAGCCCGCTCCCACCGCGCCCGGTCCGGCCCCGGTGGAAGGCCGCTCCGGCGAGGGCCGGATCGGCCTGCGGGCCAATCTGCGGCACATCGGCGCCCTCGTGCGCCGCAACGCCCTGCAGATCAAGCAGGACCCCGAGTCGATGTTCGACGTCCTGTTCATGCCGATCATCTTCACGCTGCTGTTCGTGTTCGTCTTCGGCGGCGCGATCTCCGGCAAGGGCCAGCAGGAGGCGTACGTCAACTACGTCGTCCCCGGCCTGATGGCCATGATGGGCATGAACATCGCGATGGGTGTCGGCACGGGCGTCAACGACGACTTCAAGAAGGGCGTGATGGACCGGTTCCGGTCCATGCCGATCGCCCGGTCTTCCGTCCTGATCGCCAAGATCGTCGTCGAGCTCGGCCGGATGATGGTCGCCATCGCGATCCTGCTGACCGTGGGCTTCATGCTCGGCCTGTCGATCAAGACCTCGGTGTTCGACCTGCTGCTGTCCATCGGCCTGTCGGCGGTCTTCGGCGCCTCGCTGATGTGGATCTTCATCCTGCTCGGCCTCACCATGAAGACCGCGCAGGCCGTCCAGGGCATGGCGATGCTGGTCCTGATGCCGCTCCAGTTCGGCAGCTCGATCTTCGCCCCGCCGTCGACCATGCCCGGCTGGCTGCAGTCCTTCACGGACTACAACCCGCTGTCCAACCTGGCCGACGCGGCCCGCGGCCTGATCAACGGCGGCGCCGTCGCCCACCCGGTGACGGTGACCCTGATCTGGTCGGTGGCCATCACGGCGGTCACCATGCCGCTGGCGGTCCGCAAGTTCCGCCAGAAGACCTGATCCGGTCCGGCCGGTCCGTTCCGGATCGCGTCCCGGACGGGCCCCGCACGGGGGGCCGGGTCAGATGAGGGCGGTGGCCTCCTCCAGGGTGAGGCCGCCGCCTTCGGCGTACGCCGAGGCGTACGCGGCCTCGCCGAGCGCGGCCCGCGTCAGCTCCTCGGCGCGGGCCGCGTCCTCGCGTTCCGTGCTGACCGGGAAGTGCTGGGCGGGCAGGTGCGCCCGGTACGCGCCGAGCAGCCGCGCGGCGTCGTACGCGTGCCGCCCGCCGCCGAGGCTGACGTGCGAGACGGCCGCCGTCAGCAGGTACACGGCGGGCATCTGCGGGGCGACCATGAGGGCGAGGGGGTCCCGGGCGGTGTCCATGGCCTTGCGGAGCTGGGCGAGGGCGTCCGCGTACTCGCCGTCCTGGTTGTCCAGCCAGGCCATCGTGCCGCGCAGGAAGCCGTCGAAGATGGCGAAGGCGCCGAGCGCGAACTCCTCGCGCAGCAGCCGGAGCTGGCGGCGGGCCTCGGGGATGCGGCCGGTGCGGCCGTAGACGCCCGCGAGGAACATCCGGGCGGCCGGCATGGCCTCGTTGCCGTAGGTGAGGGAGGTGCCCACGATCTCGGTGAGGATCTCCTCGGCCCGGGCCGTCTCGCCGCTCTCGACGAGGGTCCCGGCCATCCGCACCCGCAGGACCGTGACCTGGGACAGGGCACCGAGCCGCTCGGCGTGCTCGATAGCGGCCCGGAAGTCCTCGCCGGCCGCCGCGAACTCGCCGCGCTTCTCCCGGGATTCGGCGCGCGCGGAGAGCGCTTCGGCGCAGCCCCAGTCGTCGCCCAGCGACTTGAAGAGGGCATGGCTCTCGTCGGCGTCGCGGGCCGCGTCCCCGGACCAGGCCGCCCGGTTGGCCAGCACGTTGGCCCGCATCTGGAGGGCGGAGGCCAGCTCCCAGCGGTAGTCGAGCTCCCGGCAGGTGTCGACGGAGGCGTCGAGGACCCGCTGGAGCAGGGGGGCGTCCCCCGCGATCATCACGGCGTAGATCCACAGGCCTCCGGGGATCCGGCAGGTCTGCGGCAGCCCGGGGCGGTAGGCGGCGACGATCCCGTCGATCCGGTCCCGGATCTCCGGCGCGTTCCAGCTCTCGTTGGACTGGTCGCGCGAGGCGAGCTGGATCAGCCGGATGCCGCGCCAGGCCTCGGTGAGCAGGTCCCCGCCGTACGGCGGGGGCGTGTCGGTGAGTTCCGCGTACACCGGCTCGGCGGGGGTGACGGGCTCGCGGAAGGGATCGGGGACAAGTGCGCCGGCGGCGTCTGACCAGTGCCGGGACTCGGCGCGCAGGTCGTGCATCTGCCAGTACCAGGCGAGGGAGTGGACGAGGCAGAGCACCTCGTCGGTGTCGCGGACCGCGACGGCGCGGCGCAGCGCGGTACGGAGGTTCTCGTATTCGGTGGCGAGCCGCCCGGTGGCCTCGCGCTGACGGCGGCCGCGCAGCAGCGGCCCGGTGGTGCGCGCGAGTTCGCGGTAGTACGTGAGGTGGCGGCGTTCGGTGGCCTCGCGGTCCCCGGCGGCTTCGGCGAGCCGCTCGGCGGCGTACTCGGCGACGGTCTCCAGGAGGCGGTAGCGCATGCCGGCGCCGTCGGGGTCGGGCGCGGCGACGACGAGGGACTTGTCGACGAGGGAGCCGAGGAGGTCGAGGGTGTCGGGGTCGGCGCACACGGCTTCGGCGGCGGCCACGTCGCAGCCGCCGGCGAAGACGGAGAGGCGGCGCAGGACGGCGCGCTCCGGTGCGTCGAGCAGGTCCCAGGACCAGTCGACGACGGCGCGCAGGGTCTGCTGGCGGGGCAGTACGGTGCGGGCGCCGCCGGTCAGGAGCCGGAAGCGGTCGTCGAGCCGGTCGGCGATCTGGCGCGGGGTGAGCAGCCGCAGCCGGGCCGCGGCCAGCTCGATGGCGAGCGGCAGGCCGTCGAGGCGGCGGCAGATCTCGGCGGCGGCCTCGGGGTCGTCGTCGGTGGTGAAGCCGGGCCGTGCGGCGGCCCCGCGCTCTGCCAGGAGCCGGAGCGCGACGGGATCGGGCAGCGGCTCCACCGGCCGCAGGAACTCCCCCGGCACGCCGAGGGGTTCGCGGCTGGTGGCCAGGATCCGGACGCCGGGGCAGCGGGCGAGGAGCTCCTCGGCGAGCTCGGCGGAGGCTTCGACGACGTGTTCGCAGTTGTCCAGGATCAGCAGCATCCGCCGCCGGGCGCAGTGCTCCGCGAGTCGCTCCAGGGGCTGGTCCCCGGCGCGTTCGGTCAGCGCCCGCAGCTCCTCGGCGGCGCCGCCGCGCAGCTTGGTCTCGCGTGCGCCGAGCGCGGCGAGGGCGGCTTCGGCGACGTCCTCGGGGGCGTCGGGTCCGCCTGGTCCCTCGATGGGGGCCAGCTCCACGAACCACACCCCGTCGGGCCAGTCCTGGGCGGCGTGCTCGGCGGCCTCCTGGGACAGCCGCGTCTTCCCGGCGCCGCCGGGCCCGAGCAGCGTGACGAGCCGCGCCCGCCCGAGGTCCTCCCCGATGACCCGGATGTCCCCCTCGCGCCCCACGAAGCTGGTCAACCGCACCCGCAGGTTCCCCGGCCGCGCGGACCCGGCCCCGCCCGCCGGCGGTACGCCACCCGGCGCCCCGGCCGGGCCGGGCTGCGCCGCGCCGGACTCGGGCGGCTGCACGGCTCCGTACCCGCCCGTCGGGGCCGGGCCCGGCCCCGCGGGTTCGGCCGGTGGTTCGGGGGGTGGGGCGAGGAGTTGGGCGTGGAGGGTGCGCAGGGCCGGTCCCGGGCTCGTGCCCAGGCGGGCGGCCAGGTCCCGCCGGACGGCTTCGTAGGCGGCCAGCGCCTCCGCCGGGCGGCCCGTGTCGCGCAGGGCCCGGATCCGCAGCACCTGGAACGGCTCGTCCAGCGGGCGCTCCCCGCACAGGACGGTCAGCTCCGGGAGGGCCCGCTCGGCCTCGCCCAGCGCGAGGGCCGCAGCGAGCCGGCCCCGGCGAGCGTCCAGACGCAGGGCCTCCCAGCGGGCGGACTCGGCCGCCGCGTCCGGCAGATCGGCCAGCGCCGGGCCGCGCCACAGCGCCAGCGCCTCCTCGTACAGCGCCGCCGCCTCGGCCGGGTCCTGGGCCGTCGCGCCGGCCCGGGCGAGCCGCTCGAAGCGGTACAGGTCGACATCGTCGCCCGCCGCGGCGAGCAGGTATCCGCCCTCCACCGAGCGCACGGCCCCGCGCCCCAGCGCCCTGCGCAGCCGGCCCACCAGTGCCTGGAGCGCGGCCGGTGCGTCCGCCGGCCGATCTCCGTCCCACACCTGCTGCACCAGCAGGTGCGCCGGCACGGCCCGCCCCGGGCGCAGCGCGAGCGCGGTCAGCAGCGCCCTCAGGCGCGCTCCACCGACGGCGACGGGGCTCCCGTCGTCGCGGCTGGCCTGGGCAATGCCGAGAATCGCGTAGCGCACCGGCCCATTGTCGCTGGCCCGGGCCCCGGCCCCGTACTCCTTTTGGCTCCCTGCCCGAGGTAGGTTTCGCCGCATGGGTCATCAGGGCGGCCGCGGCGAGCGGCAGATCAGTTCCGTATTCCTCGGCATCTTCGCCGTCATGGCGGTCACCGGCTGGGCCGTGTGGACGGGGTACTCGACGAGCACCGGGCTCGCCGTGTTCCTCTTCGTCACCTCGGCCTGGATCGTCTCCCTCTGCCTGCACGAGTACGCGCACGCCCGCACCGCCCTGCACAGCGGCGACCTCTCGGTCGGGGCCAAGGGCTACCTGACGCTGAACCCGCTGAAGTACACGCACGCGCTGCTGAGCATCGTCCTCCCGGTGATCTTCGTGATCATGGGCGGACTGGGCCTGCCCGGCGGCGCGGTGTACATCGAGCGGGACCGGATCCAGGGCCGCTGGAAGCACAGCCTCATCTCCGCGGCGGGTCCGCTGGCCAACGTGGCCTTCGCCGTCGTCTGCACGGCGCCGTTCTGGCTGAACGCCCTCGACGGGGTCCCGATGGCGTTCCGCTTCGCGCTCGCCTTCCTCGCGCTGCTCCAGGTCTCGGCGGCGATCTTGAACTTCCTTCCGGTTCCGGGCCTGGACGGCTACGGGATCATCGAGCCCTGGCTCTCGTACCGGATCCGCCGCGAGGTCGCGCCGCTGGCGCCGTTCGGGCTGATCGCCGTCTTCGCGCTGCTGTGGATCCCGGAGGTCAACGGGTACTTCTTCGACGTGGTGCGCAACCTGCTGTCCACGCTGGGCGTGTCCGACCTGGAGACCTTCTGCGGCCGCGACCTCTACCGCTTCTGGCAGGACACGAACGGCTTCTGCGCGGCCCCGCAGGGCTGAGCCCGACAGCCGGCCGGACCGGTGGGGGCCCGGGCGCGGGGGCCTTCTCCTGATGCCGGCCTTCGGTCCGGCCCTCGCGCCGGCCATCTCGACGCTGAAGCGCTTCACGCCCACGGAGACGGGGTGCGTGGTCGTCGCGGTCGCCCTCGGCACGCTGGTGATCATCCCCCGTACGCCGGCCCGCGTGGCCCGGCAGCAGTACGAGGACATGGAGGCGTACGGCACCTGCCGGACGGTGGTAGCCGATGTGGACCGGGTCCGGGCCGTCCTCGACCGGAACCTGCGGCGCCTGTAGGCCCCGGCGGGCGGGCTCCTAGGAGGTGCGCGCGGAGCCGGCGGCCTTCTCGGCCTTTGCCTTGCGCAGGTAGAACCAGGCCATGTTCGACGTGAGACCGGCCAGCAGCACCCAGATGATCCCCAGGAAACTGCCCTCCACGAAGGCGACCACGGCCGCGGCCACGGACAGGACGCAGACGACGATGGCGAACACGGCAAGGCGGGGCATGGGGCACAGCTCCTCGGCGACACGGAACGGGGTAGAGCCCCACCAGTGTCCCCCATGGCCCGCAGTGCTCCCGTAAAGACGTCCCACGGGCCCCGCATTCCGCTTCCGCCCCTCTTTAGGCGTTTCCCGATCTTCCGCGCGGCGCGCCGCTACGGTCGCCGGGTACGGAAGAACGACAGTCCGGCCCGCACGGTCCGCCACGGCCGGAGCCGGGCGAACTGGGGGGATGGACATGCAGGAGATCTCAAAGGGCGCCAACGTCAGCCTGACGGCCCTCAGCGAAGACGCCGGGGCCGTGGTGGTGAGCCTGAGCTGGAGCAGTGTGTCGGGGGCCGGCGACGCCGACGTCTCGGTGCTCCTCGTGGACGCGAACGGCAAGGTCCGCAGCGAGGACGACTTCTACTTCTACAACAACCCGGCCGCCGCCGACGGAAGCGTGCAGCTGCTGGGGAAGACGCCGGCCGGGAACGGGGACGAGGACCGGATCGGCGTGGACCTGACCGCCGTGCCCGAGGGGGTCGAGCGGATCGTGGTGGCGGCCAGCCGGTACGGGGGCGCCCGGTTCGGCGACCTGGACGACCTGCGGATGACGGTCGCGGACCGGTCCGGGGAACCGCTGGTCGGGTTCTCCATCCACGACGCGGGCGTGGAGACCGCGTTCATCTTCGGTGAGCTGTACCGGCGCGGCGAGGAGTGGAAGTTCCGCGCGGTCGGACAGGGCTACGAGACCGGGCTGGCCGGGCTGGCCACCGATTTCGGCATCGCCGTGAACGAGGAGGCGGAGGAGGCCGGGGATCCGGGCGGGGCGGGGGACGGCGCCGACGCCGACGCCGTCGCCATGGAGAAGACGCCCGACGCGGAGCCCGAACCGGTCGCCCCGGCTCCGACTCCGGTTACGTCCCCGGTCACAGCCCCGGTCACGGCCCCGGTCACGGCCCCGGCGGAGCCCGTCGCCGTGCCCGCCCAGACCCGCGGGCGGGGCCCCCGTACGACCACGACCAAGAAGAAGGTCACCCTCCCCAAGGTGGCCAAGAGCTCGCTCGCCGAGAACGACTCCTGGCGCCCGGCCCGGCTGTTCCCCGTGCCGACGCTGAAGAGCGACAAGGAGCGGGAGGTGCGCGCCACCTCCGTGCTGCTGTCCGTGATGGCGCAGGTCCCGGAGCTCGGCCGCCGCCTCACCGCCGCCTTCGGCGCCCCCGCCGGACGGATGCAGACCTTCACCGAGGTGTCCCTGCCCCACGGCGACACCCCGCGCCGCCCGGACGGCGTGATCCGGGTCGAACGCGCCGGGAAGCTCTGGACGGCCCTGGTCGAGACGAAGACGAACGGCAACCCGCTCAAGCCGGAGCAGGTGCAGGAGTACATGGACATCGCCGCCCGCCGCGGCTACGAGGCCGTGATCACGCTCTCCAACGACGTGGCCCTCGAAGGCGCGCCCATGGTGGACGTCAAGATCGACGGGCGGCGCAAGCACAAGGTCAGCCTCTGGCACCTGTCCTGGGCCGAGGTGGCCCACCAGGCCCAGATGCTGATCCGCCACGAGGGAGTGGGCAACGCCGCGCACGCCTGGCTGCTCCAGGAGCTGCTGGAGTACCTCCGGCACGACCAGTCGGGCTGCCACGGGTTTCAGAACATGGGCGCCGCCTGGGTGCCCGTACGCAAGGGGATCGAGGACGAGACCCTCGCCTCCGACGACCCGCGCGCCGTCGAGGTCGTCGAGAGCTGGGAGCGGCTGATCCGCCAGGTCTGCCTGCGCTTGGGCGGGGAGCTCGGGCAGAAGGCGCTCCCGGTGCAGCGCGTCCGGCGCGGCAGCGACCAGCAGGCGCGCCGTGCGGCCGCGGCCGAGAGGCTCTGCCTGGACGGGCGGCTCACAGCGGAGCTGCGCATCGACGGGACGAGCAGCGTCATCGCCGTGACCGCCGATCTGCGGACGGGCAAGGTCCGCACCTGCGTGGACGTGCCGGCGCCGGAGGGCTCGTACCCGCTGACCACGGTGAAGCGGCTGGTCCGGCTGCTGGCCGAGGCCCCGGCGGACCTGCACGTGGAGACCCTCGTCGAGGCCGGGAACGGACCGCGCGGCACGCTGGAGCGGCTGCGCCCCGAGCCGGGCGACCTGCTGCCCAAGGGCGGGGCGGCCCTCACCGGGTTCCGCTTGTCGCTCATCAAGGGCATGGGCAACACCCGCGGCAATACGGAGTCCGGTTTCATCCGCAGCGTCGACGAGGCCGTGACCCGCTTCCACCAGGGGGTCGTGGCGCATCTGGGCCCGGTCGAGGCGCGCGCCGGCCGCCAAGGCTGACGCGGCCCCCTGCGCCCGGCTGCCGCCGGGCGCAGGGCGGCGGGGTCAGACGTCCGTGACGCGCAGGCCCGTGTGGGCCTTGTAGCGGCGGTTGGTGGAGATGAGGTTGGCCACCAGGGACTCGACCTGGTGGGCGTTGCGCAGGCGGCCCGCGAAGACGCCGCGCATGCCCGGGATACGGGCGGCCAGGGCCTGGACGATGTCGGTGTCGGCGCGGACTTCGCCGAGGACCATCACGTCGGTGTCGATCTCCTCGACCGACTCGTCCTGGAGCAGGACCGCCGAGAGGTGGTGGAAGGCCGCCGTCACGCGGGAGTCGGGGAGCAGGGCGGCGGCCTGCTGGGCCGCGCTGCCCTCTTCGACCCGCAGCGCGTAGGCGCCCTGCTTGTCGAAGCCGAGCGGGTTGACGCAGTCGACCACGAGCTTGCCCACGAGGTCCTCGCGCAGGGCTTCGAGGGTCTTGGCGTGGCCCTCCCAAGGCACCGCGATGATCACGATGTCGCTGCGGCGCGCGCACTCGGCGTTGTCCGCGCCCTCCACGCCGAGGCCCAGCTCGTCGGCGGCGCTCTGCGCGCGGTCGGCGGCGCGCGAGCCGATGATCACCTTCTGGCCGGCCCGGGCGAGCCGGTAGGCCAGGCCCCGGCCCTGGTCGCCGGTGCCGCCGAGGACGCCGACGACGAGGCCGGAGACGTCCGGCAGGTCCCACGGGTCCTTGGCCGGCGCCTTCGCCGCTGCCGGGGCGGGCGGATTCTGAGTGCTGTCTGTGGAGGTCATGGGGGCGAGGGTAATGCCGTGATCCCGAGAGGCGAACGGACATGCGCCACCACCATCGGGCGAAGCGGGGGCGAAGTGCTCCCGTAGGTCCCTTTCCTGCGGCAGGATGCCGATATGGACGCCGTCAGGGTCGCGCTGCTGCGCGAGGTGCTCGCCGGTACGCAGTGGCCCGGCGACGCGCGGCGCTTCGCCGGATCGCTGCGGCACTCGGTCGTGCCGGCCTGCGGGAACCTGCTGCTGGTGGGCACCGAGCAGTACGAGCCCTGGCACCTGGCGGCGCACCTGGTGGACGAGGCCGCCTGGTCCGGGCTGCCGGAGCTGGCGCCCACCCTCGTACGGCACCGGGTGCGGCCCGGGCAGCCGCCGCACCTGTCGGTGGGGCTGGGCCGGCTGGAGGCGGCCCGGCGCGGGCACACGCTGCTGGTGGTGGCCCCGGAGCAGCCCGGGGCGGGGTTGCTGGAGCGGGTGCACGACGCCCGGCGCGCGGGGGCGACCGTACTGTCGCTGCACGGCGGGGATCCGGATCTCGCCGCGCTCGCGCACGACGCCCTGTCCGTACGGGAGGGCGCCGGCGAGCCGGGTCTGGACACGGTGCAGCACCTGGTCGGCGCGGCGGCCGGGGAGAACGGCCTGCCGGTGCAGCGCGGGCCGCGGCGGCTGCGGGACCGGCTGGCGCGGCTGGCCGATCAGCTGACCGCGCCGCCGCCCGGCCGCTGGTGAGCCCGCGAGGCACGGACCCGAAGCCCTGCTCCCCTGCATCCCTACGGCGCGCTCGTGCCCTCGTCCTCTTCGCGGGACTTGTCGTTCCACTTGGGGTCGTTCTGCCATTCGAGGTTGCGCTCCTGCGCCGTCTCCATGGCGTGGTTCGCCTCCTCGGGCGTGGTGTAGGGGCCGAACCGGTCCTTCGCCGGGCACTCCGGGCCTTCCTCGACCTTGTGGTGGACCAGGCAGTAGTACCACTCGCCGGGTTTGCCCACCTGGCGCTTCTTGAACAGGGCCATCGTCTTCGGGCTCCTCTCGATACCACTCTCTGCCCGCCATGCTGCCCCATCCCCGCTGGATACACTCGCTTGCATGTCTGGCCAGTCGCTGCTCGTACCAGGCGAGCTCTCTCCCGCCCGTTCCGTTCCCGGAAACATCCGCCGGCCCGAGTACGTGGGCAAGCCCGCGCCCACTCCGTACACCGGACCGGAGGTGCAGTCCGCCGCGACCGTCGAGGCCATGCGCATCGCCGGCCGGATCGCCGCCCAGGCGATGGAAGAGGCCGCCAAGCTGATCGCCCCGGGGGTGACCACCGACGAGCTGGACCGGGTCGCGCACGAGTACATGTGCGACCACGGCGCCTACCCGTCGACGCTGGGCTACCGGGGCTTCCCGAAGTCCCTGTGCTCCTCGGTGAACGAGGTCATCTGTCACGGCATCCCCGACTCCACCGTCCTGCGCGACGGCGACATCGTGAACCTCGACGTCACCGCGTTCATCGGCGGCGTGCACGGCGACAACAACGCCACGTACCTGTGCGGGGAGGTGGACGAGGAGTCGCGGCTGCTGGTGAAGCGCACCCGCGAGGCCCTGAACCGCGCCATCAAGGCCGTCAGGCCGGGCCGCCAGATCAATGTGATCGGCCGGGTCATCGAGTCGTACGCGAAGCGCTTCGGCTACGGCGTGGTCCGGGACTTCACCGGGCACGGCATCAACTCGTCCTTCCACTCCGGCCTGATCGTCCCGCACTACGACAGCCCGCACGCCACGACCGTCATCGAGCCCGGGATGACCTTCACGATCGAGCCGATGCTGACCCTGGGCACGCACGAGTACGACATGTGGGCGGACGGCTGGACGGTCGTCACGAAGGACCGCAAGCGCACCGCGCAGTTCGAGCACACACTGGTCGTAACGGACACGGGCGCCGAGATCCTCACCCTTCCGTAGCGGCCCACAGGGAAAAGCTCCTCCCAAAAGTCCTCCGGAAGAGTTTTACCGACAAGGCGTCGGGAAGACATTGACTTAGGTAACCCTAAGCGCGAGGATCGGGCGTGGCGGCCGCGCCGTCACGCCCACCGGGCCCGTTATTCCTCGTCCCGTCTCCGGAGGATTGTTTTGGACGCCTTCTCTACGGTCATCCGTGTCGCGTCGCACGAGCAGCACACCGAGGCAGAGACCTCGACGTTCATGAGCGACCTGCTCGGCGGCCGGCTCGGGGTGGACGCGTACGCGCGCTACACCGAGCAGCTGTGGTTCGTGTACCGGGCTCTGGAGGACGCGGCCGAGTCCCTGAAGGACGACCCGGTGGCGGGCCCGTTCATACAGCCCGAGCTGATGCGCGTGGCCGAGATCGAGCGCGACCTGGCGCACCTGCGCGGCCCGTCCTGGCGCGAGACGCTGGTCGCGCTGCCCGCGACCGAGTCCTACGCGGACCGTGTGGCCGAGTGCGCGGCCACCTGGCCCGGCGGGTACGTCGCCCACCACTACACCCGCTATCTGGGCGACCTCTCGGGCGGCCAGATCATCCGCGACAAGGCGGAGCGGACCTGGGGCTTCACCCGCAAGGGCGACGGCGTGCGGTTCTATGTCTTCGCCGACATCTCCAACCCCGCGGCCTTCAAGCGGACCTACCGCGAGCTGCTGGACGCGATCGCCGCGGACGACCTGGAGAAGCAGCGCATCATCGACGAGTGCAAGCGCGCCTTCGACTTCAACGGCGCGGTCTTCCGGGAGCTGGGCGCGGAGTTCCCGCTGAGCGCCTGAGCCTCCCCCGCACGCGTCTGCGTACGGCAACGGCACCCCCGGCACCGAGCGGCGCGGGGGGTGCCGTTGCCGTTCCGCCGTCAGTCGCCGTGGATCAGCCAGAGGGCCAGGCCGACGAACATGAGCACGGCCTCGACGGCCTTGGCGCAGAAGAGGGCGAGTCCGGCGCCGATGCTGCCCGCCACGATGCGGTTCGTACGCTGCGCCGGGGTCCGGGGCCGCCGCCAGGCGAGGGCCGTCAGGCCCAGCGGGATCAGGTACGGGAGGGAGAACCAGAGCGGGCAGCGCGGCAGGTACGAGGCCGCGTGGCCGAGGCCGCCGGCCACCAGCGTCAGCGCCGTGAAGAGCGCCGGGACCAGCAGCCAGCGCTGCGTCTCGTCGGGGTGCGGGTGCGCGTACGTCTGCGGCTGCTGCGGCCGGCCGGCGCTCGATGGCGTGTTCATGCAGCCATGGAACCGCTGGAGGGCATCGCGCCCCCAGCGCGGAGGTACTCAATCCGGCGTGCGCACCTACTCAGTTCGCGCCTGTTCAGTTCGCGCCTGCTCGGTGCGCGGCGGCGGGAGCTTCGCGAAGCGGACGCGGCCGCCGATCTCGACGGTGCCGTCCGGTCCGGGCGCGGTGAGGATCTGGGAGCCCGCGCCCTGGGTGATGTTCAGGGCCCGGTTCAGCTCGGCGGTCAGCAGTATCGCGGCCGATCCGGTGGCCTCGTCCTCGGCGATGACCCCGTCGGGGCGGCGCGGGAAGCCGCGGGCGCGGATGCGGCCCGCCGTCTCGTCCCCCCAGGCCCAGGCGTACAGCCAGCCCTCGCCGGGCGGCGGCGCGGGCAGCGCGTCGACCTCGGCGGGGCTGGCGTACTGCCGGGTGCGCTTGCCCTCGACCCACTCGGGGAGGGCCGTGATCCAGGTGAACTCCCCGTCGTCACGGGCCCATACGGAGCCGGCCGGCGGCTGGAGCTCCTCGATGTCCAGCAGCCAGGCGACCCCGACCAGCGGATGGCCGGCGAAGGACATCCGCGTGCCGGGGGTGCGGATGTCGACGACCCCCCGCTCGGGGTCGTCGACGAACACCGTCTCGCTGTAGCCGAGTTCGGCGGCCAGCGCCTGCCTCGACGCGTCGTCGGGGCAGGTCCGGCCGTCACGGACGACACCGAGCAGGTTGCCGTGCCGTCCGTCACCCGCGCAGAAGACCTTGAGCACATCGAGATCGTTCACGCGGGAAATTGAAACACGGTTCAGATCTGGGCCGCGCGCCGCCTGCGGGCGAGGAAGACGGCTCCGGCACCGGCCGCGACGACAGCGCCGGAGCTGGCGAGCAGGGCTCCGGCCGGGATTTCGGCGCCGGTGCTGGCGAGGTTGCCGCCGACGCTGCCGCCACCGCCCACGGTGCCGGCCGTGCCGCCGGTCCCGCCGGTGGTGGACGTGGGCGTGGTGGTGGGCGCCGTGGTGGGGATCACCACGTCCTTGTCGACGGAGACCGAGAGGGTGACGGGGTCGGTCGGCTTGCCCTCGGCGTAGTCCGGGCTCGGGGCGCCTATGGCGGCCGCGCCCTCGGCGGTGAAGGCGGCCGGGACGGCGTTGAGCGTGAGCAGGCCGCCCGAGGTCCGGTACTCGGCCTTCGACAGGTCGAGCGTGGCGAACGGGACGTTCACCTTGGTGGCGGTGGGCGACTTGACGTCCAGGACGAGGGTGCCCTTCTTGCCCTCGGCGTTGATGCGCACGTTGGCGAAGGTCATGTCGACGCCGTGGTCGGCGCGCTGGAAGCGCAGGTTGCCCGCGAAGGTGGCACTCAGCTTCTGCTTCTTGACGTCGAGCTCGCCCTTGCCGAGGGGGAAGGCGAAGGTGTCGCCGCTCGCGACGGCCCCGTCCGCCGGGGTGACCGAGCCGCCGCCCTTCACCACGTACGAGCGGAAACCTTCCTTCACGCCCCAGGTGAGCCGGCCGCCGAGGAGCTGCTGCGGGCCGCCGGCCGCAGGGGAGCTCGCGCTCTGCGAGGGGGTCGCGGAGTGCGACGGGCCCGAGGGGGTCGGGGACGGGGAGGCGGAGGTGGAAGGCGAAGGCGACGGGGTCACGGACGGGGACGGGGGCGGGGACGGCTGCCCGAACTGCAGGGCGGCCGTGAGCGGGTCGCCGGCCAGGCCGACGTACTTGTCCGAACCGAGCTGGCCCGCAGCCTCCTTGGTGAGGGTGGTGCCGAGCTTGTCCATGGACTGCCCGCCGAAGGCCACGTCGGCCATGGGGACGTTCGGGGTGAGGGTGCCGTTCTTGGTGACGTCGGCGGTCAGCTTCTTCGTGCCCGTGTCGAAGCGGAGGTTGGCGAGGGTCAGCTTGAAGCCGTGCATGGGGGCGTCGAAGGTGACGCTGCCCTTGAAGGCGGCGGTCACGACGTGCCCGCCGTCCTTGTCGTACTGGCCGGTCGCCGAGGTGAAGCGGAAGGTGCCGTCCGCGTTCAGGGCAGCCCCGTCCGCCGGGGTGATCGTGCCCTTCGCGATGTTCAGGACGTACGAGCGGTAGCTCGCCAGGACCCCCCAGTCGAGGGTGCCGTTCACGATCGGCATCGGCGCGGAGGCGACGGCCGCGGAGGCCTGCCCGCCACCCACCGCCGTCGCGGGCAGGACAAAGGCGGTGGCGCCGAGTGCGGCTGCCGTGGCGACGGCGGCAGCGAGTGCGAGCGAACGGCGGTGGGACGAGGACATGCGAGGGCCTCCTGGAAGGCAACGGGGGTGGCGTTTGGGACGGGGTGAGGTGAGGCGAGGTGAGAGGGAGCGGGTCAGGACTGGGACGTCGGGGGTGCGTCCGTGGCCTCCGTGACCTCCGCGGCTTCCGTGGCCTCCGTGGCGCGGTTGCGGCGCAGGAAGAGGAAGACGGCCCCGGCGGCCAGGACCAGGACGGCCACGCCGAGGGCGGCGTACAGGCCGGTGTTCGAAGACTCCTCGGCCTTCGCGACGGGGGCGGGCGACGGGCCGGAGGCCGCCGGTGCGGCGGGCGGGGCCGTCGAGCCCAGGTCGGGCAGGGCCGGCAGTTTCGCGGTGGCGTCCAGCGCGACGGAGAGCGAGACGGGGTCCATCTCGGTGCCGGCTTTGTACATCGAGCCGAAGGCCTGCGCGCCGCCCTCGGTGAGGGTGGCGGGGGCCTCGGTGAGGGTGGCGAGCGCTGCCTCGGTCTTCAGCCCCTTGGCGTCGAACTCGACGAGCGCGACCGCGCTCTTCGTCTCGGTGCCCGTGGTGACGTCGGCGGACAGGACGCCCTTGCCGTCCTCCACCTTGACGCTCACCTTGCCGAGCTTCAGGTCCAGATGGGCGCCGGTGAAGTGGACGGTGCCGGCGAAGGCGGCGTCAAGGGTGCCCTTTTGGCCGTCGTACGCGCCCTTGCCCTGCGGGAAGCGGAACAGCGCGCCGCCGTCCTGGGCCCCCTCGGCGAGGGTCCACTTGCCCTGGCCGACGGAGCCGGTGACGTACTCGCGGAACGTACGCCGCACACCCCAGTCGACGGCGGCGTCGGCGAACGCCCCCTGGGCGGCCTGCGGATCCTGCGAGGGCTGCGCCGACGCGCTCGCGGAGGGCGCGGTCCCGGCGGCCGGGGCCTTGACGTCCGCGGAGAGCGAGACCGGGTCGAGCTGTGCGCCCGCCGAGTAGTAGCCGGCGAAGGCCTTGGCACCCTGCTCGGTGAGGGTGGCCGGGATGTTGGTCAGGGCGATCGGACTGCCGCCGCCCTTCATGTCGACCCCGCCGAGGCCGAGCGTGGCGAAGGGGACCCGGGTCTGGGTGGTGACCGCGCCGGTGTCCTTGGCCTTGCTGGAGACGTCCGCGTACAGCGTGCCGCGACCGCCGTCGATCTTGACGGTGGGGCGGCTGACCGTCAGGTCCAGCTCGTACGTGCCGTCCGGCTTCTGGTGGCCCTGGAAGCCGACGCCGCCGCTGAACGCCGCCTCGAACGCCCCGGAGTCCGGGTCGTAGGAGCCGGTGGCCGAGTGGAAGCGGAACAGGCTGCCGCCGACCGTGGCGGCTCCGTTCTTCAGCTTGAAAGCGCCTTTCGCGACGGGACCGGTGACATAACTCTGGAAGGACGATTTGATGCCCCAGTCGAGTCGGCCCCCCTGCACGGTGCGATCGGCCGCATGGGCGGCGGTGGCCGGGAACAGGGCGCCGAGCAAGGCCGCCAGGGTTGCCAACAGGGCGACTGCCGACGCGCGGGCGGGTCTTGCAGGCATGGTGGTCCCCTCCCAGGGCTGGTGAATAAGGTTAGGCTAACCTAAGCTACCTCCAGTCAGAGGGGAACCCCCGGTTCCCCGGAACCTCAACACGACAGCCGGACGAACAGCCGGACGATCAGGACGGTGCCTTCGTGTCCACGCCCGCCGCGCCAACCCGCTTCCCCCGCCGCGCCCTTGCCCTTGCGGTCACCTTCTCCGCACTGGCCCTGGCCACCCTGACGGGCTGCGCGGGCACCTCCGCCACCGGCGCCGGCGCCGGCGCCGGACCCGGACCGGGCACCGCCGCCCGCCCGGCCGCCGCACCCGACCGGGTGGAACCGCTCGCCCCGGCGCCGCTGCCCGCCCTCCCGGTCACCGCGGCCTCGGCGGACGGCCGCCAGGTGACGGTGACGGCGGCGGACCGGATCGTCCCGCTGAGCGGCAGCCTGAACGAGATCGTCCAGACCCTGGGCCTCGGCCCGCAGGTCGTCGCCCGCGACATCACGGCCACCTTCGAACAGGCCGCGCAGCTGCCGGTGGTGACCCGGGGCCATGACGTCTCGGCGGAGAGCGTGCTGTCGCTGCGCCCCACGCTGGTGCTGGCCGAGACCACCTCCGGCCCGGCCGAGGCGATCCGGCAGATCCGCGACGCGGGCATCCCGCTGCTGGTGGTGGCCCCGGCCAAATCGCTGGACGACGTACCGAAGCGGATCGAGACGATCGCCGCCGCGCTGGGCGTCAAGGACGCCGGCGCCCGGCTGAACGAGCGCACCGCCGAGCGGATCACCGCCGCCCGCAAGGGCATCCCCGCCTCCGCGGCCTCCGGGAAGAAGCCCCGGGTGGCCTTCCTCTACCTGCGCGGCACCGCCTCCGTGTACCTGCTGGGCGGCTCGGACTCGGGCGCGGCCCCGCTCCTCGAAGCGGCCGGCGCGGTGGACACGGGCAAGGAGTCGGGGCTCGGCAAGGACTTCACCCCGATCACGAGCGAGGCGCTGGCGGCAGCCGCGCCCGACGCCATCCTCGTCATGTCCAAGGGGCTGGAGTCCGTGGGCGGTACGGACGGCCTCGTGAAGATCCCGGGCGTCGCCCAGACCCCGGCGGGGATGGACCGGCGCGTCGTCACCGTCGACGACGGGGTCCTGCTGAACTACGGCCCGCGCACCGACCAGGTGCTGAGCTCGCTGATCTCCCAGCTGTACGGAAAGACCGCGTGACGTGACGGAACAGAACACGGGCGCGGTCACCCTGCCCGGGGCCGGCCCCCGAACGCCCGCGCCCGCGACG
The DNA here is from genome assembly GCF_042752335.1 of Streptomyces sp. NPDC059355. Classification (NCBI taxonomy): domain Bacteria; kingdom Bacillati; phylum Actinomycetota; class Actinomycetes; order Kitasatosporales; family Streptomycetaceae; genus Streptomyces; species Streptomyces sp. NPDC059355. The sequence goes on along the minus strand of NZ_JBHYXN010000056.1, from coordinate 3,688 downwards.
CCGGCCGGGCCGGGTGCGCCGGCCGGACCGGATGCGCCGGCCGGACCGGATGCGCCGGCGACCGCCAAGGCCCCCAGGGCCCGGACCGGTGCCTTGCTGATCGCGGCGCTCGTCGTCGTGCTGGCGGGCCTGGCCCTGGTGTCCGCCGGGGTCGGGGCCTACGGGATCCCCGTCGCCGACGTGCTCGGCTCGGTGCAGCACCGGCTCGGGCTCGGCGGGGCCGCGCTCGACCGGGTCGGCGAGAGCGTGCTGTGGAACGTACGGCTCCCCCGGGTCGTGCTCGCGCTGCTCGTCGGCTCCAGCCTGGGCTGCGCGGGGGCCCTGATGCAGGGGGTGTTCGGGAACCCGCTCGCCGAGCCCGGCGTCATCGGGATCTCCGCGGGCGCCGCCGTCGGCGCGGTGGCCGCCATCGGGCTCGGCCTCAGCTTCTTCGGCAACTGGACCATCACCGCCTGCGCGTTCGCCGCCGGACTGGTCACCGTCGGCTCCGTCTACCTCCTCTCCCGCAACGGCGGCAGGACCGAGGTCGTCACGCTCATCCTCACCGGCATCGCCGTCAACGCCTTCGCCGGCGCCCTGATCGGCCTGTTCGTCTTCTTCGCGGACAGCGGCCAGGTCAACCAGATCACCTTCTGGCAGCTCGGCTCCCTCGCCCAGGCCACCTGGCCCAAGGTGCTCGCCGTCCTGCCCTGCGCGCTCGCCGGCCTGCTGATCGCCCCCTTCCACGCCCGCAAGCTGGACCTGCTCTCCCTCGGTGAACGCCCCGCCCGCCACCTCGGCGTGGACGTGGAGCGGCTGCGCCTCGCGCTCATCCTCGTCGTCGCGCTGCTCACCGCGGCCGCCGTCGCCGTGGCCGGCATCATCACCTTCGTCGGGCTGCTCGTCCCGCACCTGCTGCGCATGGCGAACGGACCCGGCCACCGCTTCCTGGTCCCCGGCAGCGCGCTGGCCGGAGCCGTGGTCCTGCTCGCGGGCGATCTGGCCGCCCGGACCATCGCCAGGCCCGCCGAGCTGCCGCTCGGGGTGCTGACCGCGCTGATCGGCAGCCCCTTCTTCTTCTGGCTGCTGCGCCGGACCCGCCGCAAGCAGGGGGGCTGGGCATGAGCATCCCGTTCCTGCGGCGCGGCAGGCGCGGCATCCCCGCCCGGCCGGCCCCCGGCGCCGCCTTCGCCGAGGCGGTCGGCCTGCGTGTCCGCCTCGGCGACCGCGAGGTGCTGGCCGGGATCGACCTGAGCGCCCGGGCCGGCGAGGTGCTGGCCCTGGTCGGCCCGAACGGCGCCGGCAAGTCCACGCTGCTGGCCGCCCTGTCGGCCGACCTGCCCGCCGCCGGGGGGCTCGTACGGATCGACGGGCGGCCGGTGGGTGACTGGGCGGCCCCGGAGCTGGCCCTGCGCCGGTCCGTACTCCCCCAGTCGGCGCAGATGTCCTTCCCGTTCCCGGTCGCGGACGTCGTACGGATGGGCCGCGCCCCCTGGGCCGGCACCCCGCTCGCCGACTCCGACGAGGAGGCGGTGGCCGCCGCGATGGCCGCCACGGAGGTGGCCGGCTTCGCCGCCCGCCCCTTCTCGGCGCTCTCCGGCGGTGAACGGGCCCGGGTCGCGCTGGCCCGCGTACTGGCCCAGCGGGCTCCGCTGCTGCTGCTCGACGAACCCACCGCGGCCCTGGACCTGCGCCACCAGGAGCTGGTGCTGCGGATCTGCCGGGAGCGGGCCGCGGCCGGGGACGCGGTCGTCGTCGTCCTGCACGACCTGGGCCTGGCCGCCGCGTACGCCGACCGGGCCGCCGTCCTGCACGACGGGCGGATCGCGGTGGACGGGCCCCCGGCCGAGGTGTTCGAGGACGAGCTGCTGAGCCGGGTCTACCGACAACCGGTGGAAGTGCTGCCCCATCCGCGCACCGGGGTTCCGCTTGTGGTCCCCGTACGGGACGAGGAGCGTTCCGCGCTGCGGGCCGAGGACCGTTCCGCCATGCGGAACGACCGCACCGGCTTGACCTCCGCTTGACCATTCCATGGGTTGGCCCTGGAGGCTCCGTGACGGCCCCGTGTCCGGCGGCCCGGCGTGTGCGCTGAATCACTGGACGCGCGGGTATGAGTCAGGTAAGCCTCGGTTAAGTTAGGTTCGCCTCACCGGCCGCCCTCCCGATCGGGGCGGCCGTCTGCCGAACGCCAGACAGCCAGGAGCACGCATGCGTCCCGCCCGCCTCACCGTCCTCACCGCGGTCGCCGCCGTGGCAGCGCTGACCGCCGTCACCGGCTGCGCCGAGAAGAGCGCCGGCGGCGACGGCACGATCAAGGTCGCGGCTTCCGACACCGCCTGTGAGCTCTCCAAGACCGAGTTCCCGGCCGGCAAGGTCTCCATCGAGGTCGAGAACAAGGGCTCCAAGGTCACCGAGCTGTACGTCCTCTTCCCGGACGACCGGATCGTCGCCGAGCGGGAGAACATCGGCCCCGGCACCAAGGCGACCATCACCGCCGAGATCAAGGCCGGTGACTACGAGTTCGCCTGCAAGCCCGGCATGAAGGGCGACGGCATCCGCCAGAAGGTGAAGGCCACCGGCGGCGCCGCCGAGAAGCGCAGCCCCGAGCTGGACGCCGCGGTCGCCGAATACCGCAAGTACGTGCAGGCGCAGGCCGACGAGACCCTCCCCAAGGCACAGGCCTTCGCGGACGCGGTCAAGGCCGGTGACCTGGAGGCCGCCAAGAAGGCGTACGCCGCGTCCCGCATCGGCTGGGAGCGCACCGAGCCGGTCGCCGAGTCCTTCGGCGACATCGACCCGAAGGTCGACGTCCGCGAGGACGGCCTGGAGGCCGGCCAGGACCCGGCCAAGGACTGGACCGGCTGGCACCGCCTGGAGAAGGCCCTGTTCGCCGACAAGAAGATCGGCGACGACGAGAAGAAGCTCGCCGACCAGCTGATGACCGACCTCACCGACTGGCAGAAGAAGGTCGGCCAGGCTGAGATCACCCCCACCTCGATGGCCAACGGTGCCAAGGAGCTGCTGGACGAGGTCGCCAGTGGCAAGGTCACCGGTGAGGAAGAGCGCTACAGCCACACCGACCTGGTCGACTTCAAGGCCAACGTCGAGGGCGCCCAGAAGGCGTACGAGCTGCTGAAGCCGGTCGCCGCGAAGAACGACCCGGCCCTCTCCGCCGAGCTGGACAAGCAGTTCGCCGCGATGAGCACGCTGCTCGACAAGTACCGCGCCGACAAGAACGGCTACGACTTCACCGCCTACGACACGGTCGGCCAGGACCAGCGCAAGGAGCTCTCGGACGCTGTCAGCGCCCTCGGCGAGCCGCTGTCCAAGCTCGCCGCGGCCGTCGCCAAGTAACGCGTGATCAGGGGTACGGACCATGTCTGACGACACCAGCACCACAGGCTCGGCCGCCGAGGCCGCCGAGCCGGCCGACTCCGCCGAGGCCGCCGCGTCCGCCGCAGGCGGGCCGTCGCGCCGGTCCGTACTCGGCTGGGGCGGTGCCGGGCTCGCGCTCGGCGCCGCCGCGGCGGGCGGCACCGTCGCCGCGCTGACCGGTGACGGCGACCCCGTCCCGGCCGCGCTCAGCGGCTCCTCGGTGACCTTCCACGGCACCCACCAGGCCGGTATCGCCTCCGCCGTCCAGGACCGGCTGCACTTCGCCGCGTTCGACGTGAAGACGAAGGACCGCGCCGAGCTCGTCCAGCTCCTG